>NZ_BAMO01000006.1 GCF_000615945.1 Caldalkalibacillus mannanilyticus JCM 10596
CGTGCTTAATATAGATCTCTGCCCCTATTAAATCAGATAGTCCTTTATAATAAATGAGCTGAGTTGGCTTCAGATGTTGATAGACAACCTTCTCCGCGCGCAAGACCTCTGTAAGTGAAATAGGGTAATCTCTAGTAAAATGATACATGGCACGATCCCTTCTCCCTGTTTATGATCCTTATTCATTTTCCCTTTTTTTGAATTATATCATAATCTTTGCAAACAAAAAGCCCATCATTTTTTTGACGGGCTACATAGCTATAAAGCGATCAGTGTAAATTATGCTTCGTATACTTCTACTTTTTCCATTTTGTCTTGGCCTTTGAACTGATCTACATGTTCCATACCGCTGATAACCTTACCAAAAACAGTATGCTGTCCATCTAAATGAGGCTGTGGCTGATAACAGATATAAAATTGGCTACCGCCTGTATTACGTCCAGCATGAGCCATTGCAAGCGTTCCTCTTTCGTGCTTATTAGGGTTGATTTCACAATTGATTGTATACCCTGGTCCGCCTGTTCCTGTTCCATGTGGACATCCGCCTTGTGCCACAAAACCTGGAATCACTCTGTGAAAGCTTAGTCCATTATAGAACCCTTCACTGACTAGCTTCTCAAAGTTGGCTACTGTATTAGGTGCATCGTTTTCAAATAGATCAATAAGGACTTCTGATCCATTTGCTAATGTAATTTTTGCTTGTTTGCTCATGTTATGTACACTCCTTTTAATATCTATCTCTTATAGTGTACTACAAATAAGCGCATTTTAAAAATTTCTTACCCTCTTGCTGGTTTACTCGGACTATTTCGTAACACCAACCATGAAAAGAGTAAGGAAAGAACGGTACCTATCATTACTAAAATGAGAAGAGGATACATTGCATTTTCTACGTTATCTAATATTCCAAAGAAATATTTACCAACATTCCCTAGCGGAGTCATTATGAGAAGTAAAAAAATGGCGAAGAGGAAATAGAATGGAGTATAACCATAACGATAATACAGGATTGAAATAAGTTGAAAAAAAGCTAGAATAAACAAGCAGAGTCCAAATTCCAAACCGAGCAAAAATGTAGGTGAAAAGCCCTCAAGGTTAAAAAAACTAATACGTATGTTTTCTGGATAGTCGAGTCCTAGGATCGCAATGCTGAATACTTTAAAATAGACAAATTCTAAAATGGTGGTAACTGCAGCTAAGATCACAGAACAAACGATCGTTCCTTGCATATATTTTTTGCGAGTACTTCCCATCCCTAAAGCATAAGGAAGAGTTTCACTGACATTAATCAGCGCATGAATCATGAGGTATATGTAAATAGCTATACCTCCACCAATGAAAATATCCCCATTAGAAATATAATAAGATAATCCAACAAAAAAAAGAGAGGTTGATAACAAGATGATCCAGAAGATCATATAACTAAATCGAACATCAAGCCAATACAGCTTAAAAATAGGTTTAAATTGATCAAGCATTTATACTTCCCCTTTCTTAAAACCGTGCATCTTACTCGGTTTAGTCGTCAGATAAATCATCAATTGCTGTATTGGGATCACATCGATTTTTACTTCTAATTCTTCCGCGCGTTTTCTCTCTTCAGCCGAAATATTTCCTAAGATGCCGATCACTTCTTGATTGCCGAAGGATTCAGTGTGGATAATCTCTTTCCCTTGAACGAAGGAATCAAGCTTATGATGTTCACCTGATAGATGAAATGCTTTTGTTCTTAAGCCTTCAACTTCTTCAAGTAATAATAGCTTACCTTGATCAATGATGATTATTTTCTCAAAAATTTTACTTACCTCATCAATCAAGTGCGTTGAAAGAACAATAGTACGAGGATTCTCCATAAAATCCTGAATTAATAGATTGTAGAATAATTGTCTTGACACCGCATCTAAACCAATATACGGTTCATCAAAAATGGTCAGAGGTGCCCGACTCGCTAACCCTACAATAATTCCTAAGCTGACTCCATTCCTTTTGATAATGACTTTACCTTTTTTGAGGGAGACAAGTTAAATTGTCTGATTAGCTCCATGGCATAAACAGGATCCCAATGTTTATAAAAGATTGCAGCTAATTCAAGAACCTCTTTTACTTTCAGACTTTTTTTGAAGTTTTGACTATCTTTAATAAAACACAGATCTTCTAATACTTTCTCGTTCTCATACGGCGGTTGACCATTGATCAACAACCTGCCGCTCGTTTCTCTTATTTCTGCATGGATCAAGTGAAGCAATGTGGTTTTACCTGCCCCATTTCTACCCAGTAAGCCATATATTTTATTTGGCTCTAGCGCAAAGCTTATGCCATCAAGTGCAGTCGTGTCTTTGTATTTCTTCGTCAGGTCTTGACATGTAATGATGTCAGTCATTCTTTCACTCCTCCCCTTTGAACTTCTCGATCATTTCAATGACATCTCGCTTGGAAATATTTAGTTTTTCGGCTTCCTTTAACATACTAGCAATATATTCCTCGAAAAAAAGATTTTTTCTTTTCGTTAATAAACCTTGCTTAGCTCCCTCTGCTACAAACATTCCGATCCCTCTCCTCTTGAATAATATTCCTTGATCCACCAATAGATTGATTCCTTTTGCCGCTGTAGCTGGATTAATTTGATAATATACAGCAAATTGATTGGTCGATGGAACCTGTTCCCCCTCTTTTAATACCCCTCTAACAATTTCATCCTCAATACGTTCTGCAATTTGCATGAAGATCGGCTTTTGATCATCTAACGAATGTTTCATGCACATTCTCCTATCTTATTTGGTTCATTACTTATGTAACTAACTATATTACCAATGGAGTTAATTGTCAATAGATTCTTCTCGAACAACAAGCTTTAGGCTTAGCATTAGAATTCTACATGAGGTTTAACATCTTGTTTATTAACATAAAAAAAGCCATGGTTCTTTAACCATGACTTTCACATTTAACTATAACAAATTATTAGTTCGATATGATACTACTCTTATTTTTGAGGGACCTCGGAACGGATTGGCATGTCATTGTGAATCAGGTCTTCAAAGGTTTCTCTGCGAACAACCTCGAAGGCTTCTCCGTCTTTCACGAATAAAACAGAGGGTCTTCGAATTCGGTTATAATTATTCGCCATTGCGTAGCCGTAGGCACCAGTACAAGAAACCGCTAATAAATCTCCTTGTTGCACTTGGGGGAGGTTTAGATCCCAAATTAAGATATCCCCAGACTCACATAGTTTCCCTGCTACTGTATACGTTTCCTCGGAAACTTCACTCATGCGATTGGCTATGGCAGCTTCGTACTTGGCTTGGTATAGAGCCACCCTCAAATTATCGCTCATCCCGCCATCAACAGAGATATATTTTCTAACTCCAGGAACCTCTTTTTGAGCTCCAATTGAATAAATCGTTGTTCCTGCATCACCCACAATGCTTCGACCTGGTTCAATCCAAATTTCTGGAATATTCTTTCCTCTTTTTGTCCATTCTTCGGTTACTTTGTCACATATCGCATAAACATATTCTTTCGTTTCTAGAGGGGTATCCTCTTCACGATATCGAATGCCAAATCCCCCACCAAGATTTAATACCTTAAGCTTCCAATCTAATTCATTTTCTAGTTCATCTAAAGCGTCAGCTAGTTTTTCAATCGTCAGTAGGAAACCATCTGTTTCAAAGATCTGAGATCCAATATGCGAATGCAAGCCCAAGACATGATAAAAAGGCTGTTGAATAGCATGTTCCAAAGCTCTTCTTACCTGACCGTTCATTAAATCAAAGCCAAATTTAGAATCCTCTTGACCTGTTGTAATATATTCATGAGTATGGGCTTCTACTCCAGGGGTGATTCGCAAGAGAATATTAACGACCTGTTGGCGGCTTTTCGCTAGCTCATGCAACAGCTCTAATTCATAAAAATTATCTACCACATAACAGCCGATTTTGGCTTCTAATGCCATTTCCAATTCATCTGCTGTTTTGTTGTTTCCATGAAAATGAATTTTTTCAGCGGGAAAGTTCGCTTTGAGTGCTGTAAATAACTCTCCACTAGAAACAACATCAAGTGACATTCCTTCCTGTTCTACTAGCTGACACATCGCAATACAGCTAAAAGCCTTACTAGCATAGGCAACCTGTGCCTGAATTCCCTTCTGTTTAAAAGCAGAAACAAAAGCATGACATTTTTGACGAATATAGGCTTCATCGTAAATGAATAAGGGGGTTCCATATTCCTTAGCTAAATGTACTGTATCACATCCACCTATTTCTAAATGCCCGATCTGATTAATTCGACTAGTGCCATGTAGATACATTTTGATTACTCTCCCTCAACTTAATAATTTCTAAAATATATCATACTTTTGTCACGGTCGCAATCCTTAATCCACCTAGAAATCTAGGCATTCCCCTGCTAATTTAAGGTTGTTTTTTCTTGTTCCTTGGATGAACAATACTAGGTCTGGTTTTGTTCATAAGAGAAGTGTAACGAAAGACAATACTCATGAGAGCCTTAAAGTTAAAGGGAACCAACGGCCATAAATACGGAGTTTTTAAAGATTTCATCACTGCTAAAGAAACAAAAATGAGGGTACAACCAATCACAAACCCTGGTATCTTAAATAAGAAAACAAGAAGCAATAAGAAGATGCGTAGCATTTTATTGGCAATGCTTAGCTCGTAAGAAGGAGTTGCAAACATACCAACGGCTGCCACTGAAAGATAGAGAATCACCTCAGGTAAGAAAAGTCCAACGTCAATCGCAATCTGCCCGATCAGAATGGCTGCAACCAGCCCTAGCGCTGTTGCCAATGGAGTAGGCGTGTGAATAGCTGCCATCCTCATTAAATCAATCCCAAGTTCAGCGAAAAGAAATTGCAGAAAGACGGGAATCGCATAGTCTTTTTCATTTGGACCAATAAAAGCAAGATTATCGGGTAATAGCTCGGGTCGCATCACAAAAAGGGTCCATAAGGGTAATAAAAAGATAGAGCAAAAATGCCAAGAAAACGAACCCAACGAATATACATTCCGAGGCAGGTGTCTGTCTAAATTCTTCCGCATGCTGAACATGATGAAAATAGGTCGTTGGCATAATAATCACCACTGGAGAGGTATCGACCATAATCATGACATGCCCTTCTAATAAATGAGCTGCTGCAACGTCTGGACGTTCGGAAAACCTCACCTTAGGAAAGGGATTGTAGCCTTGCCTCACGACAAATTCTTCGACGACTTTCTCCGCCATAGGAATTCCATCTACTTCAATCGCTTCCAGCTTCTTTCTAATCTCTTCAATTAATTCTGGGTTCGCAATATCCTTGATGTAGGAAATACAAATATCTGTTTTGGAGCGCTCTCCTACTTGCAGAACTTCCATTCTCAAACGATCATCTCGAATCCTTCTTCTTGTCAGAGCTGTATTTAGGATCAGATTTTCCGTATAACCGTCCCTTGAGCCACGAACAACTCTCTCCGTATCAGGCTCCTCAGGATTTCGTCCTGGGTAGCTTCGCACATCAACGACGATTCCCTTATCCCATGTATCTCCAAGAATAACAAGTAATCCAGATAAAAGCTTATCAACAGCTTCGTCTAGATTAGTGACAGCCTCCACTTGAACATGACTAAGAGAATGTTCAAATAACTCCTTAAATGCTCCTGCGTTCGTTAGAGGTTTATCTACTAGAGAGATTTGTTTTAGAATTTGGATAATAAAATCTGTATTGGTTAGTCCATTGACAAAATAAATATTTATTTTTTTATTCGCTATTTTATATTCTCGACAGCCAACATCAAAATTAATATCTAAATCTAACTTCTCATGCAAAAATTTATGATTCTTTTCTAAGGACTTTTCGATCCTCAATTCTGTATTTTGTTTCCTACCCATGATATCCACTCCGACTTAATATCAACTCTACTGCTTTTTTCGTGATCGGACAACCATACTTAATATGATCCTTCCCATTCATTTTCCCTATATCTCCCACCCCAATTACAATGGGAATATCAAGCTCTTCTAAGACATCTACCGTATCCCCATAGACGCGTAATTCTTTAGAAAATTCAACATTTCCATCTTTATCTACTCCCTGAGCTACAATATGCCCCTGGCTATCTATAGCTAAATCAATGTGTGTCCCTTCCACCGCCTCGGTATTAGAAGCTACAGCAATGGCTCCTAGAACGTTGATTTCTGGATGAGTAGCTACATACCGCAGGGCCTTCTCGCCATCACCGTATCCCCCTTGTCCATTATCATCAAACATAACGAGTACAGGATCGTACGCCGCTTTCTTGATCTGTTCCACAATATGTTCACCACTTAAGGGAGTGGGATTTCCGGCTGAACGAGAAATACATCTCCCCCCTACTTCATGGGCAACTTCTTGAACAGCTTTGCTGGCTACTTTATCTCCATCGGTAATGATTATAATGTCTCTTTTTGACTCCTTCAGCATATACTCTCATCTCCTTTACAAACACCTCAAGTTATATTTAATGAAAGGGATAATAGAACATCCAATGAAACAATGATCCAATCACTTTACCAAACACCATCGCCATGAGCAGCCAGAGAATTTTATCCACTAGATTTATTCTCTTGGCTAAGATAGGGAGTACATTCAATACCTCCGTTAATGCAGCGGCAAGCATTCCAACAAAAATACCTGCAAATACTCCATATACAACATTTAATTCGGGAATAAAATGAAAATGAACCTCATGTAAACCCATCCAAGCCCAGAAAACGGCTCCTGCAATGATGCCATACTGATACAGATGGATATAACGACCTGTTTTTGTAAGCTGGGTTAACCTTGGGACAATCCCTAATACAGTAAGAAAAGCAACCAAGCCTGCTCCCACTGCGAGACCTCCGGAAAGACCAATGAACACCAAAACGATGCATTCAATCAGGTTCATGAAGTTTTTTTTCCACCTCCCTATTCTCATGCATCACCACATATTGATCTAAATTCTGTTGATATAGAAACATCTCTACCTCTAATGGACTAGGCTCTTCATTCAAGCGTTTTTTAAATAAATGATTAAAAAAATGATCATACCAATCCCTATTCCCAGTGAATAAGGAATCTGTATTAGCAATGGGTGCTTTTCGTCTTCTCCCGTGATGATCCTATAGATTTTTTGATGAACCTTAAGCATGCTGACATCTTCATGAAAATTCATGATGGCTAATCCTGATCCAATAAACAGCAGAAGCCAGACAAAAACGACAAGAATGAAAGTAGGAGCCTTTCTTGGATAGATGATCTCTGTAATGGTTTGTGCAGGGCCATATGATTCTACTTCTAGTTCAGGATCAAACGCCTTTATTAGGTGAATGACCTTCATCAAATCAATCACAACTAAATGCTTATCACTAGGTGTTATCTGATGAATCCTGAGCTCACCCAGTGCCTTCTCTAGACTTGGATGAACAATAAATTGACTGATGTCTTTTAATGTAACCATTTGATTTGGCTTTACCTGCAAGCGATGACGCAATCGGATGTACATCTGTTTATCGGCTTTCATTTACATCACCTTTTATACCTTCAGTACTGCTAGTATGTTCGTAATGATGGTTTAAAATGTATCAAAAAAAGAGCCCTTAAAAGGATCACCTTTTAGAAGCTCTTATTCTGGCTTTATGTAAGTGCTATTCATTCATTTCAATTTTTATTTGCTTGAGGATCTTCTTTTCCAATCGAGAAACCTGTACCTGTGAAATCCCAAGACGCTCAGCGACCTCAGATTGAGTTTGATCCTTAAAATACCTGAGATAAACAATCAATCGTTCTCGATCCGTTAAACTAATAATCGCTTCTTTTAGAGCAAATCGATCAAACCACTTACCCTCATTTTCATCGGAGATTTGATCCATTAGAGTAATGGGATCACCGTCATTTTCATACACGGTTTCATGGATCGAAGAGGGTGCTCTCATCGCATCTTGAGCAAATACAACCTCTTCTGGAGTCACTCCTAATTCATCTGCAATCTCACTAATTTTGGGCTGACGCCCTAAGGTTTTTGATAATTCATCCTTTGTCCTGCGTATCCGGTTGGCCATTTCTTTTAAGGAGCGACTTACCTTCACTGTTCCATCATCACGAAGAAAGCGCTGAATCTCTCCAATGATCATTGGAACAGCATAGGTTGAAAACTTCACATCATAACTCAGATCAAACTTATCTATCGATTTTATTAATCCAATGCAGCCTATTTGAAATAAGTCATCAGGTTCATAGCCCCGATTAAGAAATCTTTGAACGACAGACCAAACCAAGCGTATATTACTCTCGACTAATCGATCTCTGGCCTTGATATCTCCCTCTTGACTTTGGCGAATTAAGAGACGAACTTCATTATCGTCAAGATAGACCTGAGTTGTTTGATTTTGTTTCACATCAACGTCCATAGGCATTCTCCTTAATTACATAAGGCTTCATTGGTACTTAATTTTTTGACCAAGGTAATTGTCGTTCCTTTTCCTTCAGTTGTGATAATTTCTACTGAATCCATGAAATTTTCCATAATCGTGAATCCCATACCTGAGCGTTCCATATCTGGTTTTGTGGTATATAATGGCTGTCTGGCTAACTCAATATCTGAGATTCCTATTCCTTCATCTTGGATTACAATCTTTATCTCATTCTCATTCATTTCAACTTTTAGATAGATCATCCCGTTATTCCTGTTTTCATATCCATGAATGATCGAATTTGTAACAGCTTCAGAAACAACCGTTTTAATATCTGTTAGCTCTTCCATCGTCGGATCTAGCTGAGATACGAAAGATGCTACTGTAATACGAGCAAATGCTTCATTTTCACTACGAGCCAAAAACTTTAGCTCCATGACGTTATAATCATTCATGATGCCACCCCCAGTGATTCTAACGCTTGCTCTTCGGAATCTACAATCTGAAGAATTTTGAACATCCCCGATAGCTCGAATAAACGATAGATACTCGGAGAAATAGCACAAATGATCATCTTTCCACCCAACTGAGTGATTTGTTTATAACGACCCAAGATCACACCCAGTCCAGAGCTATCCATAAAGGAAAGCTCCTCCATATTCAATAAGATATGACGAACTCCATCTAACTCAATCGTTCTCTCCACCTGATGTCTTAGCTTATCAGCTGTATGATGATCTAATTCCCCTACTAAACGAATGATTAACACATTATCTTTAGTTGTTAAATCAATCTGTAAACTCAAGGCGATTCCTCCTTCTTCTCAGATAAAACCCTTTTCTACACCAGAAGGAGGAATTCCTTCAACATGACAAAACTAGAAAAAACTCGAGTCGACATGTCGAATTTGCACTTAATGCAAGCCAAACAGAGATTTTGTCGTACGTTTAAATAATTGCCACATCGAAGCTCTAGGTATATCTTCTGTAGCCACAATATCTACTTCCACTTCTACCTTTCCATCTTTTTCAATCACTACTTTTCCAATCTTGTCCCCCCGTTGAAGAGGAGCTTTAAGTCCGGAAATCCCCTCCACTCTGGTTGTATAGGAATCCACAGATTCTCCTTTATTTGCGAGCACACTGATTTGATGGGGAACAACCATTTTTACGTTAGTTAGCACTCCCTTATCAATATGAACTTCATCTAGCAGATCTCCTTTTTTGTAGATCGGGTGCGTCTGAAATTGACTAAAAGCATAATCAAACATCTGCGTAATATGTTGATTTCTTACTTTGGGAGTGGGTGTCCCCATGACGACCGCAATCACTCGCATATCCCCACGTTTAGCCGTAGCTGATAAACAGTACTTTGCTTCTTTCGTATAGCCTGTTTTTAAGCCATCAGTACCTGTATAGAACTTGATTAAACGGTTGGTATTGACCAGCCAAAAAGGATTATCAGAATCCTTGCGCAGGTAATCTTCATAAATACTAGTAAAACGTGTGACATCCTCATACTTCAAGAGCTCTCGTGACATCATAGCAATATCTCTCGCGGAGGTATAATGATTATCTACTGGCAATCCATTGGTGTTGGAAAAGAAAGTGTTACTCATTCCCAACTGTTTCGCTTTTGCGTTCATCATTTCAATAAATTTCTCTTCAGTCCCCGCAATATGCTCTGCCATCGCCACACTAGCATCATTTCCTGAAGCAATTGCGATCCCTTTCATCATTTCTTCAACTGTCATCTCTTCTCCAACCTCAAGAAAAATTTGAGACCCACCCATCGAAGCTGCTTTTTCACTTGTTCGTACTTTATCAGTCCATGTGGTTTTTCCTGAGTCAATAGCCTCCATTATGAGAAGCATGGTCATGATTTTTGTAATACTTGCTGGAGGTAATTTTTCATCACTATTTTTTTCAAAAATAACCTTACCGGTGTCCATATCCATTAGTATCGCTGACTTTGCTTCTGGTGTAAGATCTACTTTACTTTCCTCAGCTAATGCCACTCCAACAGAGGAACCAAATAAAATAGATTGTATTAGAAGAGTCAAACATATTAATCCTGAAAATTTTCTTATCATAAACTCCCTCCATTCTTTTTAATTCCTATTTTCACCAATAAACTAGCAAGATATTCCTGCAACAAAAAAAACCTTAAAAAAAGGTTGGAGAAAAGTTAATTTCTCCAACCTTATTCAAGGTTGTCTATCTATGATCCTATGATTTCAATTATAATTTTACCTTATCTGAACTTAGTACATTAGTAATAAGGCGTGATTTCCTTATAGACAAGAGGAGGAACGGATGGTTCAGTTGCTCCAATTGCAATCGCGTCTAATAAACGCTGGTACACAGCTGGATGTTCAGGAACATTCATGTGTAAAATAGCTAAGGCTTCCCCTTCTTGAACAGGATCTCCGATCTTCTTCAACAATTCAATTCCCACCGATAAATCGATCTGGCTTCCTTGGTTTCTCGACCTGCTCCTAAAATCATCGCTAGTACACCCAGTTCTCCAGCTTGAATGGAATGAACATAACCCGCCTTTGGCGAAACGACTTGTACTTGATATGGAGCTTGAGGAAGAAGCTCTGGTTGCAGCACCTGATTGGGGTCACCGCCTTGCTCCTCGACAAAAATAGCCAATTTTTGCAAAGCTTCACCATTTTCAATTTTCTCTTTTAACATGGCTAACGCCGCTTCAATACTCTCAGCCTTCCCAGCTAGATAAACCATGTGACTGCCCAATGTCAGACAAAGCTCCTCTAAATCCTTTGGTCCTTTGCCTTTTAAGGTATCGATCGCTTCTCTTACCTCTAGTGCATTTCCGATGGCTACACCTAAGGGTTGGTTCATATCACTGATAATAGCAACCGTATTTCGCCCTACATTCTTCCCGATTTCAACCATTTCTTTCGCTAAAAGGATGGCATCTTCTTCAGACTTCATAAAAGCACCTAGTCCTGTCTTTACATCTAAGACGATGGCATCAGCACCAGCAGCAATTTTTTTACTCATAATTGAACTGGCGATTAACGGAATGTTGTCAACAGTTGCCGTGACATCTCTTAAAGCATAGAGCTTCTTATCTGCTGGGGTCAGGTTCCCAGATTGACCAATGACAGCTAGCTTATTTTTGTTCACTAAGCGAATAAATTCTTCATTATCTATTTCCACATGGAATCCTTTAAAGGATTCCAGCTTGTCAATGGTTCCACCCGTATGTCCTAACCCACGTCCACTCATTTTAGCAACGGGAACCCCGCAAGCAGCTACAAGGGGAGCAAGAACTAAGGTTGTTGTATCTCCTACCCCACCTGTACTGTGTTTATCCACCTTGATTCCCTCAATCGAAGAAAGGTCGATCTGATCTCCCGATTCTACCATAGCCATGGTTAGATTAGCCGTTTCCTCAGAGGTAAGTCCTTGAAAATAAATAGCCATAGCCAACGCACTTAATTGATAGTCTGGAATGCTGCCCTTGGTATATCCTTCAATAATAAAATCAATTTCTTCTTTTGTTAAAGATAACCCATCTCGCTTTTTCTGAATCAGATCTACCATTCTCATACGAGTTTCACCTTAGCTACAATCTCTTTCACTAAAGAAATAAATTTAGGACGCGTACGATTCGCCACTTCTACTACTTGTTCGTGAGTTAATGGCTCTAATTCTGCTCCAATTGCCATATCTGTAATACAAGAGATCCCAATCACTTTAAGTCCAGTATGACTTGCTATAATTACTTCTGGAACAGTTGACATTCCTACTGCATCTGCTCCTAGATTGGCAAGCATGGTAAGCTCCGCTGGCGTCATATACGTAGGTCCGCTAACACCCACATATACCCCCTTCTGCACGTTGATATCTAATTGTTTCGCTGTTTCTTCAACAAAAGATACCAATGATGGAGTATAGGCTTGGGACATATCTGGGAAACGAGGACCTAGCTCACCGTAATTCGGTCCAATAAGAGGATTTGTACCTGTAAAATTAATATGATCCGTAATGATCATAAGGTCTCCAGGGGCAAATGCTGGATTCATCCCACCGCAAGCGTTTGTCACTAAGAGAAGCTCTATTCCTAGTTGTTTCATCACATAAACAGGGAAGACAACCTCCTGCATTGGATACCCCTCATAAAAGTGAAAACGTCCTTGCATGGCAACAACTGTTTGACCATTTAATTCACCAATCACAAGCTGTCCCGCATGACCTTCAACTGTGGATACAGGAAAGTGTGTAATCTCTCCATAGGGAATAATGGTAGGATTCTGAATTTCATTGGCTAAATCTCCTAGACCTGAACCTAAAATTAATCCAATCTTAGGTTGAACCGTTGTTTTCTCCTGGATAGATGCTACAGCTTCTTTGATCATAGTAAGTCGATTCATAATGTTATTCCTCCGTTGTTTAGTCATATTTTAGATGTTTATTTCTTTCGAACATTTTCTTATATTTTTCGTACAAGCCCCTTCACAAGGTTTAAGAAGTTTGCTTTTGCTAATTCAGCTGTTTCCATTACTTCACTGTGGGATAGAGGCTGTGGCAAAATCCCTGATGCCATATTCGTAATACAAGAGATTCCGAGTACTTTCATACCACTATGTGCTGCCACAATCACTTCAGGTACTGTAGACATCCCGACAGCATCTCCCCCCATCTTGCGTAACATCTTGATCTCTGCTGGGGTTTCATAGCTTGGACCTACAACACCTGCATAAACTCCTTTTTGCACATTGATTTGCAACTCTCCGGCAACTCCGAAAGCAAGCTCTCTTAAATCATTGGAATAGGCTTGGGACATATCTGGGAAACGAACGCCAAGTTCATCAAGGTTAGGACCAATTAAAGGATTCTGACCTGTAAAGTTGATTTGGTCCTCAATAATCATTAAATCTCCTGGGGAGAAAGAAGTATTAATCCCACCAGAAGCATTGGTAACAAGAATCGTATGTACCCCAAGACTTTTCATCATTCTGACTGGCAATGTAACTAACTCAAGTGGATAGCCCTCGTAGAAGTGGAATCTTCCTTGCATGGCAATAACGGATTTCCCTTCTAGAGTCCCAATCACTAACTGTCCTTTATGTCCCTCTACTGTAGATTGCGGAAATCCAGGGATCTCATGGTAAGGGATATGAAGCGGATTTTCAATTTCATCTGCTAGAACCCCTAGACCAGAGCCTAAGATCAGCCCTATTTCTGGCTTGATTTTCATTTGATCAGCGACGAATTTTGCAGCCTCTTGATACGTTGTTGTCATTTGTATCACCTCTATTTTCTAACTTGATTTAATTCTGTCATAAAGCTTTTCCCTAGCTTGGGTAATTGCACGCCAAAGTTATCGGCAATCGTAGCTCCAAGGTCGGCAAAAGTTTCTCTAATTCCAACACTTGCTCCTTGAGCCATAGAAGGAGAATAAGCGAGCACAGGGACATATTCACGAGTATGATCCGTTCCGGGATGAGTTGGATCATTTCCATGGTCCGCCGTAATAATTAAAAGATCATCTTCTCTTAGCTTCTCAAATACCTCAGGTAAACGAGCATCGAATTCTTCCAAAGCCTTCCCATATCCAATTGGATCACGACGATGACCAAATAAGGCATCAAAATCAACTAAATTCACAAAGCTTAGCCCCTCAAAATCCTGAGCTAGAGTATCGATAAGCTTGTCCATACCATCCATATTCGATTTTGTCTTGATCGCTTTCGTTACTCCTTCACCATCATATATGTCTGAAATTTTTCCAATGGCAATGGATTCAAATCTCGCATCAGCAAGCGCATTCATAACCGTAGGTTCAAAAGGCTTCAACGCATAATCATGACGATTTGGTGTTCTTTCAAACTTTCCAGGAGTCCCTACAAATGGTCTAGCAATGACTCGTCCTAACACATAAGGCTCTTCCAAGGTTAGCTCCCTAGCTATCTCACAAATTCGATACAATTCATCAATCGGAACAATTTCTTCATGAGCAGCAATTTGAAAGACACTGTCTGCGGAGGTATAAACGATTAAATCACCCGTTTTCATATGCTCTTCTCCAAGCTCAGCCATAATCTCTGTGCCTGAAGCTGCCTTATTTCCTATCACTTTTCTTCCCACACGCTCTTCAAATTGTTTAATCAAAGCGTCTGGAAAGCCTGTGTCAGTAAAGGTTCGAAACGGAACCTCTACCTTGAGTCCCATTATTTCCCAGTGTCCTGTCATGGTGTCTTTTCCTACCGAAGCTTCGTTCATCTTCCCATAAACAGCCATTGGATGTTCCACTGCTGAAACTCCTTTAACCTCCTCAATATTACCTAAACCTAGGCGAGCTAAATGAGGCAAGTGTATCCCATTCATTTTTTCTGCGATGTGCCCCAAGGTATGTGAACCTTGATCTTCAAATAGATGGGCATCTGGAAGCTCTCCAATCCCCACACTATCCATTACAATTAGAAATACCCTTTTATAACGAGTCTGTTGTTGATCCATGATAAGTTTACCTCCAATGACTTGATTAAAATGAATAACTCATATTTTTTTCCGAAGCTAACAGTAACCTTATCTGTACTCCCTACCATTCGATTACGCCCTAGGATGAGATTTCGCATACACATCCCTTAATCTTGTCTTGGTCACATGCGTATAAATTTGTGTCGTAGAAATGTCTGCATGTCCAAGCATTTCTTGAACGGATCGGAGATCTGCTCCATTTTCTAATAAATGTGTAGCAAATGAATGACGCAGGGTATGGGGAGTAATCTCTTTTTTGATTCCTATTTCCTTCGAATATTTTTTAATTATTTTCCAAAATCCTTGACGGGTCAAGGCATTTCCATGATGATTCACAAATAAGACCATACTTTTTTTCTTTTTTGTTAATTCTCCTCTGCCTCGTGTGATATATGTATCAATCGATTGAATAGCTAAACTGCCTAAAGGGATGATGCGCTCCTTCGAACCCTTTCCCATACACTTAATAAACCCTAATTGTAAATGAACATCATCTAAAGTTAAGGAAATTAGCTCTGATACCCGGATTCCGGTAGCGTAAAGTAATTCTAACATAGCACGATCTCGTTGACCAAATGGAGTCGATTCTTGAGGTGCTTGTAAGAGTAGCTCGACTTCATTCATCGAGAGCACCTTAGGTAATCTTCTTTCTATCTTAGGTGTTTCAAGATGTACAGAAGGATCTTGCTCAATCTTGTCATCTCTTAATAGAAACTGAAAAAAGGAGCGGATCGACGCCATATTTCTGGAAAGTGTCGAGGTTGCCTTCCCTGCTTCCTTTAATCCCACTAAGTAAGTCATAATATGTTGACGGTGTACCTGATTGACATCGGTCATGCCTGAGTCTAGCAGGTATTGAAGAAATGGTTTTAAGTCACGTTCATATGATAAAAGGGTGTTTTTGGATAATCCTCGCTCTACGGTCAAATAATGTATAAAAGATAGAAGGTTTTCTTTCATTTTCATTCTCCTTCAGCTAATCTCGCTATACCTAACTATTCAACAAGAAAAGAGCTATTCCTTCATCTCTTCGATCTCCTATTCACCATACCAGTAGAAAAATAACAATCGATCCCTATAATCCTTTGCGCTATTCAAGGTTGGTAGTGAATCCATTTGAAATACTTTCACTGCTTTGCCCTTGGGTTGATTGTAACGATGGTGAGGTTCTATTTTTTCTACGACCCAAATAATCATACCATAGAAAAGAAGTGTTAATGTTATAAATATGACAAGAAGTTTACAAACATCAATGAACTTATGCAATTGTGTGTTCATTTGGCACCCCCCCTTCATTTAAGGTATGCCAAAAAACCACTAGTTCATACTTGGTTTAGAAAGAAAATATAAGATATTCTTCCAATAAAAAAAGCCTGGGGATACCAAGCTTATCCTTCTATATCTTTGTCCTTGCATCGATGACAGATTCCATGAAAAATGAGTCGGTGATCTAAGATCTTGAAATCAAACTCTTTGACTACCTTTTTCTCCACTTCAGACAACATGTCCTCCATGATTTCATCGACTGTTCCACAATGAATACAAATAAGGTGATGATGATGACGCTCCGCACCTTCTGCTCTAAATTCATATCGAGCTACGCCATCTCCAAAATTCAACTTATGTATGATCTTTAATTCACTTAACAATTCTAAGGTACGATAAACAGTAGCAAGTCCAATCTCAGGAGCCTTTTCTTTGACAAATAAGTACACATCCTCCGCACTTAAATGATCCTCTTCATGCTCTAATAAGACTCTCACTGTTGCCTCACGTTGAGGTGTTAATTTATAGCTATGCGTGTGCAGTTGTTGTTTGATTCTATCGATTCTATCTTCCACCTAGAAATCCCTCCCCGATTGCCTACTACTGTCACTATTATAGAAGAGGGAGGATTCATTCGTCAAATATCTCAGCCAGCTATTCTCATTAAAGCAGGTGAAAAATAGGTTTCAAAGAGAGAAATCACTAGTAATATCAAGGTCATTACGACCATAGTTCCCATGTATTTAGGGATATTGGGTCTTTCATGTGAACGATTAGTTCCAAATAAATGTCCAATAAGTTTCATCGAAAATGAAATACTGATAACACTGATTGATAAGATCACAGGAATCACAATTAAATTTTGAGGAACTACGGCTACAAGAGTAAATAAAACACCTTTCCAGCCCATCTGATGTACCAAAAAACCAACAGTAAATCCAACAAATACTCCTTTTAAAAAAAGTAAGATTAAAATAATGGGTAAGCCAATAATGGAAAGACCTAAAACCCAAATCAAGCCTATATATTTTACATAATGGAGAAAATTATGAGCAAATGCTTCTTTCGTATCCGCTATCTGATCCTTCTTCATTTCCTCCATAAATTGTTCAAAGTAGTAGAACAAATCCGTCTGCTGGCTATGTCCTAAACTATGAATGGTTAAGGTACCAAAGATGATTCCCATCAGGAACAAAACAATAATAAAGATATAGAGTGAAAGATGTTGTTCGATATGTCGATTGACGACTTGTCCTATCTTCTGCTTCATGTGATGGACCTCCTTCATAGGTTTATACTATCCTATGCTAGAGAGTAGAACCGTATGACACCTTTCCATACTTCCCTTTCCCACCTGAAATAAGGACAAGATTTCCTTGTCGGGCCTCCATGATTTGCTCTGCAACTTCCTTTGATATGACTTGTTCTAGATCATGTCTACTGGCAGAATGAAGGACATTCATTTCTGAACCAAAAGTCTGTATCAATCGATCTAAGCTTTTCTTACCTAGCTTCGGAATATATTCCAAAGGAATTTGATGGATATAGGGAGGCTTTCTATTCCGCTTGTTCAGCTCTGCCTCCATTACCCCTGCTATGCTTCGCTGTTGCCCTTCACTGATTTGCTGAATTCTTTCAACGACCTCATGATGATACTTGCCTAACTTAGGATGTAAGCCGTAGTTCGCTATGATTCGATGAGCTTCCACCTCACGCAATACTTTTACAAACGCTGCAAAAGAAGGTTCCGCCATAGCAAGAATCTGATATTCTCTTCCGATCTTAGAAAGAGAGTGGGCATCAGAGTTTGTCAGGTAAGGATATGAAAGAAGCTCAGGAATCTGGTTAGCCATTTGCGTATCAGAGCTTAATCCCAGTTCTACGGCATCAATGTAAGCAGGGTCCAGCACCTCTGTTAAATGAAGGTGAACTCCTTTCCCATATAAACTCTTGAAGGGAGTGAAGATATGGGCTGGGATAAATATTCCTTGTAATTCTTTTAGTTTTTTCTGTAATTGCTTGGCTGGAGCATAAATCCTTTGGGAGCTCAAATGAATGTTTTTCTGATGCTGCGCCATCCACTGACTCCACCTTCTCATACGTTCAATGGTAGGGAAGTATCCCAATACGTGAAAGGGTCCCTGACCTGCTGCATCGTTCACTTCCATCTCCGTTCCTAATAGAAGAGTCGTATTCTGAAAGCGAATCCCGCCTCCCTGCTGTTCCTCCGCCTCTCCTCTTCTAATAAGCTCCTCAAGCTCATCTAAGACCTCTGGCACGTGACAATCTATAATACCTATTAAATCAAGCCCTTTACGAAGAGAAGCCTCCTCTAAAATAGAGTGCAAGGTCAAATTTTTGGAACCTGAAATTTTGACTGGCTTCCCGCTTTTCGTTCTGCCTATATGGACATGGAAGTCAGCAAAATAGTTTTTAATCATCTCTGTACACCCAGCTGTTCTTTCAACAATTGATTCTGCCAGTAGGTAACGGCAAATATGGTTTTCGCATCATGAATCTTTTCCTCCGCTATAAGCTCTAGTGCCTCAGCCAAAGTAACTAGTCTGTTTTCAACAAATTCATCCTCATCTGGCTGAGCCGTTCCACCTTTTAAGCCTTTTGCCACATAAATGTACAATAATTCATTGGCAAAACCAGGTGATGTATAAAAGGAAACAACCTTCTCAAAGCTCTCAGCCTGATAGCCTGTTTCCTCCTCCAATTCACGTATAGCACACACTTCAGGTTTCTCTGAAGGCTCCAGCTTACCTGCTGGAATTTCATAGATCTCTTTTTCTAACGGCTTGCGATATTGACGAATAAGCACTAATCTCCCATCGTGAGTAAAGGGAATAATCGCAACCGCTCCCGGATGCTTTACAACCTCCCTTGTTGCCGTTTTTCCATTAGGCAACTCAATTTCTTCTACTTGAAGCTGAATCACTTTCCCCGTAAAAATAGGCTCAATACGTAACGTTTTTTCTGTAAAATTTGTCATGATTAGGTCTCCTAGTATCATCGTATTTAATAGCCCTATTATACAAGTTCCTTATAAAAATAGTAAGCCGCACCGATAGCGTAGAAAAAATATGGTTCTTCGAGATAGTTTCGTCCCATCGTTCTAATAGGTTTTTCATACCAAGCCAAAGCTTGTTCTAATTCACGCTGAAAGGAATGTAGAGAGATCGGGATTACATGGTGCAAATGAATCAATCTGCTAAATTGAGTTTTCAATAATTGATCTTCTTCTATCAATGGAGAGCCCGTTTCCATTGATTGGATAGGAAACGGAATAGATACTGGAGTGAAGGTATGAAAGGCTAGAGGATGAAAGGTGTGATGACTTAATCCGCAGTGCCTTTCTCTATGGTCAGCGAATTGAATTCTTGGAATGACAATCGCCTTACCTTGACAACTGTGAATGGCATGAATCCAATGAACCAACTGCATCCCGCTAAACCCTCTCTTGGTTCCTGTTCCAATCACCCCCGGACCCTGTGTAATAAGAATATGGTCCGCTTTCGCTACCTTAACAGCGGCTTCTAAGGCTGTATATACATTAATGGCTTCTATATCTCCTCCTAGCGCTTGCCCATATGTAATCGTTATTAGATTTATTCTTTTTTTAAGCTCTCGAACGTGCTGACTAAAGGAAAGATACATCGCCGCTTGGTCATCCATAATGTAGACCAGTCTTTTGTTAGGCTCACCCTTAAGCAATAGGCTAGCCAAAACCGGAAGCATACTATGTAATTCACCAACAAAAACGTTTCTCCCTTCCAATGAAAAAGGAGATTGAAAGTGCCAATGTTCCTCACTTTCTTCCGCTTCCACGGAGAGTACAGGTGTTTGTATGGGCGTATAACGAAGCTTCATGATATGACCAGGATAAGAGTGTGTATCTATTGATTTCTTATCAGTTGAACATGGTTCAGCATGTATCGAAGTAACGAAAGCATAGCCACCCGTACCAAGTCGTAAATCTAGAGCACTCGTATTCAACTGAACAGACGAACCAAGTTCACAAAAGGTTCCTTTGTTTTATAATGAATCGCTTTCACTACTCGTCCTGAGTAAAGTTTAACCCAAAGAAATTGCACACACTCTGTTTCTTCTATGATCTCTACAACTTCACCCCAATCATTCATGGAACCCTCCCTCCCCTGACCCTTGCTTATACTACTAAATATTATGTAGATTTTAGGGAATAAGAACTTCGATCTTATGACATCATACTTGCAGTAAGGATCTTGAAAGACTTATTGAAAGATAACCATTTTAATGGTAATATTAGAAACGATATTTAAAAAATAGAAAAAGGGGTGTTTTACGAAATGATGAAAAAGAAAATGACGTTCCTAACCATCCTCACACTTATTTTCGCCCTTCTCATCGCTGGATGCGGTACAGGAGGAAATACAGGTGGTGACACGACAACTCCTGGCGATGGTGGCGGTGCAACAACTGGATCTATTATCATCGCTACTGGAAGCACATCAGGTACATACTACCCGCTTGGTGGAGGAATGGCTCAAATCTTTATCGACCAAGCTGGAATCAATGCTTCCGCGCAAACAACGGGAGCCTCTGCTGAAAATATGCGCTTATTGAAGAACGGTGAAGTAGATTTAGCGTTCACTCAGAGTGATATTGCTGACTACGCTTCCAAAGGAACTGTGATGTTTGAAACCGATGGGGCTATTGAAAATATCCAAGCCATCGCTTCCTTATACAGTGAAACTGTTCAAATCATCGTTGCTGCTGACAGCCCGATTCAATCTGTAGAAGATTTAAAAGGAATGAGAGTATCTGTTGGTGCTCCTGGTAGTGGTACAGAAGCAAATGCTATGCAAATCCTCGAAATGTATGGCATGTCCTTTGACGACTTAGGAAGAGTGGATCGCCTAGCTTTCGGTGAATCGGCAAGCTTCCTTCAAGATGGTACTCTTGATGCTGCTTTCGTTACGGCTGGTACGCCAACCGCTGCAGTTAATGAATTGGCAGCAACAAAAGGTGTCAGAGTCATTAGTATGGGTGACGAGCAAATCTCTTCGATCATTGAGAAATATCCTTACTATGCCGAAGAAGTGATCCCTGCTGGAACTTATCCTGGATTCGACGAAGAGGTAAAAACAGTAGCTGTTAAAGCTCAGTTAGTCGTTCGTGCTGAATTAGATGAAGAATCCGTTTATAACATGACAAAAGCTTTATTCGAGAATTTAGCGCAATTAGGAGCTGTTCATGAAAAAGGGACTCACATTTCTCTTGAAACAGCTTTAGAAGGTGTTAGTTTAGAGCTTCACCCTGGTGCAGCCAGATATTATAATGAAAACGGAATTACAAATTAATAAAATTTGGGGGGGTATTCGATACCTCCTCAAATTTTTAGTTTTAAAGCTGAAATCCAGAGGATTGATTGTTTTACTGCTCTTGACGTTTCTCATTGTCTATTTACTTATACCTACTCAATCAGCTTTAATGATTATTGATGGAAAAAAGAATGAAATAGTATTTCTTTACGCTTTAAATAAGGATGAAAGATTTTCGCTTCAACACATTCATTCCATACATAAAACTCCAATAATTGAAAACTTTTATGTAGATGATCAGCAGCAGATCGTATTAGAAGAAGTAATCTACGAATCCTATGGGGTAGGTACCCCCTCATCTGTTGAACCAGGTCAAACCTTCAGGCAAGAGGATGGTAAATACATTATCGGGAATATTCAGAGGACCTTCCCTTTTTTTGATCTCTCGATTGGACAAGTTATCGCCAATCACCAATTACATATTAACGATCAAACAATACCGCTCTCTTCCCTTGCAACTTCTGGGAATTGGGTGCGTTTTCAAAGCAAAAAAGTTTCACTAATGACATTATGGAAGGAAGGTGCTGCTTATGGCAGATAAGACGATCCCTCAAGAGGAAAAAATCTCTGATGATCAAGCAAGAGAGATGATCTCTAAATATGATAAAGAATCATCCTACCGTAATTTAAAAGGTAAAATGGGTTGGATTGTCACCATCATGGCGATTGGTTTTTCGATCTATCAATTATATGCATCCATCCTACCACCACCACCAGCTCAAATCCATCGTTCCATTCACTTAGCTTTTGCTCTGGGCCTTATCTTCTTACTTTTTCCTGGAACGAAAAAAGCGGATCGATCTAAGGTGTCCATTCTTGATGGGATCTTAGCTATTGGGGCCATTTCTTCCAGCTTATACTGGTTATTTAATTTCGATTCACTGATTACTCGCGTGGGTGCTTTTAATCAAACGGATATCATTGTTGGTGGAATCGTCATTTTATTTGTATTAGAAGCAACAAGAAGGGTCGTTGGAGTCCCTATTGTCGTTATTGCTATTATTTTCATGATCTATGCATTATACGGAAATCATTTGCCTGGTTTCTTAGAGCATAGAGGCGTATCGTTAACACGTTTGGTTGGTCATACTTTCTTCACCTTAGAAGGAATCTTAGGTACTCCACTAAGTGTATCGGCAACCTTTATCTTTCTATTCTTGCTTTTTGGAGCGTTTCTAGAGAAAAGTGGTGTTGGCTCCTATTTTAATGATCTCGCTTTGCGAGTGGCTGGTAAACGAGTAGGTGGACCGGCGAAAGTAGCCATCTTCTCAAGTGCCTTACAGGGAACCATTAGCGGAAGCTCAGTTGCCAATGTTGCCACATCAGGCTCCTTTACCATCCCCATGATGAAAAGATTAGGGTATCGTCCTGCTTTTGCAGGCGGAGTTGAGGCTGCTGCATCTACAGGTGGACAGCTAATGCCTCCTATTATGGGCGCAGCGGCATTCCTTATGGCAGAGTTTACAGGAATCTCGTATTGGGAAATTGCCAAGGCAGCCGCTATTCCTGCGATCCTCTATTTTACGGGGATATGGATTATGGTTCACCTCGAAGCCAAGCGCATTGGATTAAGAGGATTGAAAGAGGAAGAACTACCCGATAAGAAAGAAGTACTGAAGAAGTTATATCTTCTCACTCCTATTATTGCTATTATTGTCTTTCTGATGATGGGTGTATCTCCTTTACGTGCTGCCCTCTATGGAATCCTGACCACGATTGTAGTCAGCTCCTTTCGAAAAGAAACAAGGCTGTCGATTAAAGATATCTTTCAAGCCTTGGAAAATGGAGCACGAGCAGCGCTTGGTGTAGCTGCTGCGACTGCAACTGCTGGGATTATTGTTGGAGTTGTTACTTTAACAGGTGTCGGGCTGAAGTTTGCCAATGGTCTTCTCGGTTTATCTGGTGGACATGTTTTATTAACTTTATTTTTCACCATGATTGCCTCTATCATTTTAGGAATGGGAACACCAACGACAGCCAATTACATTATTACTTCAACTATTGCTGCACCAGCCATTATAGCACTAGGAGCACCTGTCTTATCAGCTCACTTATTTACCTTCTATTTCGGAATTGTAGCTGATATTACACCGCCTGTCTGCCTAGCCGCCTTTGCCGCCGCCGGAATTGCCAAAAGTAAACCGATGGCGACTGGGATTAATGCATCAAAGCTGGCGATTGCCGCCTTTATTATCCCCTACATCTTTGTCATGTCTCCACAGATCTTAATGATTCAAGGGACATGGATTGATTCCCTCCTAAGTATAGCGACTGCTATTATAGGGATGATTGGAATAAGTGTCGGGATGATCGGTTTCGGATTGGTCACCATGCCAAAATGGCAACGAGCTTGGGCTGTTATTGCAGGGTTAATTCTTATTTACCCAGGTATTATGACCGATACCTTTGGCTTAACCTCCCTAGCCATCATCTTAGGCTTGCAGATAATGGCATCTAGAAACAAAAAAGATGGACAACTCGCTCAGAGCTAATCCATTCTAATAAAAAAAGGGCGTACGATGGTGAATGACTCACCAGTACGTCCTTTTTTACATCCTTTTTTCCTACCATGCTTTGTCAGTTTTCTTTTCAACAGGATTCTCGGTATAGGAACACCAATCACTCCAGCTTCCTACATATAATTTAGGCTTAAGCCCAAGCTCTTCAAAAGCCATTACATTTACACAGGCTGTCACCCCAGAGCCACAGTAGACAACAAGCTCTTTATTTGAAGCCTTGACATACTTTTGGAGTAACTGCTCCTGTTCCCCTTTTGTCTTCCAAAATCCCTCTGAGTCCAGTCGATCTTTCCAAAATTCTTGAATAGCACCAGGAATATGTCCTGCTACTGGATCTATATCTTCTTGCTCTCCGAGATATCTCTCTTTTGCCCTAGAGTCAACAATGACACACTCTGTGTCCATTACTCTATTTTTGACCTCAGCCATAGATAGAACTCGATCCTCTTGAAGCTGAGCTGTGAAGGAATTCGGTTGTGGTTCAATGATCTCCTGTGATAAGGGATAGCCTGCTTTTTTCCAAGCAGAAAATCCTCCATCTAAGACTTTCACTTCTTCATGCCCCAAATACTTTAACAACCACCATAGACGCGAAGCCATTGCCCCACCCTGATCATCGTAAGCAATAACAAGCTTCTCTGGACCAATCCCTACTCTTTCTAGCTTTTGAACAAACAGAGAGATATCAGGTAAAGGATGCCTGCCACCATGCTCTTGTTTGGCACCGGATAAATCCTGCTCAAGATCAAAATAGTGTGAATTTGGGATATGCTCCAGCAGAAACTGTTCTCTTCCCCACGTTGGCTTCCCTAATTCAAAGCGACAATCTATGATCACGATATTCGTCCGTTGCAAATTTTCATTCAGCCATTCAACTGAAACGAGATTGGAATATGAGCTCATATTCCTAAGCCTATCGCTTTCTTCACTTTAGCAAGGGTTTCGTTCGCTGTAATACTTGCCTTAACTGCACCATGCTTAAGAATAGAATCTAGCTCAGTCGATTGTAGATAATAATGATACTTTTCTTGAATGGGACTCATTCGTTCAATGACTGCTTCAGCTAATTCGCCTTTAAGAGCGCCATAGCCTTTTCCGCTAAAATGCTTTTCGACCTCTGCCATAGATTGATCGGTCATCGCTGCATAGATCGTTAATAGATTACTAATGGCTGGTTTATTTTCTGCATCAAAGCGTATTTCATTATCCGAATCTGTCACGGCACGCTTGATTTTCTTCTCAATCACCTTAGGCTCATCTAAGATAGAAATGAAGCTACCTTCATTAGGATTGCTCTTGCTCATTTTGGTAGTAGGATCGTCTAACGACATGATTCTGCTTCCGAATTCAGCAATCATTGGCTCAGGGATTACAAAAATCTCTCCATACTTAGCATTCATACGTTCTGCTAAATCTCTGGTTAATTCTAAGTGCTGCTTCTGATCATCCCCTACTGGAACATGTGTCGTCTGATACAACAGAATATCCGCTGCCATAAGAGGTGGGTACGTGAGTAAACCTGCAGGAATACTTGTATTTGCCTTTGATTTGTCTTTGAATTGAGTCATTCTTTCTAGCTCACCCATATAAGAATGGGTAATCATGATCCAGCCTAGTTCAGTATGCGCTGATACATCTGATTGAACAAATAATGTGGCTTTGTCGGGGTTAATCCCCACCGCTAAATAAAGAGCGGCTAAACTGCGAATATTATGCTTTAGGTTTTCGATTGTTTTTGGAACGGTAATGGCATGATGATCGACAATGCAAAAATGACAATTCGCTTCATGCTGTAGACGAACAAAATGCTGCAACGCTCCAATGTAATTACCAAGGGTGAGTGATCCACTAGGCTGAATACCTGATAGAATTGTTTTCATCTTTTCTCTTCCTCTCTTTCATTTTTCCTCTTATTTTTCTTCATTCAAGGCGATTAGCATATTCGTGCCCAAAGCAGAATCATTGCCGGCGATATCCTTATTGAATGCAAAAAGGGCTCCTCATCCATATGTAAAGGACGAGGAACCCGTGGTGCCACCTTTATTAGTCTATGATTATTAATTAGCCATAAACTCACTCTTCATCACATTGCTCAGAAGCCCATTCGGCTAGATTCCCATACTGATTTGCACCACCCATCAGCTCTCTGAAATGTTTCTTCTAGCTTACTTTTCTTCCTCATCGCGTGCTTATATCATAATGTAATTTCTATCTTACCTCTCCCATTTGGAAAAATCAAGTGCTTTTTCTAAGCTTCTTCCGCAATAGATTGAGTAAGAGCGATAAAAAGCTCTGTCGTTTTATTTAACTCCTCAATCGGCATTCGCTCATTTTTGGTGTGGATAAACTCATAACCAACGGCTAAATTCACTGTGGGAATCCCATGTCCTGCAATTACATTGGCATCTGAACCTCCTCCACTTGCCAGAAGCTAGGTTCTCGACCAATTCGACGCACTGCCTTTTCTGCGATTTGAACCACATGATCCTCTTGTGAGAATTTGAATCCTGGATACATGACCTCAATCTCAACCTCAGCCTTTGTATTAAACTCCTTGGCTACATGTTCATAGGCTTCTTTCATTTTCTGAACCTGTTTTTCCATTTTCTCAGGCACTAAGCTTCTCGCTTCAGCTAGGATATCCACGCGATCACAAACGATATTGGTGGCTCCCCCTCCTTCAAAGCGTCCAATATTCGCTGTTGTTTCCTCATCAATACGGCCTAAGGGCATTCTTGAGATCGCCTTGCTTGCTACTTGAATCGCGCTTATTCCATCCTCTGGATTGACACCCGCATGAGCTGATTTACCATACACTGTTGCACGGACTTTGGCTTGGGTCGGAGCCGCTACGATAATATCTCCAACAGGTCCATTGCTATCGAAAGCAAAACCTAATTGAGCATGTAATAGACTTGGATCTAGAGCCTTTGCCCCCACTAAGCCTGATTCTTCACCCACCGTTATTACGAGCTGGATATCGCCATGCTTTAAGCCTTTTTCCTTGATCACCTTGATACCCTCTAGCATAGCGGCAAGCCCTGCTTTATCATCACTTCCTAGAATGGTGGTTCCGTCTGTAACAACATACCCATCCTGAACAGAAGGCTTAATTCCTCTCCCTGGAGCCACCGTGTCCATATGCGAGGTAAAATAAATCGGAGTTATATCGGCATTTCCCTTTAGGGTTGCGATCAGATTTCCGGCACCATGTCCAGTGATCTCCTTCGCCTGATCCTCGATGACCTGAAGACCTAGCTCCTCTAGTTTTTGCTTCAGTACCTTAGCAATTTCAGCTTCAAATTTTGTTTCACTGTC
Source organism: Caldalkalibacillus mannanilyticus JCM 10596 (assembly GCF_000615945.1). Taxonomy (GTDB): domain Bacteria; phylum Bacillota; class Bacilli; order Caldalkalibacillales; family JCM-10596; genus Bacillus_AT; species Bacillus_AT mannanilyticus. Next base: position 27,409 of record NZ_BAMO01000006.1, read on the forward strand.
GATTTGGACAAGCTCTAGAAACTCATCCAATAATCTATCTCGTTGTATCATTATGTATTTTCCTCCTCTACACTCGCTCACTTTTTTTATCTCTTCATATAATTGGGCTTGAATGGGCTTGCACAAGTTTCTCCACTACAAAGGGATATTGCCATGTTTTTTGGGCGGTCGATGTTCTTTTTTGGTTCGAAGCATCTCCAATGTACTTTTTAGTTTTTTCCTCGTTTCTCTAGGGTCAATCACATCATCTACCATTCCTCTAGCGGCTGCCACATAGGGATTGGCAAATTGATCACGATACTCAGCGATTTTCTTCGCCCTTGCCTCCACTGGATTCTCACTCATCTCAATTTCCTTGGCAAATATCACATTGGCTGCTCCCTCAGGTCCCATTACGGCTATTTCTGCATTAGGCCAAGCAAATACCATATCTGCTCCGATCGCTTTACTATTTAAGGCGACATAGGCACCACCATAAGCCTTCCTTGTTATAACAGTAATCTTGGGAACAGTCGCTTCTGAGTAAGCATATAGGATCTTGCTCCATGCCTAATAATGCCTCCATGCTCTTGATTAATCCCAGGGAAAAAGCCTGTCACATCCTCAAATGTAATCAAGGGAATATTAAAGCAATCGCAGAAACGGATAAAACGAGAGAGCTTATCAGAGGAATTGATATCTAATCCTCCTGCCATGAATTTGGGTTGATTAGCGATAATTCCTACCGACTCACCTGCGATCCGACCAAAACCTACCACAATATTCTTAGCAAAAGAGGCTTGGACTTCCATGAAATCCCCTTCGTCTAAAATGAGGTGGATCAGCTTACGCACATCGTACACTTTTGTTCCTTCAACTGGTACCACCTCTGTCAGCTCTTCAATCCAATCTCCTTCATCCCACCCGTCACTTTCTTTTCTAGGAGGGCTTTCTTGACAGTTTTGTGGAAGGAATTGAATCAGCCGACGAACATTTTCTAGAGCCTCTACCTCATCAGGAGAGGTAAAATGGGCATTTCCGCTAATCGCAGCATGGACTTTAGCCCCACCTAGTTGTTCCGCACTTATTTTTTCACCGGTCACCGATTCAATGACTTTAGGGCCTGTAATAAACATCTGGCTTGTTTCTTCAACCATAAAGACAAAGTCAGTGATAGCTGGAGAATAAACAGCTCCACCAGCACAAGGACCCATGATAACCGAGATTTGTGGAATCACTCCTGAATAAATAGAATTACGATAGAAGATATGACCATACCCATCCAGAGAAACCACACCTTCTTGAATTCTAGCCCCACCGGAGTCATTTAATCCAATAATCGGCGCTCCATTCTTTGCTGCTAAATCCATGATCTTAGCCACTTTTTGGGCATGCATCTCACCTAGGGCTCCACCAAAAACGGTGAAATCTTGGGCAAAAACATATACAAGCCGTCCCTCTATTTTACCATAGCCTGTAACAACACCTTCACCGGGAGCCTCCGCATTTTCCATACCAAAATGACTTCCTCGATGTTCAACAAAAGCATTTAATTCCTCAAAAGTGCCTGGATCTAGCAAGATATTAATTCTCTCTCTTGCTGTCAGCTTGCCTTTTTTGTGTTGCGCTTCGATCCGCTTATCTCCTCCTCCTAGTTCTATTCTTTTCTTTCTTTCATACATGTCATCTATCTTCTGATGCATCAATGACTGTTGTAATGGATCATCTACCTTATAATTCAATCTTAATCCTCCTTATGTTCAGAATCATACTGACATAATTCAAATAACGCACCACCTGATGATTTGGGATGAATGAAGGCAATTTGTGCTCCATGCGCCCCTTCCTTAGGCTGCTCATGGATTAATTGAAGACCATTTTCTTTTAGTTCAGCTAGTCGTTCCTCAATATGCTCTACTTCTAAGGCAATATGGTGAATGCCAGCGCCTCTTTTTTCAATGAATTTGGCAATAGGTCCATCCTGAGAGAGAGATTCTAATAGCTCTATCCTTGTTTCACCCACTCGTAAAAATGCCACACGCACTTGTTCCGATTCCACACTTTCAATACCTTCCAACACAAGTCCAAGCTGTCCTTGATAAAAAAGCAAGGATTCTTCAATTGATAAAACCGCAATTCCGATATGAGCAATTTTCTTCGGAGTTTGCATGGGGCTAGGCTTTTTATTTTTATTTAGAGCAAAGCGGATAAAGTCGGCTGTATCCTTCGTCGATGTTCCTGGAGTGAAAATTTTTCTTATTCCCTTGCTTTCAAGAAAGGGAATATCTTCAGCAGGGATGACTCCTCCTCCGACAACGAGAATATCTCCGGCATCTTGTTCTTCTAGTAATCGAACGACTTCTGGAAATAACTCATTATGGGCTCCAGATAAGCAAGATAAACCAATACAGTCTACATCTTCCTGTATGGCACTTGCTACTATTTGTTCTGGAGATTGCCTTAATCCTGTATAAATTACTTCCATTCCAGCGTCTCTTAGAGCCTGAGCAATCACCAAGCACCTCGATCATGACCATCTAAGCCTGGTTTTGCAACGAGTACACGAATTTTTTCCATACGCTTCCCTCCCTATAAGCCTTGATACTCTCCAAACTCTTTGCGTAATACATTACAAATTTCACCTATTGTTGCATAATGACGAACCGCATTGAGGATTAAGGGCATGAGATTTTCTGTTCCCTGGGCTCCTTTTTGCAAATGGCGTAGCGTTTCTTCTACCTTGCTCGCATCTCTTGATTCTCTTAATTTGATCAATTTTGCTTTTTGTTTTTCGCCTAGGCTTGGATCTACACGTAGAAGCTCTGGCTGTTGCTCATTTTCGATCGTAAATCGATTCATTCCGACCACGATTTCCTCTGCTGATTCTATTTTCTTCTGCATTTCATACGCTGCATGATGAATTTCTCTCTGCATGTATCCTTGCTCAACAGCCGTTACTGCGCCACCTAATTCTTCAATTTTGGCTAAATACTTCTCTACTTCTTGCTCCATTTGATCTGTTAAGGCTTCGACATAATAAGATCCTCCCAGCGGATCTACTGTATGCGTGACCCCGCTCTCATATGCTATGATCTGCTGTGTCCGCAGAGCAATTCTTGCTGAATCCTCTGTCGGTAAGGCTAAGGCTTCGTCCCTAGAGTTGGTATGCAGACTCTGAGTCCCTCCTAACACAGCACTCAAGGCTTGGATAGTGACACGAACAATATTGTTGTCTGGTTGTTGAGCTGTGAGTGTGGAGCCTCCTGTCTGAGTATGAAAGCGAAGCTGTAACGATTTTTCTTTTTGAGCTCCAAAGCGTTCCTTCATGATCCTTGCCCAGATTCGTCTGGCGGCTCTAAATTTGGCTACCTCTTCAAAGAATTGATTATGGGCATTAAAGAAAAAGGCAAGTCGAGGTGCAAATTGATCAATATCTAAGCCTGCATCTAACGCTGCTTGGACATAGGCGATTCCATTGGCAATCGTAAAGGCTAGCTCCTGTACGGCTGTTGACCCTGCTTCCCTAATGTGATATCCACTAATACTGATCGTATTCCATTTAGGAACCTGCTCCACACAATACGCAAATATATCGGTTATGAGGCGCATCGAAGGCTGAGGTGGAAAGATATAGGTGCCTCGAGCAATATATTCCTTTAAGATGTCATTTTGAATCGTGCCTGATAAGGACGTTGAAGGGATTCCTTGCTTTTCTGCTACGGCAATATACATCGCTAATAGAACACTTGCCGGTGCATTAATGGTCATTGATGTGCTCACTTTGTCTAAAGGAATCCCTGTTAAAAGCGCTTCCATATCTTCCAAAGAATCAATTGCTACTCCTACCTTTCCAACTTCACCACGAGCCATGGCATCATCAGAATCATAGCCAATCTGGTGGGTAGATCAAAAGCCACACTTAAACCTGTCTGTCCTTGATCCAATAAATAACGAAATCTTTTATTGGTTTCCTCCGCAGAGCCAAACCCTGCGTATTGTCTCATTGTCCAATTTCTAGCACGATACATCGTAGGTTGAATTCCCCGTGTGAAAGGATATTCACCAGGTAATCCAAGGCGCTCATAATAGTTCGAATCCAGTTGTTCAGGCAAGTAAAGCCGCTCTATCTCAAGATCAGAAGAAGTCATAAACTTGTCTTTCTGTTCAGGAAATTTTTTAATAAGTTCCTCAGTTTTTTCCTTCCATTCCCTGTACAACTGATCGAAGTCCTTGTTTACATCCATGATTTACACCTCTATTTTAATTGATGTAATGATCTTTATCCGTTATCATAGTAATATATTAAATGGAGATTGTGATTAAAGGAGGTAACAGATATGCTACCTAAACGCTTAGTAAAAATAGTAGTTTATGTAATGATTGGTTCACTTTTAGTGTCTACTTTACTTATGGGAGTAGGAGCTTTTTTTTAAGAAAATGCAGAGACAAAACCCTCTATAGTGAGGGTTTTATTCTTTTCTTTCATCCTACCATCTACTCCCTTATTATACCTTACTATAAAGTAGACTTCCATCAAATGGAGGTTTTACTCTAGAATATAAATGAACGGGACCATTTCTGAGCCCGTTCCGTTACCTATTTTATCTACATCTTTCTTACAAACGAGTGGTTTCATCTATGGTTTCTAATTTCTTCTTAATGCTTTGAAGAAATCTGCCACAGACTAATCCATCTAAGATGCGATGATCAAGGGATAGGCACAAATTCACCATATCTCTTACAGCAATCATCCCATCAATGATGACAGGTCTTTTGACAATAGATTCTACACTTAATATAGCCGCTTGAGGATAATTAATGATTGGAGTAGATTGGATCGAACCGAACGAACCTGTATTATTGACTGTAAATGTACCTCCCTGCATTTCCTCTGGAGTTAACTTACCAGCTCTTGTTTTTCTAGCTAAATCATCTATAGACTTGGCAATTCCTAGAATGTTCTTTTCATCCGCATTTTTGATAACGGGAACAAAGAGAGCATCTTCTGTGGCAACCGCTATGGAAATGTTAATATCTTTCTTTTGGATAATTTTGTCTCCAGCCCATTGTGAATTGATAATCGGGAATTCCTTTAATGCTTCCACCGTAGCCTTGATGAAAAAGGGAAGGAAGGTCAAGTTAAGCCCTTCTTTTTGCTTGAATTCATCCTTCAGCTTTGATCTGTATTGCACTAAATTGGTTACGTCCACCTCAATCATCGTCCAAGCATGAGGCGCTTCATGCTTACTTTGTACCATTTTCGTTGCGATTGCCTTGCGGATCCCAGTGACTGGTATCTCAATATCCCCTGCCTGAACAGGTAATGAAACGGTTTTAGCTGGAGGGGTGGAGTGGGAGACTTCTCTACTTACTGCTTCACCAACATTGATCCTCTGTGCGCTTACAGGAGCTTGAGCGGCTTCTTGTGTTGGAACAGGAATTTCTCCGCTCTCAATAATCTGAAGTAAGTCCTTCCGAGTAATACGTCCACCCATTCCACTTCCCTTTACTAGTTCAAGGTCAATATTATGTTCTTGAGATAATTTGAGGACGGCTGGTGAATAACGTTTTCTCATGCTTTGATCAGCAAGTGGAGCGTCGCTGGCAACAGAGGCTTGTGGCATTGTCGATTTTGCTGTAGAAGTCTGATCCGTCGCTGAAGCCACCGCAGCGGTCCCTTCCTCTTGAATGTAGCAAATAAGTCCGCCCACTTCGATTGTTTCTTCTTCTTGAGCTACAATTTCGGTCACAGTTCCAGCAAAAGAAGCTGGCACTTCTGCATTTACTTTATCGGTCATCACTTCACAGAGGGAATCGTATTTCTTGACTCGATCTCCCACTTTGACTAACCATTTACTTATTGTTCCTTCAGTTACACTCTCTCCTAGCTGAGGCATTGTTACTTTCGTGGCCATAGTATCCCTCCCTTAGTACTCTGCTAATTCTCGAATGGCTCTCATAATTTTATCTGGATTAGGCATAAAGAATTTTTCCATTGTTGGAGCATAAGGCATCGCTGGAACATCAGGCCCTGCCAAGCGCTGAATAGGAGCATCCAGTTCAAAAAAGGCATGTTCAGCGATGATCGCGGCAACCTCTCCCAGAAGTCCACCTTCTTTGTTATCCTCATTAATAAGTAATACTTTTCCTGTTTTGGATACGGCTTCGATAATAGATTCTTGATCCAGCGGATAAAGAGTTCTTAAGTCAAGAATATGGGTACTGATCCCTTCTTGAGCTAATTTTTCTGCTGCCTGTAAAGCGTAGTGCAGAGTTAAACCATAAGAGATGACAGTCACATCCGTCCCTTCTCTCTTCACATCTGCTTTACCAATAGGCAAGGTATAATCCGTTTCTGGAACCTCCCCTTTAATTAAACGATAGCAACGCTTATGTTCAAAGAAGAGGATAGGATCATTCGAGCGAATGGCTGCCTTCAATAATCCTTTCACATCGTAAGGGGTTGAAGGAGCTATAATTTTTAATCCCGGTGTATTATTGAACATCGCCTCTACACTTTGAGAGTGGTATAACGCACCATGAACTCCACCACCATAAGGTGCTCTTATGACAAGGGGACATTCCCAATCATTATTGGAACGATAACGTATTTTCGCTGCTTCACTGACAATTTGGTTCACAGCAGGCATGATAAAGTCGGCAAATTGCATTTCTGCAATAGGGCGCATTCCATACATTGCTGCACCTATCGCTACGCCTGCAATGGCTGATTCAGCCAAAGGAGCATCAATGACTCGATCCTCCCCAAACATTTCATATAATCCATCCGTAGCTCGGAAAACCCCACCGCGTTTCCCAACATCTTCACCTACAACAAATACCTTAGAGTCTCTCTCCATCTCTTCTTTGATTGCGAGAGTGACTGCATTTATATAAGAAATGACTGCCATATTATTTCTCCTCCTTCCTATTCCGCATACACATGCAACAAAGCATCCTCAGGATCAGCGTAAGGTGCATTCTCAGCGTATTCTGTGGCACGATCCACTTCTTCTGCTACTTTGTTTTCTAATTCTGCAAATTGCTCCTCAGACATAACGCCTGTTTCAAGCAAATAGGTTCTAAAGCGTTGAATAGGGTCTTCTTTCCGTGCCTCTTGCACTTCTTCTTGATCACGGTAGGTACGATCATCGTCATCACTGGAATGAGGAGTTAAACGATACGTGACCGCTTCAATTAAGGTAGGCCCCTCTCCTCTTCGACCTCTTTCTGCCGCTTCCTTGACTACCTTATAAACCTCTAGAGGGTCATTCCCATCTACACTATATCCAGCCATTCCATATCCAACCGCTCGATCTGCCACACTTTTGCATGCTAGCTGTTTCGAAACTGGAACGGAAATAGCATATTTGTTATTTTCACAGAAGAAGATCACAGGAAGCTTATGCACACCAGCAAAATTAGCTCCTTCATGAAAATCTCCTTGATTGCTTGAACCCTCACCGAAAGAGGTAAAGGCGACAAGATCCTTCCCTTCCATCTTTCCTCCTAGCGCAATGCCTACAGCATGAGGCACTTGAGTTGTTACAGGGGATGAACCTGTGACAATGCGATACTTCTTGGAACCAAAGTGACCAGGCATTTGTCTGCCGCCACTATTAGGATCTTCTTTTTTGGCGAATCCTGATAGCATCAACTCCTGAGCAGTCATACCAAAAGCCAGAACAACACCCATATCGCGGTAATAAGGTAAGGCAAAATCTTTTTCACGATCAAGCGCAAAAGCAGCTCCAACCTGTGCCGCCTCTTGCCCTTGACATGAAATGACAAAAGGGATTTTTCCAGCGCGATTAAGAAGCCACATTCTTTCATCAATTTTTCGGGCTAGTAACATGGTATGATACATCTCGATTACATCTTTATTTGATAATCCTAAGATCTCATGACGATTCTCAGCCATATAAACGCCTCCTTCTTCTAACCTCTCTGGTCATTTTTTGTTCCTTATTTATGAATGAATTTGTTTACCTTCAACAGCTAAAGCAGCTTCGCCCATAATCTCTGACAGGGAAGGATGAGGGTGAATCGTGTGAGCAATCTCCCACGGACTTGCATTAAGCACTAGGGCAAGACCTGCTTCAGAAATCAGGTCTGTCACATGAGGACCAATCATATGTACCCCTAAGAGATCCTCCGTTTTCTCATCCATAACCATTTTCACAAACCCATCATGTTCACCATAAATGAGGGCTTTCCCTATCGCTTTGAAGGAGAATTTACCCACCTTTACAGCAAATCCTCGTTCTCTTGCTTCTGCCTCTGTTAGTCCTACATTGGCAACTTCAGGTCGACTATAGGTACATTTGGCAATCTTGTCGTAATCTAGAGGAGCCGGTGCAAGACCAGCTAGATGTTCAACAGCAAGAATCCCCTCGTGTGAGGCTACATGAGCTAACTGTAATCCTCCAATAACATCTCCGATAGCATAAATATGCGTTTCGTTAGTCTGACAGAACTCATTGACTTGAATGGCTCCTTGTTCTATCCGAATATCTGTATTTTCGATTCCAATGTTTTTAATATTTGGTGCTCTGCCAACAGATACAAGAATTTTTTCCGCTGCAAATTCTTCTTCCTTCTCCTTGCGGCTTGCTTGATGGTAAGACTGATGTTTCCCTAACTAAGGTATCTGGAAGGACTTTGGCTCCAGTGATCACCTTTACTTTTTTCTTTTTTAAGATACGAGTCATCTCTTTACTAATCTCTTCATCTTCTAGAGGAAGAATCCGATCGGCATACTCGATAATCGTTACATTAACTCCAAAATCACTAAGTAAGGACGCCCATTCTATGCCAATTACTCCACCGCCTACAATCACCACAGAAGAAGGTAGCTCTTGCATTTCTAATGCCTCATCACTCGTGATCACTTGCTGTCCATCGATCTCCAGCCCTGGAAGAGTTCGTGGACTAGAGCCAGTGGCAATGATTACATTTTTGGGTATCAGCATTTCATTTTCTTCTCCGTTTGCCTTTTCTACTGAGATGGTCCCTGCTGTAGGGGAGAAAATAGATGGACCTAGAATTCTGCCAAACCCCTCGTATACATCTATTTTTCCTTGTTTCATCAAATATTGAACACCTTTATGCAATTGGTCGACGATCGCCCGCTTTCTAGCCTGAACCTTTTGAAAATCAACTGTTATTTCCTTGGAAATTATTCCAAACTCTTCACTTTTTTGCAACGTTGCAAAAACTTCGGCACTTCTTAGAATCGCCTTCGAGGGAATACAGCCCTTATGCAAACAAGTCCCTCCCAGCTTAGAGGCTTCAACTATCGCTGTCTTTAACCCTAATTGTGAAGCTCTAATTGCGGCTACATAGCCACCTGTTCCGCCTCCTAGGATGACTAAATCATATTCATTTGCCATATCTATTTCTCCCTTCATTCCGGTACTCGTATCAATTATAATTAACGTTGCAGGATACTTCTCCCGTTTTGTAAAAAAGTACTACGTGAATTTTTGAGGGACTGGATTCTTTCTTCTGCCATACGATCTGCTGCTTTATATGTCGGAATTCCATCTCTTTTTGAAATCTCAAACACTTTCTCAATATTTTGAAAAATAGATTCTACCTTTTTCATGGCACGTTCTCGATTATATCCATAGAGTTCGTCGGCAACATTAATTAATCCACCTGCATTTATCACATAATCAGGAGCATAATAGAATCCCATTTCATGTAATACATCTCCATGCCTTTCTTCCTTCAAGACATTATTGGCGGCTCCAGCAATCACTCTTGCCTTTAATTTAGGAATGGTTTCATCATTGATGACGGCACCTAGGGCGTTGGGTGAAAAAATATCGCATTCCACTGTATAAATATCACGAACATCCACTGCTTTTGCACCAAACTCCTCCACAGCCCGTTGGACAGAATCAGAATTAATATCCGTAACAATTAAGCTAGCTCCTTCTTCATGAAGATATCTACATAGATTATAGGAAACGTTACCGACACCTTGGATGGCTACTCTTTTCCCTTCTAATGAGTCATAGCCCCATGCTTGTTTTGCCGTTGCTTTCATTCCAACGTACACACCATAAGCCGTTACCGGAGAGGGGTTGCCGCTACTGCCGAAAGCAGGTGAAATCCCTGTCACATACCGGGTTTCCTCATGAATAATATCCATATCAGCACTGTCGTTCCTACATCCTCAGCTGTAATATAACGTCCATTCAAGCCTTGAATAAATCTGCCAAAGGCGCGGAACATGGCTTCGTTTTTATCCTTACGTGGATCTCCCATGATGACCGTTTTCCCACCACCCAGATTCAAACCGGCTGCCGCTGCTTTATAGGTCATTCCCTTCGCTAGGCGAAGAGCGTCTTCAATCGCTTCAGCTTCACTTTGATACGTCCACATTCTCGTTCCTCCAAGTGCAGGTCCAAGCGTAGTATCATGAATAGCAATGATTGCTTTCAAACCAGATTCTCTATCTTGACACATAACTAATTGCTCATAGTCGTATTTCTCCATATACTCAAATATTTTCATGTTGACTCCCCCCAAGCACTTTATTCCTTTTTTTAACGATTAGATATTAGAATAGTATAGACCAATAGCTCACTTCACATGTATTTAAGCAATTCTTATGCCAATTCTAAAAAAGGTCACAACAAAATGTAAGCGCTTTAATTTTATTGGGGTTTCTTTGACGGAAATGACTAGAGAAATAGATATATACAAAAAAACACGCAATTTCTTGCAGAGTTGTGTGCAATTTTTTGCGTGCAATTTTTTGCTTATATTCTTAGGTAAGCTCATACTTTGATAGTTTGTAGTAAAGATTACGAACAGAGATTTGCAGCTTTTTAGCTACAATCGTTTTATTTCCACGGTATTTCCTTAGCATTTGTTCTAGATATGTCTTCTCTGCCTGCTGGACAACCGCTTCGAGAGGAACTTCTTCCTGAAGAGGATCATTTTGAGTCCGTTCTCCACTGCTCCCTTGTCTTCCTCTCTCTTCTAGGGGAGGCAAATGAATTAACTCGAGAATATTGTCTGTAAATTTCATATTAATGATCGCTCGACTGATGACATTTTCAAGCTCACGAACATTGCCAGGCCAATGATATTGTTTGAGATAGAGAATCGCTTCAGCGGAAGCTGAGTCAATTTGTCTCCCATATTCTAAATTATATTTTCGAAGGAGATGTGAAACGAGTGCGTCCATATCACTTTGCCGTTCTCTTAATGAAGGAACATGGATTGGTAATACATTTAAGCGATAGTAGAGATCTTCACGAAAGGCTCCTGCTTGAATCGCTTTTTCAAGGTGAACATTGGTTGCTGCAATAATTCTAACATTGATCGCAATTGACTTTGTGCCTCCAACACGGACAATTTCTTTTTCTTGTAGGACTCTAAGCAGCTTCGCTTGAGTGTTTAGGGAGATTTCGCCAATCTCATCCAGAAAAATGGTTCCTCCATTGGCTTCCTCAAATAACCCTTGTTTTCCACCCCTTCGCGCCCCAGTAAAAGCTCCTTCTTCATAACCAAATAGTTCACTTTCTAATAAATGGTCAGATAGTGCCGCACAATTGACTCGAATAAATTGGTTATACTTTCGTTCACTTTCATTATGAATAGCATGCGCGAACAATTCCTTCCCTGTTCCCGATTCCCCTCTAAGAAGAACCGTAGCAGGAGTGGCAGCCGCTTTCTTCGCCTGCTCTATGGCTAGCCTCATCGGTCTGCTATCTCCAATGATCTCCTCGAAGGTGTATTTCGCTTCAAGTCTTCGAATAATTCTCCTTGCTCGATCTAGTTCAGCAGTTAGCTTCTTAATTTCTGAAATATCATGAACGATCCCGACACTTCCCTTGACTTCACCGTCTACCATGACAGGGGCTACATTAACCAAGACCTCACGCCTTTGTTTTCCCACCTTCATATGAACGCCTCGAATGGCTCTCTTCAGCTTCAAAACCTTCATATGCATGCTTTCTCCCTCATAGATGTCCGTTTCTGCTGGTTTCCCTAGCACCTCCACAGGACTTAGCCCAGTAAGCCTGGTATATGCTGGGTTAATCATCCAGCCAATTCCATGCTCATTAACAACAGAAATCGCATCATCCGAAGAATTAATGATCGCTTCTAGGATACTTTGGGTTCTTTTCAGTTCAGTAACTTCCTCCGTAAGATTGGTCACATCGGTGACATCTCTAAACACAGCAACGGCTCCAACGACTTCTCCATCCTGGTTAATGACAGGTACTCGATTCGTAATGATTTTTCGTTTAGAGTAAAGATATTGTTCATGATTGATTTCTGGTTGCCCCGTTTGCAGAACGATATCCAAACGACTATTAGGAATGATTTTTATAGATCGCTCCCCCACGGCTTCTTCGGCAGTAATACCAATCATTCGTTCAGCAGCTCTATTAAATAAGGTTATAAGCCCTTCCTTATTGACAGCAATCATCCCATCATAGGTTGAATTAAGAATAATGGTTAGCTCTTGTTGATGATGCTTTAATTGTTCAATCAAATTTTCTTTCTCATCGATTAAACCCATCATCATTTGAGCAATACTACCAGGAATGACCACCGTATGCTTTGGCTTACCATTTCTTATCTCCTCAAATATCTCTTCTCGTCCTGTTGTATCGATAATGATCTCGACCTCTTCTGAAAGCAACGTCTGATAATTGACAGCGGTAGGAATCTCATATTTCCTTGCTTCCATCATTCCTGTAGCGTTTACATTATGGTCTGCTATGCCGATGATTTTCAGCGCTTCAATCTGACGCAATGTTTTTAATAGAGCTGTTCCTCCTCTACCCGCACCTACAATTAAGACTTTGCGCAATCATATTCCCCCTTATGAAAAAAATTGCATAAACTTACCTTCATTGTAGCCTCCACTCTATCTTCTGGCAAATTGAATTTCGACTCTTGTTAGACATCTGATAAAGCATCAGTTATGATGGAAGGGAATAAACCCGAGAGGAAGAAAGACAGATGAAGATTCAACGACTGATTGCGTTGCTTATTGTAGTAATACCTGGATTTTTAAGCGTGTGGGGCTGGAAGATTATGAGAGATGCAATTGTTAATCCAGCATTAGATCCCAACCTTGGCTTTTCGTGGGGACTCTTTAGTCTCGGACTCCTCTTATTTATTTTCGGAATTGCTTTTGTTGGCGGATTTATTTTCTACCGAGATCGTAAACGAAAACTCGTTCAACCTCGCTTTAGAAATGATCTAGATGATAAAAATACGTAACATACTACATCCTGTTAAGAGATTCCCCAACGGTCTATTTTCGATAACCACGGGGATTTATTTATATAATCAGTAAAGCTATGACGCTCTGATACTAAACTTAAAATAATAAACAGCGTAAGGATCACCAATTGAACCTGAAGCATCGTAAAAGCGATCAGAATGAACCCATAGATTCCCCCTAATACATTTGAACCCGTATCTCCTAACATGGCTAAACGTTTGCGGTCAAAATGAAAAAGGACAAGGGTCGAGAAAAAAATAGGGACGAAATAAATGAAAAGCTGTGCCTGCAAGCTAAATGGCAGAATCAAGACAAGCAGAAACCAAAAGCTTTTGATACATCGACCTGGTCTAACATCTAATAAATTAAACAAATGGATGGAAAAAATCAGCACAAGACTAGCTACCACTCCAAGCAATAATTCTTCCTTCACTGAAAATGAAACATAAATTGAAATGAAGGTACCCAAAATCGCCTTTAGTAGACCCGAGGTGAATTGTCCATGGACAAAAAAGGCTCGGAAATGCCCTTTGATTCCTTTTATTTTTTTTGTACCATACTGATCATCCAGCCACCCCATGAGCGATAAGGTTAGAATGAGAAGGAGAAACAAAAACAGCTCTTTACTCCCCTCAGTTCTAGATTCAAATGAAACGGGAGTCCAAGTAACGAATGAAAAGCCATAATACAGGAAGAGAAAAAAAAGAAAATGAAGACATAAATTAAGTCCAAAGCTCTGCGCGATAGGTTCTCCTAAATAATTTCTTGAAGTCCATCCTTTCTTATAAAAAAAGCCAAGTTGAACCCTGCTAAGAATAGCAATGATAAAAAAATAGAGAAGCCAAAAAAAAGGAGAATACAAGACCTGCTCCAATTTCCCTACCTCCTTGAAATCAAGGAATGACATACTGCCAAACCTTGCTTGAATCTGTGTGTAAACCCTCGAATATCACGCCCCATTTCTCGATGAGAGAATGCGATAGGAACTTCTGAAACCCGATACCCTGAGCGGATAAAATCTAGTGTCAGACCTACTTCAATTCCGAAGCCACGGTCCCCTCTATAGCACTGGTCGAAGGCTTTTTTCCTAATAGCTCGTTGACCACAAAGAGGGGCTTGTACGCTCTGTCCCGTTTGCCTATAGATCGCCCATGAAGCGACTCTTTTAACCAAACCAAATCCACTTTGCAGGGCAGGAGGAAATATAGCAATTGTCATATCCGCCTCATTTTCCCAAATAGGAACAAGAAGCGATTTTGCTAAGATCGCACTATCCTCTAGATCAGCATCTAAGAGCAGTAGTAGAGATGACTGCGCACGCTCCACTCCTGTGAGTATCGCTTTCGCCTTCCCCATATTTTCGGAATGTCGTAGAACATCATCTGTGTGCTGTCTTGCCTCATCTCCTGTGCGATCGCTGCTCCCATCATCAACAACAATCAGTTCTTGAACCCACTGTTGATTTCTAAGAACGGCTAGCGTCCGTCCGATTCTTTCTTCTTCATTATAGGCTGGGATGATCACACTTACAGGCTCCACCGAAAGACCTCCCTTCTGTTTAAGAAACTCTTTCCTTGTCTTTTTACATGTTTATAACAGACCCAACATAGACTGTACCTTTGCCAGATAGGGAGTTTTTAATGCTTCTGGATATAAATAACTCACCCCTTTGGCATCAATGAGTTTTTCACCAATTTTTAAACGAACTAAAAGTGTTGAGCCCATTCCCTTGCGTCCTTTTTCTAAGAAATCGATCATATTGGTATGACTTCCAAGTGTAACGATGAGAAGTGCTCCTGCCTCATAAGCTAACAAATGGGCGGCATCTTCACTCGTCCCGAAGCAAGGAAAAAGATGAGGGGTGATTCCAAATTTTTGAACAAGCTCTAGTCCAGGTGCCTCTCCATCTGAATAAGCTTGGACAACAATTTCCGCCCCACTTCGCAAAGCTTTTTCTGACACACTATCATATCCCCTATGATCATATCAGGTTGATAGCCGCATTCTAAAATGGCATCTGCGCCCCCATCCACCCCAATTAATACGGGGCTTTTCTCTTGAATATATCCAGTCAGTGCTTTCAAATCCTCCATATATCCTGAGCCTCTTGTTACCACCAAAACATGACGGTTGCGCAAATGAATCCGCAATGGAGGAATTTGAATGGGCTTTAGAATCTCATTCATCTCCCTATAAGCATAGTCCAGTGTATTTTCAGTAAATGATTTTAAGCTTTCTCTAATATTCAAGCTTGATTCCCTCATTTTTAGTTCCATTCTTTCTTCTGTATAGGGAATAAGTAATGTAATAGGATCAGGCATAGAATCAATCCATAGACGATTTTTGACAATACGAATCAGGTTTCCCTGCTGGAATTTCGATTTCAATTTCTCGATATCCTGAACATCATAAACCGGGATATGAGCCTGAATTAATTTTTGGGTTCCAATGCTCGGATATTCTCCCGTCATCGAGGATGAATAGTTTAATACTCCTTTTACTTTCTTCTGTATGAGAGAAAGCGCAGCCATTTCATCAATATCTTCATGATCAAGCAGGGCATAAGAACCAAAGGGAAGCCACTTCACGAGTTCTTTTGTTTTTGGACCAAAAAAAAGCGGTCCATACTGCTCTTGAGCATAAATCTGTGGTTTCATACTATCCTCTCCTAGATGTAGGATATAGATCGAATTCTTTCTTTAGTATGTATCAAAAAGAAAAAAACACACATGTTTTTGTTCATGTGTGTTTAAAAATCATCTATTCCTTTTCTTTGCTTCTCCAATTGTGCACGAATGATCGCCTTAAGAGGGTCTTCGGGTAGCTGAACTTCGATATCCTGAAGGATTCTCGATTGACATCCTAATCTGATTCCTTCTTGTAATTGTTTCTCGCTTATCAATCGTTGCTCAAAATGGCTCGGAGCAGAAATCTTATGTAAAGAGTCTGGCTGAATCGTCACCTTACAGGTTGTACAGGAACCCTTTCCTCCACACTTATGGGCGAGTCCTACTCTTGCTTTGATTGCTGCCTGAAGGATGGATTCTCCTTGACGAACCATCACTTTTTTTTCTTCATTCGTAAACATGACCGTTGGCATTCATATCTCTCCCTTATTTCATTTCAAAGAATAGTTCCGTACATGGTTAGTATATACTAATGAACATCCTAAGAGAAAGAATCTTAACTGACGAAGGAGGTGAGCGATTGATTTGGTACAGCAAAACAAAGGTTTGGCTTGTCATGATGGGACTGCTATGTTTAGGAAGTCAGCTCTCTACAAGTATTATTTCAGAAACCGTCAGCTCCGTCTTAGTACATAGCGACTTAGAAGCTGTAGCACCAAAAATCGCTATTATTATTGATGATTTTGGAGGAAAGGTTAAGGGAGTTGAATCCTTCTTTCAATCAAAGCTCCCCATAACCGTTGCGGTCATGCCATTTATGGAAGAAACGAAGGCACAGGCAGAAGAAGCTCACCGCTTAGGCTTAGAAGTGATCGTTCATCTTCCGTTAGAACCTAAGCGCGGCAAAAAATCTTGGTTAGGTCCAAATGCCATTACTTCAGATTTAAGTATTGAAGAAGTAAAGGAACGAACAAAAAAAGCCTTAGAGGATGTTCCCCATGCTGTAGGATTAAACAATCATATGGGATCAAAAATCGTGGAAGATCGAGAAAAGATGAGAGCTATTATGGACGTTGTGAAGGAAAAAAATTTATTTATCATTGACAGTGGAACAAGCTCTAAATCTCAAATCCCTTCCTTAGCGGAAGAGATGGGCATTTCCTATGGAGTCAGAGATGTGTTTATAGATGACTCTCGTTCTCCCACCTCCCATGTCATCAGACAGGTAAAAAAGCTGTTAAAAATCGCCAAAAAGAAAGGGTCAGCTATAGGAATTGGACATGTAGGGACTCATGGAAACCAGACGGTCCAAGGAATTCTTCGTTCAGTTGAGCTAGTCAAAGAGATGCAGGTCGAAATCGTCCCTGTTTCCCACATCATCCGTCCTACCGAGCTCCCAGAGGTAACAAGCATGAGGGTGGAGGGCAATAAAGTACCTTTGTATGTAAAACCATAAGGGAGGCTTTTTTCTCCCTTATGGTTGGTTACCTCATCATATTAAATTAATATTGGGATCATCCACATAAGATTGGAGCTCTTCTGTAGATTCATTTTTTTCTTTTTCAGCTCCATAGGCGATGAGAATAACACCTAATTCTCTTTCAAGTTGTTTCAATTTCGCTTCACTCTCTTCAGATAAAGGTGCGAAAGGGTAATTCATATATACGCCTCCTTTGCTATTTCTAAGATTCCCTTAGAAAACAACAATTATAATGGTACATCTCTACATGGAAAATGAAACTTCACTTCAAGAAAGGGGAAATACAGTGAGTAAGAAACAGTTTTTTGAACAAGTTCTGAACACGTTTGAAACAAATGCAGGTCCATTGCCCTCCTCATTGGAGGCTCAATTTCAGCAAGTGAAAAGGATACTACAAGAGAGATCTGATGAAGAGATTGAACAAGAAACCATTACGGCTGTCACTCAGCCTGCTTCAGAGCAGCAAATAAATCCCGAAAAAATCTCTTATCTCTTGTATAAGGCTTTCCCTGAAATGGAAAGAATCGCTCGTACAGCAGAGGAAAATCAGTATGAGTTGCTCCAAGCAACAAATGAACTACGCGGAGAGTTAGGGTTAGCAACAGATCCTCCGTCTCCTGAATGAGTGGAACCGGAAGATAAATGTCATCATCTGAAAACAAAAAGAAAAATGAAAAGGATAGAAGTAAGCAAGCCCATGCTTCTTCTATCCTTTTCGTGTTTAATCCACTCTCAGTTCCTCTTCAAGATCACCAATGAGACTATTAAGGATGCTAATGTCATAGCGTATAGAATGGCTTGAATTTAATGAAGTTTCCTCTATTTTAGTGACGCGTTGATCCAGCACATCCATGATTTCCTTCACCTTGCGTAAAATATCAATAATATCTGTTTGCATTTCTTTTCCCCCTTTCCCTCCTGTACTTTCTATTTTTCCCCCTTCGTTTCTAATTACTTGTGGTGAAAAATGGAGAGTACAAAGCTTTTTCCTTTTTTTACAGAAAAAAAAAAAGTCATGAAGATAGCTCCTATTTCAAATGCACCTTGCCCTCTTCATTATACTCACTAAAATAGATATAACTATAAATATTGGCATATTTTTCTTGACGACCATAACTAGGGTACTTATAATTTAATAGACATTGATTAAAAATGTTTAATTAAATGGAATTGGAGATGAATTTATTGAAAAGTATTTCAAAGTTTATGTGTGTTGCTTTATCTCTTATTATGGTATTTACAGCAACGATCCATCCTTCCAGTATCTCAGCTCAATCTCAAATTGAATTACCCGAGTATGATTCACATCTAGAACCTACCAAAGAATCTTCACTTGAAATTATTACAGATACAGGCGACACCTTAATTTATCAAATTCAAAATGACGAAGAAACATATCTGTATAAAGAGGTTTATAATAAAGAAAAGTCCTTAACTGAAAACTATGTATATTCAGTTAGTGGTCAAGAAAAAACTTTAGTAGATTACTATGAAACTGATGAAGCTGGAGCTATAATTGATTCAGATGAGTATAAAGAAGAGTCAATAAGTTTGTTGAGTACTGACTTTCAAACGGAAGAAATACTAAAGAATGAAGATCAGTACATTTATCGAATGACTGTCGATGGAATCCTGTACGAATATCATGAGTTATACAATAATAACAGTACATTGACTGAACACTATACTTACTTAATTGAGAATGAAGAAAAAACTCTAATAGATAGTTACCATACAGATCAAAATGGTACTATTATTGATGAAATTAGTTACAACCCAGATGAAATAAAAATAATGTGTGGTCCCCCATGTGGATATATTGCCGTTGTAGCAGTAAGACTAGTAGTAAAAGGTGTAACAAGTTATGCTATTAGGAGAACTGCTAGCTCAGCAACTATAGCTACAGTATCACTCGTATCCAAGTCACGAGCGGCTAGTGCACTAAGAAATTACACTACTCATACATTTCAATCTATAGGTAGAACATTTAGTGTCACCCCAAGAGATATGAATCATTTTTACGTACGTCATCATCCAACTTATTTCGCTGAATTAAATATCAGTTCTACTCAGACATTTTTTGTAAAAACAATGGATTGGCGTATTTTAAATCATATTGCAACACAAGCTACGCAGAGGAATGCTCTCGCATTGAGATTAGCCGTCATTCAAAAACAGTCTTTTAAGCAAGTACATTACACTTATAATGGTATAACTTATCGAGTTGGTGTAAATTTAAGCTCAAACAGGATAACTCAGCTATACTCAACTAAAACATACTGGCCTAACTAAACTCTCAAAGGAGGGAACCCTTTGCTAAAAGTAGAAACGATGTATATATTAGATAGAGAAACAACAGACGTGTCTTCAGACATCTCATTACATGATATGGAGAAACAAGACATTCTCAAAGACCATATAGCAAAAAATCATGAGGTATACTATGGCTACTTATATTTAGAATATAATAATGAAGTCATTCTAGATAAAGAATATTCGAACTCTTTAGATGTATATTGGGGTTATTTTCTTAACTACTGTATCTATGAAGTAATAGAGAATGGTTATATCTCCGATTTTATTTCTGGTGAAAGTGAACCTTACACCTTAGTGCTTACAGAAAATACTGTTGACTTTACAATTAGAGATAAGACATATCACCTACCAAGATATGAGTTCTTGAAAACATTATTGGAAGAAGGAAAAAGGTTTTATGAATTATATTATTTAGCAAGTTCAGTTAAGGATGATAGGATACCAATTGTCCTTATTAATGAATTATTAACAAAAATTGAACATTTTAAGTAAATTTATGACCACCTCACCGAGCAGCAGCTATTTGCTGCTTGGTATTTATTTATTAAGCCACAACTCATCGGCATTTGACGTACTTTAAATCATATGGCAACACACGCTACGGCTACGCAGAGGAATGCTTCCGCATTGCGAACTCACACAGGAGGGAACCTTTTGCTAAAAGTAGAAACAATGTATATATTAGATTTTGAAATAGCAGACGTGTCTTTAGACATCTCATTACATGATATAGAGAAACAAGACATTCTCAAAGACCATATAGCGAAAAATCCTGAGGTATACTATGGCTACTTATATTTAGAATTTAATAATGAAGTCATTCTAGATAGAGGGTATTATAACTCTTTAGATGTATATTGGGATTATTTTCTTAACTACTGTATCTATGAAGTAATAGAGAATGGTTATATCTCCCATTTTATTTCTGGTGAAAGTGAACCTTACACCTTAGTGCTTACAGAAAATACTGTTGACTTTACAATTAGAGATAAGACATATCACCTACCAAGATATGAGTTCTTGAAAACACTACTGGAAGAAGCGGAAAAGTTTTATAGATTACATGATTTGGTAACTTCAGTTAAGGATGATACGGTACCATATGTCCTTATTAATGAATTATTAACAAAAATTGAACATTTTAAGTAATTTATGACCACCTCACCAAGCAACAGCTATTTGCTGCTTGGTATTTATTTATTAAGCCACTAAAGGTAAATTTCCCTAAACAATAAAAAAATACACTCCCATTTGTTTCAAACAAATAGAAGTGCAAATTTTAACTAGATTTTATATTAGCTATAAATAGTAAGAAATCCTTACTCCTTACCCTTTCAACCAACCTTATACTCTAATCTAAGCTTATCGGCAACCATTGCAATAAATTCTGAGTTTGTTGGTTTAGCCTTATGACTATTTACAGTGTAACCAAACATTTTGTTTAGAGATTCAACATTTCCTCTACTCCAAGCAACCTCGATCGCATGACGAATCGCACGCTCGACACGACTGGCGGTAGTATTGTATTTCTTAGCAATATCAGGATATAAAATCTTCGTAATGGAACCTAACAGTTCAAGGTTATTATAAACCATGGTGATGGCTTCACGAAGATATAGATACCCTTTAATATGTGCAGGTACCCCGATTTCATGAATGATTCCAGTGATTCGTGCATCGATATTTTTTGCACTGTTTTTCACTATCGGTGCGTAGGAACGTGTCGTTATTCCTAGAGCCATTGGAGAAACAGATGGTGTATCACCTGAAGCCGACAATTGACGAATTCGATTAGCTAAGATGTCCATCTCAAAAGGCTTTAATATATAGTAAGAAGCTCCTAGTTCTACTGCACGTTTTGTAATTTCCTCTTGTCCAAATGCTGTCAGCATAATAATCTTCGCTTGAGTCTGCACTTGGTCCATGCGGATTTTTTCTAATACGGCTAATCCATCTAATCTCGGCATAATAATATCCAATATGATAATATCTGGCTGCTCAGTTTCCAATACCTCTAATACTTCGATACCATTGTAGCCGACTCCAATGATCTCCATGTCTTCTTGCTCAGAAAAAAATTCAGTCATTAAATTAACAAACTCTCTATTATCATCTGCCATGACAATTTTTATTTTTTCCAACCTAAACGTCCTCCTCTTTCTGAGTGCAAAAATACTCGATCTTATAAACTAGGTTTCGACGTTGTGTAAATAAGTTCCTTCTTTTTCATGGTTATTATTTCAAAAAAAATTATTTCTCTGACAATTCGATGGGCTTCCGCCTTTTTCGACCCATGAAAATCATTTTTTGACATATGAACAATGAAAAACCAAAAGCTAACTCGCCTTTGGTTTTTCAGTAGGTTTTAATTCAATTCCTGCATCTTGTAACATCCATTCAATAAAACATCCGTAGCCAGATGTGGGATCATTGACAAACACATGGGTGACTGCTCCCACTAGTTTTCCATTCTGGATGATGGGGCTCCCACTCATCCCTTGAATAATTCCCCCAGTTTTCTCTAAGAGAACAGGATCGGTCACTTTGATGACAAGCCCTTTTGTAGCAGGAAATTTTTGTTGCACAATTTCTGTTATTTCGATATCGAACTTCTCCACTTTTTGTCCTTCTACCACCGTTAATATGTGCGCTGGGCCTTTCTCAATTTCTTCACTTAAACCGATAGGGATGGCTTCATCCAAAATTCCATTATTGAGCTTTTGATGCATGTGTCCAAATATTCCAAAAGGGGTATTTTTCTTAATATCTCCCAGAACGCCATCTTCGTGTCGAGCAAATTTCTCCCCTGGCTGTCCTTGTGCCCCTTTCTCAATGGAACTTACACTTGAATTAACGATCGTTCCATCTCCTACTAGAATCGGCTTCTGGGTATCTACATCAGATATAACATGACCTAAAGCCCCATAAGCTCCAGACTCTTCGTGATAAAAGGTAAGGGTCCCCACACCGGCTGCGGAATTTCTGATGTATAAACCAAGCCTATATTTTTCTTCCTTCTTGTCATATCTAGGCTGAATGGTTATATTTACTTTTTCTTTTCCCCTGAGAATCTCAAGCTTGATATCTTCACCGTTTTCTCCAGCTTCATTAGCAATATCTCCAATATCATCTAGCTTTTCAATTTTGTTTCCGTTCATTTTAAGGATGACATCACCCACTCGAAGGTTTGCTTCTTCACCAGGTGATACTTTCCCTTGATCCGTTTCAATAAAATGATGTCCTACTACTAAAGCTCCTGCTGAATTTAATTTAACACCTATGGTTTGTCCACCAGGATATACCTTGATATCTGGTAATACATTTACTTTAATCTTTTTCAGTGGAATACTGCCTAACTTAAATTGCAGTTCGGCGATCCCAGATTGTAATGCTTCTACATTCATGGCTGGTGATGCTTCAGATTCATCTTGGTCAAAACGCCCTACTTGAACGACTTCAGGATTGCTTGATGTTGCAGTACTCGAAACAGGCAGACTAAACTTTAGAACCGAAGATTTTCCTTCAAATACCCTAATTTCTGTAGGGATTGAAGCAAAGTCTCGAAATGGTGTTGACATAATCACAAGGATGGTAAACACAATCAATATGGCACCTATACCTTTTTGCTTGTTCAGGAACAATGACATCACACTCCTACTTCCCTACCTACACCTCCAAATTGCTGTATCTATAATGTTGCCTTCGTAACACGGAATTATAACTAAAAAATAAGTAAAAAAGCCACCCTTTTATGGATAGCTTCCCCTCTTCTCTTCCTTATTTTTCTTTCATTCTTCTCGCTGCCTCTAATAGTTCCATGGCAAAATTAACTGTACCCTCGGTTATTTCTGCCCCACTCATCATTCTGGCTAGCTCTTGAACCCTTTCCTGATCCGAAATAGGGACAACATTGGTTATGGTTTGATTATTTTTAAATTCTTTTGAGATGTACAAATGAACATCAGACATTGCTGCTACTTGAGCATGATGGGAGATACATAATACCTGCTGATGCTGTGAAAGCGTATGAAGCTTTTCTGCCATTGCCTGAGCAACTCGTCCGCTAACACCCGTATCCACCTCATCAAAGATCAACGTGGTGACCGACTCGACTTGAGAGAAGACAGATTTAAGAGCCAACATCAGCCTAGCTAACTCCCCGCCTGAAGCGATCTTTGAGATTGGCTTCAGAGGCTCCCCTGGATTAGGCGAGATTAAAATTTGGACATCATCCCAGCCCTCTTGTTTTATGTAACGTGTTTCTGCATTCACTTCTACGGCGACTCCCGTAGTGAGTGGCTGAATGTGTATGGCAATTTCTGTTTGATCCATGAATAATCCCTGTAACTCTTCCTTAATATGAGTCACTAATCTCTGGGCTACCGCTTGGCGAATCTCAGTTAGGTTTCGGGCTTCAATAATGAGATCCATGGCGATTTCATGCTGCTCTTTTTTCAATTCATCAACGCGCTCTTCACGGTTTTCAATGGTATCTAATTCTTCTTCGATCTTGGAGGCATATTCCAAAATAGCTGAAACATCCCTTCCGTACTTTCGTTTTAACTGCTCAAGCTCCACTAGCCTACTCTCGATGATATTCAACTCTTGAGGCTCAAATTCGATATAGTGCTGGTATTTGCGTAATTCCTGGGTTACTTCCTCTAGCTGAAAATAAATACTCTCCACTTGTTTAGTTACAGGTTCTAGCTCCTCATCAATATGAGATAGCTCTTCTAAGGCATTCATTGCCTGTGTAAGAGAATCTAAGGCTCTACTATCTCCACTTAAGGCTTGATAAGAACTTGAAATACCTGAAAACAGCTTTTCAGCATAACGGATTTTTCTCTTTTCTTGGTTAAGCCGTTCGTCTTCCCCTATTTCTAACTCCGCCTGTTGAATCTCATCTAATTGAAAACGCAACAAATCGAGCCGGTGGGCTAATTCCTTTTCATTTTCCGTCAGCTTCTGTAGTGTATCTGTTATTTTTTTGTACTTTCTATAGAGATCCTTATATTCCTTCTTATGTACCTCGATCTCATCCCTCCCATACCCATCTAACAAGGAGAGATACTTTTCCTCATGCATTAAAAGCTGATGTTCATGTTGCCCATGGATATCCAGAAGAGCTTGTCCAACCTCACGTAAAATCGCAAGCGTTACCAACTTCCCATTAATCCGGCATATACTTTTTCCTTGGATGCTGATATCTCTGCGAAGAATTAAGCTATTTTCTTCTATTTCTATACCTAACTCATATAATAAGGCTTGGACTGGGTGATCTATAGGGAGTTGAAAAAACCCTTCTATTTCCGCTTTTTTCTCACCATGTCGAATGTAATCTATAGAGGATCTTCCACCAATTAATAACGAAATCGCATCCAAAACAATGGATTTACCTGCTCCCGTTTCCCCCGTCATAACAGTTAATCCTTCTTGAAATGAGAGGTCAAGCTGAGGAATAATAGCAAAATTACGAATGGATAATTCAATTAGCATGGTTTCCCTCACCCAGTTTCTTTATTTTTTACAGCATATCTAAAAAACGTTGAACAATGAGAGGTGTATCCTCTTTCTCTTTACAAATGATCAAGATCGTGTCGTCTCCACTTATATTCCCCATGATCTCTGGCCATTCTAAATGATCAACCAGTACACCAACCGTATTGGCATTCCCCGGAAGTGTTCTAATGACGATTAGGTTCTCTGTGTGATCCACACTGACAAAGCTATCTACAAGGACTCTCTTCAGCTTTTGTAACGGATTGTATCTCTGATCCGCTGGTAGAGAGTATTTATATCTGCCATCCGAAAGTGGAACCTTGATCAGGCTCAATTCTTTAATATCTCTTGAAACCGTTGCTTGAGTTACATTAAACCCGGCATTTCTAAGAACATCGACTAAATCATCTTGTGTTTCGATTTCATTCTTGGTTACGATTTCTCTGATTCTAATATGCCTTTGCGCTTTATTCATGCTTTCCCCTTCCTTTACTCACCCTGATGAAATTTGTTTTTTATGACGTCAAAGAAGCTCCGATCCTTCCACTTAATTAGCTTTGTTGAGTAAGGTGCTCGTCTTATTTTTATTTTATCTAAAATTTCTAGTTGATAACCGATTTGCCCATCAATAGATAAGCCTATTTCTTGATGAGTGGCATTTACTTCGATTGTAATTTCTTCCTGATCACTCAAAATGATCGGTCTGGCTGTTAAGCTATGGGAACAAACGGGAGTTAATAGGATGGCATTCATATTCGGCGCAACAATAGGCCCGCCTGCTGACATCGAATAAGCAGTAGAGCCTGTCGGACTAGAAATGATAAGACCGTCTCCAAAAAAAGTATTTAGTACTTTATTGTATAAATAAACATGACATGTAATCATCCTACTATAGGAGCCCTTAGCAATTCCAATATCGTTAAGGGCAATCCATTTTTCAATTGTTTTCCCTTCTCTAATAAGCTCTGCCTCAAGCATCATTCGATTCTCTGTTTCGTATCTTTCCTCATGAATCGCTTCAATAAGTTGCGGAAGATCATCAGGCTCGGCTTCCGATAAAAAACCCAGATGCCCTAAGTTGATTCCCAAGATGGGAATATGATATCGAGCAAAATCTCTGGCAATCCCTAAAATCGTTCCATCTCCACCAAAAGCAAACAAAATGTCTACATTCTCATGAAACTGCTCATAAGGAACTGACAAATCTTCACGCCCAATATGGTTAGCAACTCGCGGTTCTACTAAAACCTTAAAGCCTTTCTTCTCCATCTGAGGAATAAGTTCTCTTGCCACAATTAAGGCTTTTGGTTTTCCACGATTGATAAAAAGTCCAATTCGTCTTTGGGTCATTATTCCCTACTCCTCCTCTTCCCCATTTTAAGAGTTAAATTGTTGATGAGCAGCCTCTACTCTCTCATTGATTATTCCCTCAATTGGTTCATCTAGATGGAAGCTGGTTTGGTCCCCTTGTCCGCTTTGATTGCTAAGATGCAATAAGAACTCTATGTTCCCTTCTCCTCCAGTAATCGGCGAAAAGTCCAAACCTTTAAACTGAAATCCAACCTTTGTCGCCGTTTCGATCGTTTTCTGTAAAACAGCTTTATGGATACTTGGTTCTCTAACGACCCCTTTTTTTCCTACCTGCTCTCGACCTGCCTCAAATTGTGGTTTGACTAATGTCATGATTTCAGCATTTGTATCTAAAAGTGAAAATAAAGGAGGAAGAATTAAACTCAAAGAAATAAATGAAACGTCAATCGTTGCCATCTGCGGAAGTCCATAGCCAAGATCTTCAGGCTTTACATAGCGAAAGTTGGTACGCTCCATCACAATCACACGCTCATCTTCACGTAATTTCCAATCTAATTGTCCATAGCCTACATCTAGAGCGTATACTTTTTTTGCTCCATTTTGCAAGGCGCAATCGGTAAAACCGCCTGTTGAGGCACCAATATCTAGAACGATCTTATCTCTAAAGTCTAGGTTAAAGGCTTCAATTGCTTTCTCTAATTTTAAGCCACCTCTACTGACATATTTCAGTGGAGAGCCCTTGACCTCTAGAGGGGTATCTATACTGATCTTTGTTCCTGGTTTATCCATTCTTTCTAATTTTGAAAAAACCAAACCTGCCATAACGGCACGCTTGGCTTTTTCTCTACTATCAAAAAAACCACGTTGTACAAGCAAAGCATCAATTCTCTCTTTTGAAGACATAACTACGCCCTTTTCACTTTTCTGTCAGAGGAAAGGATCATCGCTCTGACATGATGCACTATTTTTTCTACAGTAAGACCTGCTTCTTCTCTTTGCTCATTTACATTACCGTGTTCAATAAATTCATCTTGTACACCCATTCGCTTTAATTGAACAGGGATCTCTTGGTCGTTAAAAAACTCCAGAACAGCACTACCAAATCCACCCGCAAGAGCGTGTTCCTCTACAGTTAAAAACTTGAAGCCTTGACCAGCCATTTTTTTCAGCATAGATTGATCTAGTGGTTTAATAAAACGAGCATTAACAATATGTGGCTTCAGTCCTTCTCTTGATAACTGTTCAGCTGCTTTTTGAGCCAGTTGCACCATCGGTCCAACGGCTAGAATAGCTAGCTGATTTCCTTCTTCAACGACTTCCCAGGTTCCTTCTTCAATTAGCTGGAATTGCTCATCAATAGGTACGCCTAGTCCTGTTCCTCTAGGATAGCGTACAGCTACAGGACCTTCCATCATTAAAGAGGTGTAGAGAAGATTTCTAAATTCATTCTCATCCTTACCCATAGCAATCTTCATATTAGGTAAATGTCTTAGAAACGAAATATCATAAACACCATGATGAGTTTCACCATCCGCCCCTACAAAGCCAGCACGGTCAATGGCAAATGTCACATCGAGGTTCTGTCTAGCGATATCATGCACGATTTGATCATACCCTCGTTGAAGAAACGTCGAGTAAATGGTACAAATCGGTTTCGCTCCTTGTGTCGCAAGTCCTCCACTCATCGTTGTGGCATGCTGCTCGGCAATCCCTACGTCAAAGAAACGCTCTGGATAAATCTGAGCAAACTCATTCATTCCTGATCCAGAGGACATCGCAGGCGTTACCGCCACCATTTCAGGAACCACCTCAGCCAAGTCTAATAAGGCCTTACCAAATACTTTTTTATAATCTGGCGGTCCCCCTACACTTTTAATCATTTCACCTGATTCGATTTTGTACGGGCTAGCTCCGTGCCAAGCATCGGAATCGGCTTCAGCCGGTCCGTATCCCTTTCCCTTCTTGGTGATGACATGAAGCAATACGGGACCTTGAATCTTTTTCGCTTGTTTCATACAGGTTTGTAATTCTTCTATGTTATGCCCATCTATAGGACCTAGGTAAGTATAGCCTAACTCTTCAAAGAAAATTCCTGATACAAGAAGGTACTTCAGGATATCCTTGACTCTTTCTGCCGTTTTGGCTAAGGTACCCCCTACAGCTGGAATTTTCTTCAACAGGCTTTCAAGCTCTTCTTTCGCCCACTTGTATTGTTTCGCGGTTCTTAATTTACCCAAATGATTATGAAGCGCTCCCACATTTGGAGAGATGGACATTTCATTATCGTTAAGAACAACGATCAGATTCTTTTTCTCATGCCCGATATGATTTAAGCTTCTAGAGCCATTCCTCCCGTCATAGCTCCATCTCCAATAATCGCTATAACATGATTCTTTTCCTGACGTAGATCGCGCGCAATCGCCATCCCCATCGCGGCTGAAAGGGAGGTACTACTATGTCCCGCTTCCCAGACATCATGTTCACTTTCACGCATCTTAGGAAACCCACAAAGTCCTTTGTATTGACGCAATGTATCAAACTTGTCCATGCGACCTGTTAGCATTTTATGAACATAAGCTTGATGTCCCACATCCCAAATCAATTTATCCTTTGGTGATTCAAACAGTTGGTGTAAAACAAGGGTTAATTCAACTACACCCAAATTAGGTGCCAAATGACCTCCAGTAACAGCTAGCTTTTCAATCAGAAAGCTTCTGATTTCGCCAGCAATCTTCTCTAATTGAGTTGTACTCAAACCTTTTAGTTGACTAGGACACGTAATTTCTTTGAGGTGCATAGTTACCCTCACTTTCATTTTTTTTGCTTATCTTCTTTGTTTTTAGACTTTCCATTAAAAATTTTTATATGAAATTTATGGTCTAATTGGTAGAAAACCTTGCCTACAATTAATAAAATATCAGTAGAATAATAAATGGCAACAGACTTGC
Source organism: Caldalkalibacillus mannanilyticus JCM 10596 (assembly GCF_000615945.1). Classification (GTDB taxonomy): domain Bacteria; phylum Bacillota; class Bacilli; order Caldalkalibacillales; family JCM-10596; genus Bacillus_AT; species Bacillus_AT mannanilyticus. The sequence goes on from NZ_BAMO01000006.1 coordinate 56,830, forward strand.
CAATGGCTTTGCCTCCTACCGTTAAGGCAGCTACAAGACTGGCAAATGTAACGAAGATGATCGAGTGCAGCATAGAATCTTCCGCTTGACCCATTTCATACACCAAGCGAAGGACCACTACAGCACTTGCCGTTCCACTAATGATTCCACTAATGTCTCCAATCACATCATTACAGAAGCTAGAGAATCGGTCTGCATTTCGACAGATTTGAATCGCCTCTCTTGCTCCAACCACCTTCTCTGAAGCCATCGCATGAAAGGGGACTTCATTCGCTGCTGTTGCTGCAATACCAATGGCATCGAATACAATCCCTATTAAGATGATCATAAGAACAACGATAATCCCGAGTGCTACACTTACACCATTCAATACAGCAGAAGAAACGATTGAGAAAATTGCCGCTAACACAAGGGTGGTAACGGCAATCAGTGAACTCCATCTTAATGTATGTTTATAAGAGAATTTCATATTTATGATCATTTTCCCCTTTTTGCATTATGTAGCAATATTGGATGGTCACTTTAAGAGTAAAAACTACGGCTTAGGTCCAGTAGGTTTTCCCAAGCAGACACCAAAGCGTTGCCACTCTGGCGGTTTCCCTTTACGTCCACTTTAGCGTTGTCACCAAGCGCTAGACTGGATTACCACTTAGTCCGTACTATAATCCCCATAAAGTGTCGTTAGAACAGTCTAGGAGTTTTCCTCAACAACCCTTAACCTTCCTTAGCCTCTTTTGCAGATTAGATTTCAAATAGAAATGCAATTAAATTATTTGGCCAAATAATTTAACGCCTGTTACCTATTATCCCCTCTACATCCACTCAAGGCAGGCTACGCTGTTAGCAAGACTCCCATAGGTCCGCTTCAACAGGTTCATACCCCAAGCCATACTCTTTGTGCGCTGACATCGAGCACGCACTTGGGCCTCCGCGGAAGTAGGGTCTACGCCCACATGCCATTGTGGATCGCCCTACAACCTTAACTCCCAGCATAAACCCCCGACTGGGCGTCGAAAGCCTACACCAGGAACTTCATCGATGTGCCCTTTAACGGATTTTTAGGCCCGTCTTCAGGAAGAGTAGGTTGACTAGAATACTGCACCACCCAAATTATGTATTGAAATTATACCATGAAATAGACAAGGGCTCAATGTGAATATTAGGAACTAAGAACTAATGATCACGTTGAATCATGAAATCTGTAAGTTCAACTAAAAGGGAGTCCTTCACTTGTGCTTGATCTAGGGCTTGTTTTGAAAGGGCGACATGCTCCTCTAATTTTTTTGTTGCTTGTTCAATCCCGAGTAATGAAACAAACGTTGTTTTTTCATTATCACGATCACTTCCAACCTTTTTCCCTAGCTTCTGTTCATCTCCTACCTCATCCAAGATATCGTCCTGAATCTGAAAGGCAAGTCCAATATGTTTGGCATATTCACTTAAGGCATCAAGCTGTTTAGAAGAAGCTCCTCCTAAATAACAACCGAAGCGGACAGAGCAAGTCAATAAATCGGCTGTTTTATGCTGATGGATTTTATATAGCTCCTCAAGTGATAGTGCTGGATTGTTTTCCCCTTGCATATCTAACACCTGACCGCCAACCATCCCCATAGGTCCTGCATACTTAGACAGCTCTTGAATCATTTGCACTTGAATAGCAGCCGGATTTTGATGCTCTTTTGTAGGGAAATCATGTGTGATTAAGTAAAAAGCATGGGTCAACAGGGCATCTCCAGCTAGAATAGCCATTGCCTCACCAAACACTTTATGATTCGTTAGTTTTCCCCTACGATAATCATCATCATCCATGGCGGGTAAATCATCATGAATTAAAGAATAGGTATGAATCATTTCAATGGCACAAGCAGCCCCATACCCAATAGACTTCTTCTTTCCTAATGCATCAATAATGGCTAATACAAAAGCAGGGCGTATCCGTTTACCACCTGCCATCAAAGAATATTCCATTGCTTTGACCAATTGAGGCGGTGCTTCAATATTGGAAAGATATTGCTGAAGATAGGATTCAATATGGGCTTGATTTTCTTTTAAAAAAGTGTCGATCTGTTTAATCACGTGCTTCCTCCTCAATACGGAAATCCTTCCTAATCAATTCGCCATTCTCTTCAAGCAGTACTTGCACTTGTTTCTCTACGCGCTCCAGAGTGTCGTGGCAAACCTTAGAGAGCTTCATTCCTTTTTGAAACAACGTAATGGCTTCCTCTAGAGGAACTTGTCCCGCCTCCAGCTGGTCTACAATCTCTTCTAGTTCTTCCATTGCCTCTTCAAAGCTTAATGATTGGTGTTCTCCAGTTTCACTCATTCTTCGTTTCCTCCTTAATCCCCCAGATTTGACAATCCAATTCCCCATCCCTCATGGTTACTCTGATTGTTTGACCTGGCTCTAGCTGTTTTACAGAAGTGTAAAGATGGCTTTTATCTTCATTATATAATAAAGAATATCCTTTATTCATTATTTTCAGCGGACTTAAAGCATCTAAGGTTGTTGTCATAAAATGAAGCTCCTTTTGTTTCTCTTCTAGCTGTCTTCGTATTTCTCTATTCAGCCTTTCATGTAGGTGAAGAACTTCTTTCTTCTTGGAAACAATTCTTTCCTGAGGATTCAGCCGGTGTAAGCGATGTCTAATGTATCCTAACTGACTTTCTTTTTGCTGTAAGAATCTCTCTGCATTTCGTTGTAGCTGGATCAGAATATGATCCAATTCTTGCTCTTTTTGTTCTACTACTTGTTGTATGTATCTAAATCCATATCTCTTCTGTATTCGATCTAAACGCTCTCTTTGTTGCTTCTGCACCCTTTTTAATGCTTTTTTGATTCGCTCCTCGGCTGCACAGACACGTTCATGCAGCTCATGAAACAAGGGAACAGACAGCTCAGCAGCAGCAGTGGGGGTAGGTGCGCGTAAATCCGCTACAAAATCAGCGATTGTGTAATCTGTTTCATGCCCTACTGCTGAGATGATCGGAATGGTCGACTCTCGTATAGCTGAAGCGACCACTTCTTCGTTAAAGGCCCAAAGCTCTTCGATGGAGCCCCCTCCTCGTCCGACAATCAACACATCAACCCCTTGCTCCTGATGAGCTAATCGAATTGCATTGGCGATAGACTGTGCAGCAAATTCCCCCTGCACCAAAACAGGAAAAACGACTACCTCCATGCTGGGAAAGCGGCGTTTAATTGTGATCAGAATATCTCGAATGGCAGCTCCCGTCGGTGATGTAACCACTCCTACTTTTTGTGGGAGATGAGGGATTGGCTTTTTTGACTGGGGGTCAAACCAGCCTTCAAGCTCCAAGCGACGTTTTAAATCCTCGTAGGCTTGAAATAAGGCACCTATTCCATCTGGTTGCATTTCTTTAATATATAATTGATACTGCCCATCTCGTTCATAGACCCCTATTTCACCGCGAACGATCACTTTCATTCCGTTTTTAGGGACAAACCGTAAATAGCGGTTATGTCCAGCAAACATAACCGCTTTGATCTTGGAAGCCTCATCTTTCAAAGTGAGGTACATGTGCCCTCGACTATGATGAATAAAGTTAGAAATTTCGCCTCTAACCCAGACATCTTGAAATAATGGATTCATTTCTATGCTTTTTTTTATCTTATTAGTTAGATCTTTTATGGAGAGTATCTCTGTATGACTCAAAAAAAGCTCCCTCCTTGCTTTTCAGCCTAAACAACCACTGATGGCAAATGTTTTTTGGCTGATTCAATCGTATTATATAATAACATGGTTATAGTCATAGGTCCAACTCCACCTGGTACAGGCGTAATATGGCTGGCAATAGAAAGGAGTTCATCAAAACGCACATCTCCGACTAATTTACCTTCGGCATTACGATTAACACCTACATCGATGACAATCGTTCCTTCTGACACATGCTCAGGTCCAATCACACCCGCTTTCCCTACCGCTACAACAAGAATATCCGCTTTTTTTGTATGCTCCGCTAAATTCTGCGTTTTAGAATGACAAATCGTCACCGTTGCATTTTCCTGCAACAGTAACATAGAAACAGGCTTACCCACAATATTGCTTCTTCCAACAACGACTACATTTTTCCCTGCGAGCTCTGTTCCAGTATGTTGAATCATTTTCACAATGCCATGCGGAGTACATGGGAGAAAGCACTCGTCACCAATCAACATATTCCCTACACTCATCGGGTGAAAACCATCCACATCTTTTTCTGGAGAAATTGCGTCAATCACTGCTTTCTCAGAAATATGAAGTGGAAGTGGAAGCTGCACCAGAATTCCATGGATCTGTACATCTTGATTTAGTTTATCTATATGTTGAAGCAACTCTTGTTCTGTTGTATCGCCTGACAAGCGAATGCAGCGTGAGTAGATCCCAACCTCTTCACAGGCTCTTATCTTCGCTTTCACATAAGAAACCGAAGCAGGGTCCTCTCCAATGATTATCACTGCCAGTCCAGGTATGATTTCTTGAGATTTAAGTTGCTTTAGTTCTTCCTTCATTTTCTCTCTAAATTGACTTGCTATCGCTTTTCCATCAATAATTTTTGCCGACATTCATCTTTTCCTCCTTAGCTATCCTACATTCAAGTGTACATCCTCAAGAAATAGAAGTAAATACCGAACATTAAATTATTTAACCTTAATTATTGTTCACTTTTTGTTCATCTTTGTAATGATTTAATGCTAGACAAGCTACACCATAAGCATTATCGGTTGCGTACTGGGGCGAAGCTAAGAATACGGTTGCTCCTACTCTCGGATGCTCCAGCCTTTTTATTAATCGTTGAGTAATATATTGGTTAGAAGCAACCCCTCCAACCAGCATAATCTCCTTCACATTTGTCCTACTCATTGCCGACAACAGCGCTTTTTCCAGTGTTTTCGAAATCGTATTTTCAACAGCCCTAGCAAGCTGAGCTGGTGAATAATGGGCGTTTTGTATCAATCGAAGGGCCGCAGTAGTAGGACCCGAAAAACTAAAATCCATATTCTTTTCGTATGAAGGGATGCTAGGCAATCCCTCTTGTTCAAGAACAGTCAAGGATTTTGCCAGTTTTTCTAGATGAGGACCGCAGGGAAAAGGAAGACCCAGTTCTACTCCCACTCGGTCCACGAACTGCCCTGCATGCAAATCTAATGTTCCCCCTAATTTTTCAATCGCATACCCTGTCTTCAATCTTGAACAGTGTAAAATTTCACTGGTTCCTCCTGATAGATGCACAGCGAGAAAGGTTTCATCTATAGGTCTATTCACCATCGAAAATTCTCCGGCAGCAATATGCCCTTCTTGGTGACTTGTTTTATATAACGGTACAGAAAGAAAGTGAGCTAGTGTCTCTGCTAGGACTTCACCCACTTTAAATACAGGCATATATGATTCTTCTACTGGACGAGGACGTGTGCTCACACCTATAGCTTCTATCCGTTCTGTCTGAGGAAATTGTGAGAGAAGAGAAGGCCATACCTTCAAATGCTGAAACACAGCTACGGATTGTTGTAATCCTACTTCTCCCTGCTTCACTTCTAGTATTGGATTCTGTTCTTGCAGTACTTGATATTCGTGATTGATCAAACAAATGGATGTTCTGTAATTACTTGTATCAATACCGAGAATAGACATCTTTATTCACCTTGTTTGGCGATACTTGAGAGAACACCATTTATAAATTTACTAGACTGATCCGTGCCAAACTCTTTTGCTAACTCCACAGCCTCGTTAATCACCACTTGGTTGGGAGCATCTTCACGGTACTGTAATTCATATGTAGCCAAACGCAGGATGGCTCGATCAACATGAGGAAGTCGGTCAAGGGTCCATTTGTTTAGATGAGGCTTAAGTGTGGTATCAATTTCTTCGATATGATCACGGATTCCTGTGACCACTTCGTCTAAAAAAGAATCTCTTTCTCCACTACCTAAAACATTCTGTAACGCTTCTCCCCATTCTGTCTTCGCCAGATCAACCTGATAAAGTGTTTGAATTGCTTTCTTGCGAGCTGTTCTTCTTTTCATTCTACCTTCTCCTTTAGTTAAGGAATGGAAAGAACCACCATGACTGGTGGTTATCTTTATCCATTATTTTACCCTTTTTTCCTCATTATTTGCCTGTACTTCTGGTTTAATTTGTACACTGACCACATGCACGTTCACTTCAATGACATCTAAACCAGTCATATTTTGAATGGCGGTTTTGACGTTTTCTTGAACTGCCATTGCCACACTAGGGATGCGCACACCGTATTCAACGACAATGGATACGTCTACCGCTGTCCGTTCCTCTCCCAGTTCAACACGAACTCCCTTGGCTAGGTTCTTACGGCCCAGTCTTTCCACTATCCCGCCTACAAATCCACCGCTCATAAAAGCGACTCCATCGATCTCTGAAGCGGCTAATCCTGCAATTACCTCAATCACTTCTGGTGCAATCTCTACTTTGCCTAACTTTAGTGTTTGATTAAATTGTGGAAATGAAGTTTCCATTTGAGCACCTCTCTTATTTGTTTTTATTGGTTAAATCATAGGTTTCTAAGAATTTAGTATTAAATTCACCACTGACAAATGCCTCGTGGTTTAATACCCTTTGATGAAAGTCAATGGTTGTATCTATACCCTCGACAACAAATTCGCTTAGCGCTCGCTTCATACGTTGGATGGCTTCTTCTCTTGTTTTGCCCCACACGATGAGCTTGGCTATCATGGAATCATAGTAGGGCGAAATCATATAGCCAGGGTACGCCCCGCTATCTACACGAACACCTAATCCACCCGGAGGTAGATACATATCTATTTTCCCTGGTGATGGCATAAAGTTCCTGTCAGGATTTTCGGCATTGATTCTACATTCGATAGACCAGCCGTTAAATTCTACATCAGCCTGTGAAAAGGAAAGAGGATTTCCTGCGGCTACAGAAATTTGCTCCTTGATTAAATCGACTCCTGTAATAAGCTCAGTAACAGGATGCTCTACTTGAATCCTTGTATTCATCTCCATGAAATAATAATTACCCTGATGGTCATAGATAAATTCAATCGTTCCCGCTCCAGAGTAATTCACCGCCTTGGCGGCAGCCACAGCTGCTTGACCCATCTCTTCCCTTTTTTCTGCTGAAAGGGCTGGAGATGGAGCTTCTTCGATCAGCTTTTGCAAACGACGCTGAATGGAGCAATCTCTTTCTCCTAAGTGAACCACATTCCCATGGTTATCAGCCATAATTTGAATTTCTACATGTCTGAAATCCTCAATGAATTTCTCGATATATACCCCTGGATTTCCAAAATTCGTGGCTGCTTCCTGTTGGGTAATATTGATCCCCTTGATAAGCTCTTCCTTGCTTCGTGCTACACGAATTCCTTTTCCACCGCCCCCAGCAGTCGCTTTAATAATCACTGGGTAGGTAATCTTTTCAGCCACTTGCAGCCCTTCTTCAACATCTGCCACAATTCCATCAGAACCAGGGACAATTGGTACCCCAGCTTGAGCCATTGTTTCTCTGGCAACGGCTTTCGCTCCCATTTTATTGATAGCCTCTGGGCTAGGACCAATGAAAGTAATATTACAGGCAGCGCAGAGCTCAGCAAAATCGGCATTTTCAGATAAGAAACCATACCCTGGATGAATCGCATCTACCTCTGTTAGAGTAGCGACACTCATCAGGTTGGTAAAATTCAAATAGCTATCCTTCGATGTTTTTGGACCAATACAATAGGCTTCATCTGCGAGCCTAACATGTAATGAATCTTTGTCCACATCAGAATAAACCGCTACAGTATAGATTCCTAGCTCCTTACAAGCTCGAATAATTCGAACGGCGATTTCGCCACGATTAGCGATCAAAACTTTATTAAACATAGAAAGTTCCCCTTTTATTCAGCCTTGACAAGGAATAGTGCTTGACCGTATTCCACAAGTTGTCCATTTTCAACGAGAATTTCCACAATTTCCCCTTTAACTTCGGCCTCAATTTCATTCATTAGCTTCATCGCTTCAACAATACACACAATAGTAGAATTGTTTACCTTATCTCCAACCTTCACATACGGGCTTGCATCTGGTGCTGGCGCCGCATAAAAAGTCCCTACCATTGGTGACACAATTTTATGTAACCCTGTATCTTGTGACTCTGGCTTTGGTGCTGCTTCTTCTTTGACCACTGGAGACACCTCAACAGGTGCAGGTGCAGAAACAACAGGTTGTGAAACAGGCTGGTATATGGTTTCTTGCACAGCAGGTGCTTGTACCTGGATCGGCGCTCCTGGCTGTGTTCCTTTTTTAATACTTACTTTTAACCCTTCAAACTCATAGTCAAAATCAGTAACGCTTGATTGATCTACTAGTTTAATTAGTTCGCGAATTTCGTGCATTTTTAACACGTGTATCACTCCTACGTTATAAAAGATTTCAAACTCCACTTATTATACCATACTATTCTACCTAATTTGCAAAAATAAATGACCTCACTTTAAGAGTAGCTCTCAAAGCAAGGTCTTAAATCTTATATTCTTCCTCTTATCTATAGCTAACCTTGACTTGATTTCCTGCTACATTTAGATGCTCCTTGACAATTTTAATAATGCCTAGCGCCTGACTTTTTTCCAAGGCTCCATCACTTTTAACGACGACATTGACACGATCTAGATCTGCGATGACAACAGCTTCTTCAAAACCTTCGGCACGAATTAAGCTTTCTAACGTTAATTCTGCTTCTGCTAGATCTGCGATCGTATTCATTTTGTTATTCGCTTCGGCAATGGTTTGTGCTGTTGCCTCTGTTGAATTCATCATTTGCTCGTATTCATCCATTAATTGTGCCCTTTGTGTATCTCTTTCCATACGATAAGACATGAAAAAGTTCGTATCCGCATTGCTAAACGATGTAGAAATATCTGTTTCCCCTATCCCCTGTAAATCAAGAGCAAATTGATCCTCTACCTCATTCATTGAATAATAATCTACAGGTTCATTGTTGAATAGATAGTAAGCGGACAGAACTACCATCAAGCTTAACATTGTTAATAGCCATACCGTTTGTTTTTTTAATACCATCTTCTATTTCCTCCCCTATTTTCGTTTTGGTAACACGGAGATTTTGTGTAACGGTACATCGAGAACTCTTTGTACTGCTTCCGTGACCATTGCTTTAACCTGCATATTTTCTGTTCCAGTGGCAACAACAAGAACTCCTCTGACTTTCGGCTTCTTGGTCATAATGATCACTGGTTCTTCGTCACTCCCTTGGCGGATGATGACGACTTGCTCTTCTTGTTTTTGATCATCGATTTGGCGATTCCCCCCTTCACGGTCTTTTTCGTTTGTTATTTGCTGTGATCGATTTCTGTTTTTCTCAACAACAATTTGCTCTGAGCTATCTAGATTGACCATGACAGAAACCTCACCAACACCTACAATTTTCCCAAGAATCTCCACCAATTGATTCTCGTACATCTCTTCATAATCAGCCATGGTAAATGGAGTTTTTTTCGAGGTGCCAATGGTTTCGAGCACCTCTCCTTGATTCGCAGTGGAACTAGTCGGGATCGATAAGGGGGACTGAACCTGTTCTTGAAAACTAAAAAAATTATGTAAGATCATCGCTCCCAGTCCCAAACAGACTAAGATCATCATCCAATGTAGAAAGCTCATCTTTCCTTTCTCAGGTGGTGGTTGAGGTTCCTCATTCTTCTCCTTAGGTTCAAAAAACAGGTTAATCAATAGATTTTTGAGCTTATTCCATATAGGTTTCTCCACTCGAATCACCTCCAATCCACAAAAGAGAGATCTTGTCCTTAGATATATTCCATTCAACTTGTACTATTTTTAGAACTTCTTTTTGTAATTTTTTTTCTCTATCACTGATGTTTTTTGTTGGTGATAATGACTCCTTAGACGACGTGATTCGTACTGAAACCGGTTTGACTGGCTCTACCTTCGTTACACTGGCTGTACCCTCCTGCGGATCATTGGCGAACTCTCGCAGCTGCAAGGTAAGTTGACAATGCTCGAGCTCTACCTGCTCACGAAGGGGTCTTAGTACTAGCACAACCTCTTGAACATTCACTTCTAGTCTTGCTTCCACTTCTTTTTTGATCTCTTCTCCCCAACGATCAGCCACTTCTTGAAGCACGGATTGCTCGTGTAGCTGATTTAACTCTCCTTTTGTCTGATCTAGCTTATTCTGAAAAGAAGAGTCCTTTTCTTCTAACAAATGATCTATGGTCATCAGCATCCGATCGTAATCAAATTTAAATAGCTGTAAAATCGGAGATAGAATCATCAATATGACGAGAAGACCGACAACAAGCTTGACATAGCGTTTCATGTTACTGCTTGGTAGGATCAGATCTACGAAACTAGCCAATAGGATTAACAAAACAATATGCTTGATCCACTCTCCCAGATAGGACATCATCAGAATCACCTAACCATCACAGATAAATTACTAGCGGCAATAATAATGGTAATCGCTAGAAAAAACATAAGACAGACAGTAGCCAAAGCAGCGAAAACATAGACCAAGCTTTTGCCAATAATGTTCAAGCAGCTAATTACATTTGAGCTCCCCAGAGGCTGAAGCACTGCTGCAGAGATGTTAAAGATAAGGGCAATCGTCAGGATTTTAAGAGCAGGAAAGGCACAGAGCAGCAGTAAGATAATGACACCTGCCAAGCCTACAGTGTTCTTCACCAAGAGCGAGGCGCCAATCACTGTGTCAGTAGCATCTGTAAACATTCTTCCAACCACTGGAACAAAGTTACCTGTAATGAATTTGGCTGTCTTAATTGTCACTCCATCTAAGACAGCACTCGCCGCTCCCTGCACGGAAACAACCCCTAGAAAAATGGTGAGAAAAACACCCAAAATTCCAACACTGATGTTTCTTAATAAAGTCGATAACTGGCTAACCTTATATTCCTCGGAAAAGGTACTGACAATGCCAAGAACTGCAGAAAAGAATAACAGAGGAAAGACCACACTATAGATAAATACTCCACTACTATTCACTAGAAAGACAATGAGAGGGTGAAACAGAGAAACAGAGGTAATATTGCCAAGTGAAGCCATTAAGGCTAAAACGAGTGGCATTAACGCCATCATGAAATGAACCATATTAGATATAGCTTCCTTCGCATAGCCTATCGCCACATGAAAGCTATTCATTGCCAGTAACAGAATAACAAGATAGGTGATCGAATAGGCTACCTTACTCACACTATTTTTTTCGAAGGCGGATTGAATATTTTCTAGGATCATACTAAAAACGGTTAAGATAATAATGGCTCCCAGTAGCTTTCCGTTAATCCATAGCTCTTGGAAGATAAATTTAAGAAACCCTTTAAACATTCCTACTGAAAAAAGAGAACCTTCTAATTTAAAAAAATCCTTTAATGAGAGCGGCTGATTCTCAGGAAGATAACCATTATATTCTGTTTTCACTTGCTCCCAGAACTGTTCAATCTCAGTTGTACCTAGATTTTCTAATTGTTGTTCAATAAAGGTATCAGCAGGGCTTCCTCCTTCTGCTTGAACAGCTTGGGGAAGTTGAGTCAGAACTACTATGACTAGAGTGATATACTGGAATAGCCTCTTCATCTCTCTCGACTCCTTTTACTCAGAACTATCAGGTCGGAATGAAATTCATGACGGTTTCAATGATCACTGTTATAATGGGAATCGCCATCACCATAATTAGAATCTTTCCAGCTAGTTCAATCTTTGAGGCAATAGCCCCTGCCCCGCATCTCTTGTGATCTGTGCCCCAAATTCCGCAATATAAGCTATTCCAATAATCTTTAAGATGGTTTTTAAGTAAATCAAGTTAATTCCACCTTCAGTAGCCAATCTTTCTAATAGGCTAATTACCTCTGCTATTTTTCCGATTAAAAAAAGAAAGATCATAAGACCTGTAATCGTCGCCAGCATGAAGGCAAAAATCGGCTTTTGTTCCTTCAGGATGAGAATTAAAATGGTGGCAATAAGTCCAAAGCCTACAATCTGAATGATCTCCATTCCATCCCTCCTACTGAAAGAGAAAGACGGTTTTGATCTTCTCAAACAAATCATGAATCCAGTTGGCAACCATAAATAACACAACAATAAAGCCTATGAGCGTGACCCATTGAGCAATATCCTTTCTCCCTGCTTGTTCTAAAACGGTGTGAAGCATGGCAACAATAATCCCTATACCTGCTATCTGAAAAATTGCATTCACATCATAGCCCAAGAAATCCACCTCTCTAACCTCAATCTAGATCAATACGATGACGATAAGAGCCCCAGTTAAAAAACCCAACGTTTTGTACATTTTTTCATGTTTTAGCTGCTCCTCTCTGGCTTCTAACTCTGCTTGCTTAAATTTAGCCATCATGAGCTTCAGATGCTTTTGCTGATCGGCACGATCTGAATTTCCGATAATCTTGCCAAAGTGATGTAACCATTCGATCTCCAGTGGCTTCATAGCGAGGTGGGGAATGATTTCTTTGAGTGATTTTTCCCAGCATTCATACGTGGTTGCTCCGTCCAAGGTTTCCAGGTAGTGCGTACATCTGAAGAATAGATCACCTATCACTCCGGTATTTGTTTGACTAATCTTACGAAAGGCTGCTTCAAGAGGAGTAGCGGCATACGAAATCTCCGTTTCTAGCATTTGCAAATCCATTTGAATTTCTCTTAATTGTTTCGTGCGATGAGAGAGGCGTTTCGCTAGATAGAAGCTACTAAGGTGCAAGCAATAAGGATAAACGATGCTCCCACAACTTTAAGCATATATTTCTCCTCTTTCTAGAACACGAATCTTGCGAGCTTCACCATCTAAGATTGCCTCAATGGTTCCTACACCTCTTCGCTTGCTTAGTACAATGTACCGCTGAAAGGAACCGGCAGACAGAAGCTCTCTCAACTTAGGTCTTTTTCTTATATCCTCCACCGAGGAACCGTGCACAGTGGTTACAATGCCTACCCCTGCATAAATAGCTTCCATTATGGCACTGACATCCTCCTCGCTCCCTATTTCATCCGTTGCAATAATATCAGGGCTCATGGAGCGTATGAGCATCATCATCCCCTCTGCCTTAGGACAAGCATCTAGTACATCCACTCTAGGACCCAAATCCTTTTGAGGGATTCCTTCTAGGCAACTTGCAATCTCAGAGCGTTCATCCACTACGCCTATTTTCTGACCTTGTAACAAAAGATCAGCTTCTCCCCTACTGAGGACCCGAATCATATCGCGTAGTAAAGTCGTTTTTCCGCAGCGAGGAGGAGAAATAATCAAAGTATTTAATAGTCTTCCCTGCTCGATTAAGGAAGGAAGCAAGGGTATAGCAATATTCTTTACTTCCTTAGCAATTCGAAAATTAAAGGACTTAATATCTCTTAACAACTTCAGTCTGCCTTCCTCTATAATGCCTCGTCCTGCAATTCCAACCCGATGACCTCCAGCAACCGTAATATATCCCCTTTTTAGCTCTTCTTCTACAGCATAGACAGAGTGACGACTGATCAAGTTCATGATCTTATGAGCCGCTTCTTCATCTGGGATCAGCCCTTGTTCTGCTTGAGAAGATATTGTTCCTTGAGTGGTTAGAAAAAAAGATTGATTTCTTATCACGAGTTCCACAGGACGCCCCACTCTAATACGCACTTCTTCGAGCCAAGCGATCTGCTCTGCATCAAGTCCTTGTAGAGCTTGTTTAATCGTTGCAGGCATATAAGACAAAATAGGAATGTTCACATCTACCTCCTCCTTTGTCCTCTTTCTTAACACATTCATATGCAGGCTTGTTCAAAATCATGCAGATAATTTCTTGCGAAGGGGATAAACTACCAGTGAGAAAAGACGACCTAGAGGAGGATAAGTATGGCCTATTTACCGCTTAAGGATGTGACGATTTATTACGAAGTTGAAGGAGAAGGATTCCCTATTGTTCTTATCCACGGGATGGGACTTTCACATGTTAATTGGCGAGGGCAAGTCGAGTACTTCACTAAGCATGGGTATCAAACGATTACCCTGGATATTCGGGGACATGGCAGAAGTACTGAAACCCTTCAGATGAATAAGCACAAAAACATCATCAACCAGCTCACAGAGGATGTCTATAAGTTACTAACGAAGCTCTCTATAAAAGAAGCCGTCTTTGCTGGTTATTCTACTGGAACGGTTATTGTCCAGAATTTCACATTAACCTATCCTGAGCTTGTCCGAGGGATTGTTCTTTCAGGTGCCTTCCCCAAGATTCATAACCTTTATTTATTCGGTAAATTTATTTCATCCATTAGTCTTGCCTATTTAAAGCTCAGAAAGCCTCTAGAAAAAGGCGTGGCACGTTCGAATGGAAAAGATGAAGACCAAATTAACTTATTTCATAAGGAAGCAAAAAAAGTAAGAAGAAAAGAAGCAATCCGTTTATTAAGAGCTTCTTTAGATTTCGATTGCCGAGATCGACTCAAGGAAATTCAAGTTCCAATCTTGGTCACGTATGGAGGCAATGAACGGTACATGATGACCTATAGACATGATTACCTACTAGAGGCGCCCACAGCTGAAGTCTGTCTCTTTCCTAATGTAAATCATGCTACCCTCACTAAGAGCGAAGAGAAGTACAACCAGGTTCTGCTTGACTTTATAGAGAAAGTCACCATTCAAGAAAAGCCCTTAGATTATTTCCTTAACCCGAGAATGATGAATCCAACCCCTAATCCGATCAACAAAAGCTTAGAGTAAGATATTTTCTCGGCAAGATGAAGAATCCCTAGACTCATACTGCTAATAAAAATAAGAGGACCAACCACCGCTAAAAAAGCGTTCACCATGAGCGCTTTTTCCACATCATTTAACCGAAGAATCAGAAATCCCGCCGTTAACTCGATAAGACCTGATAGAATCCGAAGCCCTGCCATAGCCAATATTATTTTCTCAATTACTGTAAACATAGCATGCCCATTCTCCTTCCAATAGAAAATCAACTTGTATAGTGTATGTCCTATTTTCTAAAATCATGATGGAGAATATGATCCTTGAAGAAGATCGGAACCTTTCTCAGCATTTGAGCATAGAATAGAGGCAAGTATGATGTTAAATGAGGTGACTCTATGTTTTTTCACCAACTATGGTCCAAGGAACTTAAAGATCCTAGTGGTACTAGAGGGATTAAGAAGCCACGTCAAACCGGTTTAACTCTGGTCATCGATAAAGGAATTGGATTGGACTCTTTTTGTGACCTATTGCAGCTTCATGCCGGCTATATTGACTATATAAAATTATCATCCATTTCAGCTGCCCTCTATCCTCCTTCTATCCTGAAAAAAAAGAGTGAGGCGGCTATTCTCTGTCAAACGGAGCTGTATACAGATAGCCAGTTAATAGAAGTGGCAATCGCACATCAGCAGTTAAGAAGGTTTTTTGATTCGCTTCATCAATTAGAAATATTCACAATTGAGATTCCTGAGGTTTCAGATCACCTAAGCGAAAAAGCTAGAATCGAATTAATCCACGAAGCAAAAAAAGAAGGATTCAATACCATTACTCTCTGTCAGACCGAAGCCAATTCCCTTTCTACAGGAGCCATCGAGGCGATCCACAAGAGATTTGAACTAGACAAAGCAGCTGGTGCTACCTATGTTTCTTTATCACAATACCCTGGACTATGGTTACTCGAGGCAATGAAGGATAAATTACCTCTGCCTGAATTTATTTTTCCCGCTAGTCAAGCAGCAGAGCAAACAGCTCTTATTGAAATGTACGGCAACCACATGAACATAAGTCATATCCCCTTCGAAGATGCCCTGACATTAGAAACGTATCGGCGAAAAGCAAAACAGAAACAAACAGAATGGAAGATTTCAAATGAAAGTTGATGTGACTCTTTCAGTCAATGATGTCAAGCAAGAAGAACTGTGCAACAAAACGGTGATCGTGATCGATTCTCTCAGAGCCACTTCATCGATCCTAACAGCCCTCTACCAAGGGTGTAAAAAAGTCATACCAGTTGAAACCGTGGGGCAAGCTCTTCAGTACGAGGGCTTGGAGAATGTGGTTCTTGTCGGAGAACGATACAGCAAAAAAGTACACGGCTTTCACTTCGGAAACTCTCCGACACAGATTAGTCGTTTGGAGCTTCAAGATAAAACGATCGTGATTACTTCAACAAACGGGACAAAAGCATTACAAAAAGCAAAGAGAGCATCTCACATTTTGGTTGGCTGCTTTTTAAATGCCTCTCATTGTATGGAAGTTGCACAGAAGCTAAGAAAAGATATTATGATCCTATGTGCGGGTAGAAGAGGTAGATTTGCGATAGAAGATGGCTTAACCGCAGGCTTAATGATTCAACACCTATGTTCTCAGCTTCAGCCTGTAGAATGTAGTGATATTGCCTTAATGCTAAAAAATAATTACGCTACTCAAAAGGAACAATTAGTTTCCCTGATACGTTCAGGTGCAACGGGGCGAACTCTTATTGAAACCTCTCAAGAAGAGGATATTGACTATTGCTTGCAGGTAGATCTATATCCTTTAACGGGAGTCTATCAACATGACGGAATTGTAAAATGCACCAATCCACTCCTTTTAGTGTAAATAGAAGTTAAGCTAGCGTTCTACCAGATGAAGTTTCCATGTATTCAACCAATATAAAAACGACAGAGAAACTATTTTTTTCTGTCGGTTTTTATATCGTTCATTCAACATTCTATGCTTCCATTTTCTTTTTTTTAAATCGGTCCAACACCCGTACTCGATCTCCCAAAATAATAAACAATAAATTGGATCTTAGCCCTAGCCAAATATACAGCAAAACAAATAGACTCCCTGTCACTCCAACAACGATGAAAGATTCCAAACGTCCAATTGTGAACAGAATTTCTGAAATCCATTTCAAAATAATAAGTCCTAAGGTAGCAAGCATGACTTGAAGGAGAATCAAGAAATGCTGTTTAAGACGATGTTTAAAACGATAATGCAGGAACCTCCTGATAAAAACAAGATTTAGAGAGATCGAAAACAAAAAACCTGCATTTGTTGCTATGATCGGTCCAAGCTCTTCAAAATGGATGATAAAAAACGTGTTGAAGAAAGCCTTGAATACTATGCCGATAGATAAGCTTAACAAGACATACCTTTGCAAATTGATGCCTTGTAGTATCGCCGCCGTCACGGTAAATAAAGCAAATAAAATAGCGGTTGGCGCATACCAGCGCAGTATTTTCCCTCCCAATAGATACTCGCTCAAACTATATAGCAATGTATAGATCGGATAGGACATGACAGACATGTAGACAACCATAGGCAAGGTGATATATATAATCACTTGAAAGGACTGCGTGACATATTGGTGAAGTAGTTTTTGATCCTTGGATGTATATGCCTTCGTAATAATGGGTACAAGGGTTAGACTCATCGCTGTAGCTAATGCCACAGGAACTAAGATTACTTTTTGAACTAAAGCCATAACAGCATTAATTTCTTCTGCTCCACCTTGCTTGTAGCCAATACTAGTTAAAGCCTGATTAATCGTAAAGGTATCAATAAAGCTATACAGTGGAATAGTCAATCCCACAAAAACAAAAGGGATGGCATAGGATATCAATTCCTTATACATGTTCCAATAAGTCACCTGCTGATACCCTAACCGATTTTGAAATGGACGCTCTAGATAGCTTCGACGCTTTCTCCAATAATAATATAGAGTAGCCATCCCACCAACTCCACCAACAAAAGCTCCAAATGTGGCAAAACCAACTGCTGTAGATAATGCACCATTCCAGACCCTCAAGACTAAATAACTACAGATTAAGATAAAAATAATCCGCACAATCTGTTCGATTACCTGCGATACTGCCGTCGGTCCCATAGAATGGTGTCCTTGAAAATACCCGCGGATGATTCCCATTGCTGGGACAATGAGCAGAGCCATGCTTACCATGCGAATGACATGCGTAATGTCTTCGAGTGAGTTTCCAGACGTATCATGAGGATCAATGACCACCAAGGCAATCGAAGGAGCATAGATAAATAATAGGATAAAAGAAACAAGACCTGTTCCCAGCATAAGAAGCAAACCTGATCTAAATAGACGCCTGCCTGTTTCGTAATCTCCGAGTTCATTATATTTAGAAACAAATTTAGAAACAGCAAGTGGAATTCCCATGGTGGTAAAGCTGAGTAATACTATGTAAGCCTGATAGGCATAATTATATAAAACATATCCTTGAGTCCCTACAAGCGCCTTAAAAGGAACAACATAAATAAACCCTAGGATCTTTGAAATGAAAATGGCGGCTGTTAAAATCATCGTTCCTCTAACAAAATTAGACATCTTATCCTCCTGCTACACTCATTGTGATGACTCATAATCAATCTCTATCCTACATATTTTGACACTATTTTAGAACTTTAGCAATTTCAAAGAACAAGTGGCACCTTTTCAAGCATACTCATATACTATGTTGACTGGTGAATGATCTTCCTTAAATCGTAGGTGAATTAGACACTCACAGCGTTGATTTAATCAGACTTATTCACCAGTTTTCACACATTATGTCTTACTTACTTTGATCCCTGCTTTCTGCAGAGTTTTTGCTATTTTTTGAGCATTTCCTGATTTTAATGCAGAGCTGAATTGCTGAGCAAATTTGGGATCACTTAACTTTTGCATGAATTTCACTGATTCGGAAGGGCTTAATCTTGGAGTATTGGGTGGCAGCTGTGCCATAGTTTCACCTCCTATTCATGTGAAAGGAGTGGAATCAATCCACTCCTTTTCATTAGACACTCACAGCGTTGATTTATTAGACTGCAATAGCTCTGATATCGCTTAATAAGATATAAAGAGTAAATCCTCCTACTTGGAATAGAGCTTGGTTACCAACAATCCCAATAAATTTAGCAAAGATGAACCCTGAAGCGTCGAACCAAACAAATACGTTCTGTCCAGGAGAGAGTTTATATAACACTTTCGGTGCGTTGCAATACATAGATCCTCACCCCCATTCTATCCTCATTTCATAAGGGAGTCTGCCTATTCTTCTGTGTTTGTTTTGAATATATTTTGATTCGTCGGTAACGGAGATGTTGCCGTTCGTTTTTCATCTAACTCTGCTTGAATCCTATGGTTCGTCATATTTTCTAAACTAGCTTTGCTTGGGTCTAATAGTGCGTCGTTCATACTTGATTTTTTAAACCCATATTTCTCTAGCACCGTGTACCCCCCTTTCTTCTGAGGATACTACATACTATTCAATTCAATTTGAAATGCTTGGACAAACTTTCTAGTTCGAGCGTTGATTTTTACGCAAAAAAAAAAAGACAGCGATTCGCTGTCCTTTGGAAGTCTACTTTATGCTCTTGACACATAATCTCCATCACGAGTATCAATGATTAGCTTATCTCCAATATTAATGAAGAAAGGAACTTGTACAACTAAGCCTGTTTCCATCTTAGCTGGTTTAGAACCACCAGAAGCAGTATCTCCTTTGATTCCTGGTTCTGTTTCAACAACCTCTAGCTCAACAGTATTAGGAAGGTCTACACCAATGGTTTCTCCTTGATACATAATAATGCTAACCATCATGTTTTCTAAAAGATATTTAAGTGCATCTTCTAATTGAGCACTTGTTAAGTTAATTTGATCATAGCTCTCGTTGTCCATGAATGTATACTCATCACCTGTGTTATAAAGGTATTGCATTTTACGAGTTTCAATATGCGCTTTTGGCATTTTTTCTGTTGTACGGAATGTTCTTTCTTGAATGTTACCATTTCGAACATTTTTAAGCTTTGAACGAACAAATGCAGCCCCTTTCCCTGGCTTCACGTGTTGGAACTCCACAATTTGCCATACATCATTATCCAGCTCAATGGTTAAACCTGTTTTAAAATCTGAAGTTGAAATCATCATGTCTATTAGTCCTCCTACTTTCCTACTTACTCTATTATGATTAGTTCTTTTGGTGATTGGGTTAGAATCTCATTTCCATCTTCAGTGATGACGATATCATCTTCAATTCGAACTCCACCAATTCCCGGAAGATAAATCCCCGGCTCTACTGTAACAACCATTCCTGGTTCCAGTTTTCGATCCACCTTCACTGAAAGACCAGGAGTTTCATGTACCTCTAATCCTATTGCGTGACCCGTTGAATGACCAAAGTATTCTCCGTAGCCCTTGGCACTGATATAATCTCTACATAGGGCATCCGCTTCTTTGCCGGTCATCCCTGCTCTCATCTGCTGAACCCCAATTAGTTGGGCTTGTAAACAAACATCGTAAATCTCCTTTAGTTTATCACAAGGCTCCCCCATGGCAAAGGTTCTGGTCATATCAGAGCAGTACCCTTGGTATAAAGCACCAAAATCGAGCGTCACAAAATCTCCTTGTTCAATCACTTTCTCACTAGCAACTCCATGGGGTAAAGCAGAACGAACCCCAGAAGCAACAATAATACTAAAGGAGGAAGAGGTTGCTCCTAGCTTACGCATGTAGAACTCCAGCTCCATCGCTACGTCCCACTCTCGCATTCCTACTTTTATAAATTTCAGAATATGCTCATAGGTTTCATCGACAATACGAACAGCTTGGCGAATCAACTGAAGTTCTTCTTCTTCCTTCACCATTCTTAAGGGTTCTACAGCTCCAGAAATGGGAACAAGTTCAGAATCTGTGAACCTTTCCTTATATACTCGAAAAGCGGAGTAGGGAACATGATCTTGTTCAAATCCTAAACGAGCAATGTTTAGACGTTTTAATTCTGCTGCAATCGTTTCACTAATGGGTCCATCATGCTTGACAATGGTATACCCATCGATTTGATTCGTCGCTTGCTCAACGTACCGAAAATCAGTGATGAATACGGATTCTGTCATTGTAATCAACGCAACTCCAGCTGTTCCAGTAAAACCTGTCATATATCTACGGTTACTATCACTTGTTACCAATAAAGCATCTATCTGATATTGATCAAATAAACCTTTCAGTTTTTCAATTCGTTGTCGCACAAGACCCTCCTATTTTGCATCGACTCCATGAATCATTGCTTCTAATGCTAAGCGATAGCCAATAAACCCCAACCCAGCAATTTGCCCTTGACAGACAGGAGCTACTACGGAATGATGGCGAAATTCTTCTCGCTGATAAACATTAGAAATATGTACCTCAATTACCGGCAGTGAAATACTCGCTATAGCATCACGAATGGCATAGCTATAGTGTGTAAATGCCCCAGGGTTGATGATAATCCCCAGATACTTTCCCTCAGCTTGATGGATTTGATCAATTAATTCACCCTCATGATTTGATTGAAAACAATTGACCAAAATATGGTTCTCGTTTCCCCATTGCTGCAATTCACTGACAAGATCTTCTAGAGTGCGATGCCCATATACCTCAGGCTCTCTTAAACCTAAACGATTAATATTAGGACCATTTAATACAAGTAGAGATCTCATACATCTTTGGCTCCTTAGCTAAAGCTTTTTATCCTAGGACATTTTATCATATTTCAGCAACATTTGGATAGATGAAAATGAGTTTTGTCTAATTTCTCTGCTTTTCCAGCTCCTCTTGTAAATGTTCGTACGATATTGAATAGCCAACAAATAATCCATAAATAAGGAACAAACAGAGTATAGTTATATTTGTATTCCAATCCAATTGACGGAAAGAACCTACCCCTGGGACCAAAGGATGGAGGGCAAAGAAGATGACAACCCACAGAGCCAAACCAAACCATAATCCTGCCCAAACGGTGTTGATTTTGCGAAATAAAGCATGGTACACCCACGCTATAAGAATGGAAAGCAGACTTAGAACTAAGATCCCTATAACATGAGCCCAAGGCCCCCTAACCCCCACCTCACCACAGGATAGAACGGCCACATGCGTATCACTACCCCCGGTCCAAAAGGGATAAAATTGATAAAATGAGCCGCATAGGCGAGGACAGAAACAAATAATCCGCCAAAAAAACCTGTCACATAAATATAGTTATTTACCTGATTCTGCTGTTGATTTTCGCGCTGGTTTTCAGATGATTTTTTATCTCTAGATTCTTCTTGGTTTTCAGTTACATTTTCATTCTGTATATCTTTTTGATTCTCATCGTTTTTCATTTTTTTCACCTCACTACTAGTATGGACGAACTCCCAAAAAACACACCCATGTTCAGAATGAAGCTAGCTAGTCTAAACGATTTTTTTCATGTACAATGGAAGAAAACTCAAGTAAGATTTCCATCCTCGAAAGACAAAGCATTATAGCCAAAACAAGTAGGTTGGTGAGTTCATGGGTCAGAAACCAAAACCAGCATACGGAGGACAAGCAGTTGTAGAAGGTGTGATGTTTACTGGAAAAAAAGTATATGTTACAGCTATACGACGTAAAGATAATAGTATAGAATACTTAGAATTGGAAAAAAAGGAGAAGGAGTGGGTCAATAAACTAAGAAAAATTCCTTTTCTTCGCGGGAATGTCGCTCTAGTGGAAGCAAGCGCTTATGGAAGTACGCACCTTAACTTCTCCACAGAGAGATACGATATTCACCCTGAGGAGGATGAGAAAATACTTCCTACTCAGCAACCCTCTAAGCTGACCCTTTGGCTGGGGGTAGCCGTTGTAGGTGTTCTCTCTTTTCTCTTTAGTAAAATCATTTTCACCGTTGTGCCAGCGATTGTGGCACATACACTATTCAAATCATGGTTCCCCACTCATCTGGGACAGAATATAGTGGAAGGTGTCATTAAAACTTTTCTCCTTTTTGGCTATCTCTATGTGATTTCTTTGACACCTTTAGTGAAGCGTCTATTTCAATACCACGGTGCCGAGCATAAGGTGATCAACTGTTATGAGGAGGACAAGAAACTCACTGTTCAAAATGTACAAGACGCTTCCCGATTCCATTATCGCTGTGGAAGCAGCTTTATTATTTTCACCATTCTGATCGGGGGATTTGTCTATTTAATGCTCCCAAGTGAGCCTCTAATGGAGCGGATTTTCTACAGAATTTTATTCCTGCCTGTTGTCATTGGAATATCTTTCGAGGTTCTTCAGTTAACCAATAAGTTTCGGGATGTGCCTATATTACGCTTCTTAGGATATCCAGGGTTATGGCTCCAGAAGCTAACGACTAAAGAGCCTACAAATGAACAGATTGAGGTTTCAATCGCCTCTTTTAGGAGGATGCTAGAACATGATCAAAATACCTTACAAAAGGAAAATGGACAGCATCAAGCGATCTAAATTTTATGAAGGTGGTGTAGTGATGAAAAAAAATTGGCATCCTCTCTTTTACACTTTCTTGGCACTAGCGTTATTTGGATTTCTATACATGGTAGTTACGCAGCCACTACAACTCCTAAACCAAATCCTTGTCTTAGGTCTTGTGCTCTGCATCTTCTATCTCGTTTATCGTTATTGGCTTAAACCTAAAATGAGTCCAAACAAGGGTCGTCACTATACCAAACCTGTTTCTAAACAGCCTTCTTTATTTCTATCTAAAGGCATCCAACACACTAAATCATCGACTGCTAAAACAACACTCAAGAAAAAGCGCAAGGATCATCCTTTCACCGTGATTGAAGGAAATAAAGGGAAGAAAAAAAATCCTTTTTCTTCTTAGTCATAACTTCCTTGTCATCATTGCTTGAAAAGGTTAGCGTTTGACAAAACATGACTGGTTTACCTTAGGAGTTAAGCGATGTTTGACGAGATACGCTGAATAGTTCCACTGCTCAAAAAAATCTTTTGCTTCACGACGCCCGAGCTCAATCAGGCGTTTTTTTTGCTCTGTAGATATTCGAAAATCTGTGGTCTTTACACCCTCTACTGGGATAAAAATGGTTCTTACTGCATCATGCCCTTCAATGGATCTGCGATCATGTGCCTCTAGCATCGTAGTAAAAAGAGCGATAAATAAAGAAATCGGTCCTTTAATCAGGGAAGGTGAATACACCTCACCAGCTCTTAAACGATAGCCAAAAGTAGGCCAGCGTGGGGTAGATGGTGTATCAAAAATCCAAACAGGATAATTACTGAGGATCGCCCCATCAATAATATAAATCTTATCCTTCTTAAATGAGAATTCTACGGGACGAAAGAAATAGGGAATGGTTGTACTCATTTGAACCGCTTTCGCTATGGAAAAGGATTTCCAATCAACACCATACCACTCCAGATCATCAGGAATAATCATAATCCTTCCATTGGAAATATCGGAGGCAATAATTTTCAACTTTCCTTCAGGGAGATCACCAAAAGAATCAACCCCTTTTTTGTTCAGCTTTTCCTTCATCCATAGTTCCATTCTGGTATTGGTATACATCCCATTTCTCCAATAAATATTCATCCCTTTTCCGAGAATAGGAATCCTTCCAACCCAGTCCGTTTCTAGAAAATGGAGAAACGAAAATTCCTCCATAATTTCCTCCAGCTCACTTCCTGTATAGCCTGCCGCCAAAAGACTCGCAGTGATCGCTCCAGCTGACGTACCAGCAAGCCTAGCAAATTGATACCCTCTTTTTTCCGTTTCTTGTATGGCTCCAACAAAGGCAATTCCTTTTACTCCACCACCTTCAAATACAGCATCACATTTCTGAACCATCCCCTGAGCACCCTCTTCCTGTTTTTTGACATACAGAAAAAAGTTCTTTGAGAAAGGCTTATTAAGTACCATGTCATTTTATGCAATAAAAAGCCACAGAAACTCAGGATACTTGAGCTACTATGGCTTGGTGTTATTTATTCATTTGTGTTATTGTTCTGTTTCTTCTTCTTCTTTCAGGGACATTAGATCCTTCACTCGAGAGGATCATCTTTAAAGTATTGAACTAAGTACTCTATACAAGTGATTGAATCCCAACTTAAATGGTGTTCAATTCCTTCAACATCCTTATAAATGTTTTCCTCACTTACCCCAATCATTTGTAAAAATTCTTCAAGCAATGTATGGCGATCTACTAATCTTTTCCCGATCTTCTTTCCTTTTGCTGTTAGAATTAAACCTCTATACTTCTCATAAATAAGGTATTTATTCTGATCCAGTTTTTGAACCATTTTGGTTACAGAAGAAGGATGGACTTGTAATGCCTCAGCAATATCTGATACTCGAGCATATCCCTTCTCTTCAATAAGAGAGTAGATCTGTTCCAAATAATCTTCCATACTAGGGGTAGGCATACTCGTTCCTCCTATAACACACAGTTTTTCGATACAAAATAACACACGATAAGTGATTTATGGTGCATTACGATGATACACTCTTTTGTATAGAAAAACAAGTCTTATTTACGTAAAGTACTCGATCTTAGAATTCGGAAAGAATTCTCCAATCAAACCTTCTATATATTCTCTTAGTTCATTTGCTTCATCATTCTGATACACATATTTACCTCTACCGTACTTTCCCCATTTATACTTACGAGTTTCTTCATCCATCTCAAGCTTGGTTTTAGGGTAACGCTCTAAAATGACACGCTTGGCGGTTTTAGTAAAACGATGCATGATTAACTCAAAGCTTAAATCGACCCTTGCTTCAGCAATTAATTCACGATCTAAGCGTAAAAAGAGTTCTCTATATCCTTCCTGCCAGCCTTCAAAACGCATCAGCGGCGCCAAAATAAACCCTAAGGGATATCCTGCTTTGGCTACTTTTCCAGCCGCTTCAATCCTTTCTTCAAATGAGGATGTGGCAGGTTCAAAGTTCCTGATGACATAATCGGCATTCATACTAAATCTGAAACGAGTGTGTTGATTATGCTTAGCCTGTAATAAGTGATCGACATGGTGAAACTTGGTTACAAATCGAAGCCTGCCAAACTCCTGCTGTCCCATATATTCTATAGCTCGTAACAAATTATGGGTCAAATGGTCAATTCCCACAGGGTCCGATGTACAAGCAGCCTCAAACCGGGTGATCTCTGGCTTCCTCTCTTCAATATAACGAGAAGCTGCCTCAAAAATATCGTCTGTATTCACATAGACACGAAGATAAGGCTTCGTTCCCATCGTTGTTTGCAGATAGCAATAGTGACAATGACCCATACATCCAGTCGATAATGGTATAGCATATTCGGCTGAGGGTTTAGACGTATCGAAGGTGAGAGTTTTTCTAACTCCTACCACCAGCGTTCTCTTGGCATTTCGATAAGCCTCAGATGGTGTATCTCCGGGTATTCCCATCACCCTGTTGTGTGAAGTGGTCATCTTAACAGGAGTTCCGTTCTTTTTAAAGCGTTCCATCAGTTCCTGACCCAAAGGGTAATCTAGAGAAGCAGGTTCAAAAAAAAACAAGATCAGGCTCAAAAGGTGCTGTTTCCTTTTTTCTTTTATAACCTATACGTTTTTTTTCTTCCGTACTCGTAACCATGAATACACACCCCTACTCTTAAGTGTTTTTCTACTTATCTAAGTTAGAGTGCGCAACTTAACAGGGGAGTATGTGATGATGACCCGAAACCAATTAGCCTAGTTGATCCAGCCAAGTTCCTTGAATCATTTTTAAAATGTACACAGAATACTTTGTCAACAAATCCGTGTAGAGCAAAATCCCCATAATGACCATAAGGACTCCACCAACCTTCATAATAACAGCTGAATACCTGACAATCCATTTCGTTGTTCCAATAAAAAAGGAAAGAACAAAAAAAGGAAGAGAGAAACCAAACGTATAAGCGAGCATAGGAAATATTCCTTGGGAAGGATTACTAGCACTAAGTGCAAGAATGGCACTGAGAATTGGGCCTACACAAGGTGTCCACCCCGCGGCAAAACCCATCCCGATAAAGACCGAACCAAGGTAACCCACTGGTTTTCTAGAAAACTGTATTCGCTTTTCTCTCATCAGCCATTCCATTTTAAAGAAGCCGATAAGGAATAACCCCATCACGACAAGTAAGATCCCACTAAGCTGTTGGATCAATTTGTTGTATGTAATAAAAAATTGACCGGCGAAGCTCGCACCGAATCCTAAAGCTAAGTAGATAAACGAGATGCCCAGTAAAAAAAAGAACGTATG
Source organism: Caldalkalibacillus mannanilyticus JCM 10596 (assembly GCF_000615945.1). GTDB lineage: Bacteria > Bacillota > Bacilli > Caldalkalibacillales > JCM-10596 > Bacillus_AT > Bacillus_AT mannanilyticus. The sequence continues at coordinate 83,841 of NZ_BAMO01000006.1, forward strand.
AAGCATGATTTTCATTCGAGTCTTCTGGTTTTTGTTTTCTTGCATATCTTTTACTGAGACTCCCGTAATATAAGATAAGTAAGCAGGATAAAGAGGTAAGGTGCATGGTGAAATAAAGGAGAGTATCCCTGCACCAAAAGCAACGAATAAAGTAACTTGCGAAGCTGAATCCAAGATATGATCACCCTTCCCTAACTAGATCTTTCATTCTTTTACATTCTTTCATTTCTTAACAAAAAGCTGAGCTTGACTCATTGTCAAACTCAGCTTCTCTACAAGTATATGATAGGTCAACGACTATAGTCCACATTTTAGCTGTGCATTACAGTTTGTACACGTGTTACAGCCGCCAATATCCTCCACAGTTCCTTTGCGGCATATTGGACACGTTTCCCCTACTTCTGTACCATATGTCACCTTCGTTGAACGAAGCTCAGGAATGGTATTCACTACATATTGCTTTGGTTTTTCTTCTTCCCAATCCTCAAATAAGGTATCTGTTTTGGCTAAATTGTTTTCTTCAGCCGTGAGAGAAAGAACCTGAGCATCGCGAGAACCGTCTACATACACAGTACCGCCTTTTGCCCCTCCACGATGTAATCTCTCATACACACTTTGTACCTGTTGAACAGAGTAGCCTTTTGGAGCATTTACAGTTTTACTTAGTGAGCTGTCTACCCAACGTTGAATAATACATTGAGTGTCTGCATGCTGTTCAGGTGTTAATTCCATCGCTGAAATAAACCATTCTGGTAACTGATTAGGATCAGCCTGAGGGTTTGCTTTTAGATATTCTTGAACAATATCTGCTTTTACTTCGATGAACTTACCGAGCCTTCCTGAACGATAATAAGTAAAGGAGAAATATGGCTCGAGTCCTGTCGAAACCCCGACCATAGTCCCTGTACTTCCAGTCGGTGCTACCGTTAATAAGTGAGAATTACGAATTCCGTGGGCTAAGATATCTTGACGCACGTCTTCTGGAAGCTTCTGCATATAGCCTGTCTGGGTGAATCGAGTACGGAGCTCCTTGGTTTCTTCCTCTGTTTTTCCTTCAAGGAATGGGAAGCTCCCCTTTTCTTTCGCCAACTCAATAGACGCACGATAGGCCTCAGTAGCAATCACTTCGAAAATCTGATCTACTAATTGATTTCCTTCTTCTGAACCATACACCTTCTCTTCATAAATCAGAGCATCATGCAGTCCCATTACTCCTAAACCAACACGACGTTCCCCTTGAGCTTGTACGGTGTTCTCCTCTAAGAAGTAAGGAGTGGCATCAATAACATTGTCCTGCATACGAACTCCCACTCTGACCGTCTGACGAAGCTTATCGAAATCAAACTTCTTCGTCTTTTTGTCTACCATTGTCGCTAGGTTCACAGCCGCCAAATTACATACACTATACGGTGCTAATGGTTGTTCTCCACATGGGTTCGTTGCCACAACTTTTTGACCATATGCTTTGGCATTTGTCATCTCATTCGCATTATCAATGAAGAAAATCCCTGGTTCAGCCGAATACGTTGCACAAATACTAACCAGATTCCATAACTCTTTGGCTTTAATGGTTTGGTATACCCTGGTTGCGTATCCCATCTCTTCCCACTCACGTACATCACCGCATGTGTGCCACTGTTCATTGTAAGCCTTCATCTCTTCCGCGGTATAGCTTTCTACATCTGGGAAACGAAGGGCATAATCCGCATCATTCTCCACAGCTTCCATAAACTCTTTTGTTAGGCAGATCGAGATGTTGGCTCCTGTTAAAAATTCTGGGTTATTAACAGAATAGCTGCCCCCATCACTTAATTTTTGCTCTGCTTCTCGAACCACGTCAGCTCCAAAAATCGATTCAGATTCTTTGCTTTGCTTAACAATACTTTCATACATATCACGTTCTGTAGGAGTAAGTGGAGTAAATTTCAACTTCTCTTTTGCTAATTTTTTTATTTTTGAATCGTTTGTTTTTTCAATAATAAAGCGTAAAACACGAGGGTTTTGCATTTTCGAAATAATAAACTCAATAATGTCTGGGTGCCAGTCAGCAAGCATGATCATCTGTGCTCCACGTCTGGACCCCCCCTGCTCTACTAAATGAGTCAGTTTGGCAATATCATCGAGCCAGGACACCGAACCACTCGATTTTCCATTAACCCCTTTACATAGGGCACCTCTTGGACGGAGTGTCGATCCATTCGTACCTACCCCTCCACCACGGCTCATGATTTCCATAACTTTTTTGCGGTGCTCAGCAATGCCCCCTCGAGAGTCTTGTGGAAATGGCATCACATAACAGTTAAAATAAGTAACGTCAGTACCAGCCCCAGCCCCATAAAGAACTCTTCCTGCTGGGACAAAGTTCATATTCACTAGCTCATGGTAAAACTCATCTCTTACTTTCTGACGAGTCACTCCATCCTTCTCAACACTAGAAAGCCCTGTAGCGACACGAAGAGCAATTTGCTCATAGAAAATCTCTAGGGGTTTCTCTACTACATCTAGGGAAACCTCGATGATTCCTGTTGCTACTTGTTCCTCCGTTTCCAAAACACCACGAAACGCTTCGTCTACACAAACCTCAGCCATATTTTTACCTTTATCAAAAGCCTTCACAATTCCATACCCGCGGGCAGGAAATTTAGGGTCGTCTTTTACCGTTAATACAACAAAATCTCCAATTTTTAAAGTCTTTTTTTCGATATCTTTAAAAGAGTAACGATCAAGCATGACAAGTCGAGAAACACCTTCTTGCTTGCGAAACATATCAGGTGTAATTGGGTGCACTTGTTCAAATTCCTTAATGTCTTGATTTAGCTGTGCAATGTTTATTTCATTATTCATCATCATAATAGCCATTCAAAATCCTCCCCGATCTCATCATACTAAAACCATGTTTGGTTAGAAAATTATGTATGATCTCTTGTTGATACGTCTATTAATTTATCATAGATTAATATGAAAAACAACTACATATAGTATTTTTTTAAAAATAATATACTACATATTGAGTTCTAGAACGAAAGTTTTTTTTTCGTCAACTTCGCTTTTTTTCATTTTGCAGGATTATGTCTAATTTTCTCTAATATGCTCTAATTATGTCGATTTTCTTCATTTTTTTGAAGCTTGCTTTTTTTCTTTCCTTTCCTAAATCCAGTAGTGTACAATAGTACCATGAAATTGAAGGAGGCCAAGAGATGAGGTACATACTGTTTAATGATCAGCTAGTCCCAAGAGATACTCCGACCATAGATATAGAGGATCGTGGCTATCAGTTTGGCGATGGTGTATATGAAGTAATCAGAGTTTATCAAGGAAAACCCTTCATGATGCATGAGCATTTGGTTCGTTTATATCGAAGTGCAGCAGAAATTCGTCTATCGTTACCTTATAGTATGGAAGAACTACAGACAAAGCTAGAGGAATTGAAACAGAAATCCCCTGTAGAGGATGGCATGATTTATATTCAGATTTCCCGTGGAGTAGCCCCTCGAAATCATGGATTCCCTGCTTCAACGGTATCTCCACAATTAGTCGCCTACACCAGAGAAATGAAGCGTCCACAGGCTCTCTTTCAATCCGGAGTTAAAACAATTCTCTTAGAAGATATTCGCTGGCTACGCTGTGATATTAAAAGCTTAAATCTCCTAGGTAATGTCCTAGCCAAACAAGCAGCAGCTGACCAAAACTGCTATGAATCGATTTTGCATAGAGGAGAGCTTGTTACAGAGGGAAGTGCCACAAATGTCTTTATGATTCATAAGGGAACGGTCTATACTCATCCCGCTTCCAATCTGATTTTAAATGGGATCACTCGAACACAAGTGATTCAACTCTGTCAGGAAAAAGGAATAGAGGCAAAAGAAGAAGCATTTACGGTGGAACAGCTTCTTGCGGCAGATGAAATCTTCATTACCAGCACAACAAATGAAATTATGCCAGTCATTCAAGTGAATGACAACGTAATCGGGCAGGGAAAACCGGGGCTTCTAACGATCCAGTTACAAGAAGCGTTTGAACAGATGATTAATTAATAGATAATTAATTAGGGAGAGAGTTCATTGAGCAAGCATTACGTCTTATGGGTATTAATACTGCTAATCAGTTTATTAGCGGCATGTAATCAAACAGCACCTTCCACTTCTGAGAGTGTGAATGAAGTAAAGTCCCTTGCAGAAAATATTGATGAAGAAAGTTCTAATGAAGTAAATACAATAGAGTCAAACATTGATAACACTGAAAGTATTGAAGGAATAGAGCCTGTATACGATCTCTCATTTGAGAAAATTTCTACTCCAGAAATCCTTTTTGAAGAGTTTGAGATATTTGACCCAAAAAATATTGAAGAACTTATACTAGAGGAAGAACTTGATCCCTACACTTTCTTGATTTATAAGAAAAAACAACAACCAGACGATAGTCAACATTATGAATATCTAGGATTTAGAATAAACAGTCAAAAATCTACCTTATATGAAATCGGAGAGATTGGCTATGGTCCTGAGAATTACTCCATTGAAAAAGTAAATGTCTTGAATAAAGATTTAATTAAACTTTCAGGTCCTTGTGGTGCTGCTTGCCACCAATCTTATTACATGGATGCCTCAAACGAATTAAAGCCGTCTATCTTTCTCCATCTATCGTATAAAGCACTCGTTGAAACAGACCTCACTGGAGATGGGAGCAAAGAACTTATTTCCCATGGGGGGCTCCCCTCTTCTTCCGCTATTTATATTGAAGAAGATGGAGAAATCAAACATTCCTTGATCAATGATACCCTACGTAAGGCTGGCATTGGATACATTGAAGAAAACAATGTATTTTACGCCTGGTTTATAGAAAAAAATATAACTGCGATTTATAGGTATCAAGATAAGAAAATGCATTTTGTCAGGTTCGAAGAATAATGGATGTGACTCTTCAATAACTTGCATTGCAAAAAAAGAACATATCCTAGATAATGCAGACTAACCATCAGATGTTTTTTCTCCACCTGATGATTAGTCGCCATTGGCTCGGAAGTGTTCTTCTTACCTCAATAAATTCCATTCATCTCTGGAATATTTCTTCTCGACTAGTTCTGCAACTAATTCCTTCTCCTCTTTCGTTAGCTCTCCATCTTCTAACTTCACTTTAAACCCTTGCTCAAATCCTTGGCGGAAGGCTTTCTTCACCTCGTTCATAGTGACAGGATGAGCAAGAAGCTGGTTAATTGCTATGGCTTTAGAAGAGAAGTCTTCTTTTAGTCTATTCTTCACTCGCTCTGAAGAAAATTTACATACATCAAAAAGTTTGTCTTCATCTAAATCTAGTAAAATCGACCCATGTTGCAGGACGACTCCTTTTTGCCTTGTTTGAGCACTTCCTGCTACTTTTTTCCCTTCTACAACAAGCTCATACCAAGAGGGAGTATCGAAGCAGACCGCTGATTTTGCATCTTTTAATCGCGCTTTCTGCTCCTCGTTAGGCATGGAAAAATAAGCATCTAAGCCTAAGGCTTTAAAACCATGCAATAACCCTTCACTAATCACACGATACGCTTCCGTTACAGAACGAGGCATCAGGGGGTGAGATTCTGCTACTACAAAACTATACGTTAACTCCTGATCATGCAGCACAGCCCTTCCTCCTGTAGCTCTCCTAACAAAACCTAAGCCGTACCTCTTGAGCGCTTCAAAATCAACTTCCTTTTCCACCTTCTGAAAATAACCAATGGAAAGAGTTGCTGGATTCCAACCATAAAAACGAAGGGTCGGAGGCGTCTTACCCTGACTATGTAAAAGAAGAAGTGCCTCATCAATCGCCATATTTGTTGCAGGATCTAGTGTTAAACTATCAATAAACCTCCACGTTTCGTTCATTGTAACCGTCCTTTTCTCATATAACCATCTAAGTGTGCAGACATAACTATGCCCACATGGCTAAAAAGGTAGACCTTCAATGAGGTCCACCTTTTTACTTTATAGCAATCAATGTTCGAGCTTCTGACGACGTCCAGAAAGAACAAATTCATGCTTACAATGCCTATTATACGGCAGGTTATAATAAGCTTCAAGTCTACGCATCATGTAATTCGCATTTAGAACGACTTGTTCAATTTCTGAAGTTCTATTGAAACTATGAATCATCGGTGATCAACTCTCTAAAATCATTTCAGGTTCATTTTAATTACACAATTATCTAGCTCGAATCTTTCTTTCCATATTATCAGTGATATATCCATAATATATTCCTTTGACAACTGATTGTATTCTAGAGTCTACCCCAAGCTTTCTATATATATTGCTAATGTAATATTCTAAGGTACGTGAACTAACATGGAGTGATTTAGCAATTTCCTTGTTCGTTTTCCCTAGAGCAATATGATTTAATATTAGGATTTCGTAATCCGTCAGCGGTTCATCCTCAAGAAGTTTACTATCTCTTATTGTTAATCCTGTTCTCACAAGAAAAATCATCTCAACTAACCTATGTAAAGGATCGTTTTTCGAAACAAAAGCATTGGCCCCGAATTGAAAAGCTACTTTTCATAGAGATAATCGTATCCTGAATAGATTATAATAGGAATTAAAATACCTTGGTTTCTCAAGCTTTTAGTGATTAATAATCCATTCTCAGATTTTTCATCACCAAGCAACTTTATATCCATGACGATAACATTAGGTGAATTTTTTGTAAGATAGGAAAAAAGTTCTTTTCCAGAGTGTAATTCAGCAATTACATTTACCCCTTCTGTATTCCTTAAGTAACTAGATAATCCTGAACAAATGGCTTTATGATCATCAACAATTACAACGTTAATAACATCCATAATATTTACCTCCCTCCATTTCCCAGTTTTAATGAGTATGAAAAATCATGGTAACTTTTGTTCCACTTTCCTTTGAAGTATATATATCTAGATGACCATCAATTTGTTCTATGCTTTGTTTCACTGAGATCAAACCAAAGTGATGGTTTTCGACAAATGTCTGAGGATCAAACGAAACTTTAATACCTTTTCCATTATCAATAACGGAGAACATAATCATCTGATCATTTTTCTTTATTTCGACTGATAATTCAGTACATTCAGAATGCTTCAGGGCATTTATGACAAGTTCCTTTAGACACCTAAATATCACTTTCTGTTGAAGAATACTTAACACCTTCAACTCTTTTGCGGATGTAGTACATCTCCATTTTAAGATTGCTTGGCTAAAGAACAACTGATTACTGGTAAAATAGTATTCGCATGTATCTAGAAATCCAATATCTTCAATCATAGAGGGATATAAATCAAAACATTTATTTCGAATATTGCGAATCATTTGTTTTGATAGAGTTATTAGTCTAGTAATCTCGACTCTCTCAAATGAACCGCTATTTATAGCAGACTTATTATGTAAAGATTCTAAGTACATATTAATAAAAATAATATGCTGTAATATTTCGTCATGTAAATAATGAGACAAGCTTTTTCTTTCCTTGTCTTGGACTTCCAGTAGGAGTTTATTATCTTGTTTTTGTCCTGAAATTCGTATCATTGAGAAGACAAGCTTTTCTATTAAAATAATCATAGTAACCATGAGAGCTAGAATAGACCACAGGAGTGCTGCTTTTTTAAGCAACAAGATTAGACCTGCATTCATAAATAGGTCTACTAAAAATATAAGACTCCCTATACATCCAACCGTGTAGAATAAATAATTCAAAAGTAAAAGTCCAGTAGAACCGTTTAGAAAAAGGTGTTGTCTGATTAGACTTAAAAGTACAGGAGGAATGAAAACCAACGCAGAAAAGATAATCATACTTGTAGATCGCTGACCCAAACTTAAGCTTGTTTGTACCATAAAATTTCGCTCGAACAGATTCTTTTTTTCTTTTTCACTGGAATCTGTGACAGTGTGATATTTCTCAGTATGATTAGTACTCACGATAGAGGCATTAAAGTTACTAAAGTCAGAGTATATAAGGAATAAGACCGTGTAAATAAAAAATGGTACGTACAAAAAAAGCAAGATATACATCGACATTTTTGTTACATTATTCATATTTCCTTCACCTATTCTCTCAATATATCCCTTTAATACCTAAGAAACTAGAAACGTAGCGTGAAATGTATATAGATGTTGAAATAATTTGTGTAGCACCTTCCGTTATTTTTTTACTTTATGGCAAGTTCCATTAAAATAAAGTTATGTAATAATACACCTATAAATACCAATATAGTTTATTATACACTAAAATATGTAGGAATATTGTTTTTTTTTCGTAAACTAATCGCAAATTTAACAATAAATTCGAAACTATGGGGAGCTACACCTTTTTCATGTTCTAAAAACCTTGATCCCATTGGGCTCAGACTTATTAAACTCGAGTTCGTCAAAAGAAAAAAACCCTCTTTTTTGAAGGCTAGCCATAAGGTAGCTCTACCAATAACAAAAAAGGGATTTTTTTATGTTTTCATAACGTAATGCCTGACAATGACTACTCTTGGACGAACATATAAACCTATTTAATTAACAAGAATTCTAATAAGGCTTAACAAATAAAATAAAGACATGATAGACAAAAAGTATACAAATACATTCGTTTCCTTCCTGTAGATGGACAATACACAGAAAACTAGCAACAATATACCTCTTAAATGAGTGATCATTGATTCAATAACTGAAGGAACATAATTAAGAAAATGAAAAGATAATTCTATAGGAAACAATAGAAACCACAGATAAAATGACATTACTTTTATCCTTCTGGCAAACTCTGAAAAAAATGGTTCACTAATGTTCCACTTCCCTAATATATCTTCTAACCACTTCTTCTTAGGATCTTTCTCAAACCGGAGATAAACTGGCTGCATATTAGGGGCTGTTCCTTCCTGTGATTGAAAGCCAAAAGCAAAGTCATGTCCCCCATACTTAAATAGGGGATATTTGTCTGGCACCTCATTAATCATATATTCGGGTTTAAGTAAGAGATTAGCATCCAAGGAAAAGGCAACTCTTTTCCCCTCTATACTTCCAAAATAGTAGTCTACCTTTGGACTTGTTCCATATCTCAGTAACGATCCAAACTTGTGGATGATGGACTTGTTAAGAGTAGCCATACTACTATCCACAGGTATCCAACCAACCCCATCTATAAAAAACTCGTTCCATGCATGAGGATGATTTGCGCCGGCAGTCCAAGCTCCAAACAACGTGCGACAAGGAATACCTAATGAACGACACCACGAAGTAAATAAAAAGGAAAATTCTCCACAATCCCCAGATTTGTTCGTAAACATCTGTATGGCCCCACGTTCTTTTGGAGGGAATTTATATTTATAGTGCTTGAGCAGATTGTTAAATAGTAAGTTTGCCTGTAAAATCGGATCGCTCTCTCCCTGTACAATCTGTTTCGCTTCATCTATTGTTATCTGATTTATTGGAGATAAAGGAGTAGAACGCAGATAATATCGCCTTTCTTCCTCACTGAGCTTTTCTGGTGGCTCCTCTTTAGATATCCCCTTTTTGTCTTTATCATTCATTGAAACAAGCTCTGTAGAGTAGGCATCAAAGGAGTATTCTAGCTCCACTTTTTCTTGCGGTTGTAGTCGATAATATGCAATGATATTAGCATAATCTGACCTTTCTTCAGAGATGGCTACACTTTTTTTATGATACTGAATATTACGCTGACATCTAGACTCCATAGGAAGAGCTAGCCATATTTCGACTGGTTCATTTTGGCGGTTTTTATAAGCATACGACACTCGATATGTTTCTTTTTTTTTTGTAAACCAACTTACAATGCTCTTTTCCTAACATATTCTTCTTTTCTCTAAACATACATTTCTCCTTATTATTTAGCAATATCGTTCTGAATCAAACATTGTTCATCACAATGTGATGATGGGATAATCGTTCTTCTGCTTGCTATGTAATCATATAATTTCTGACCCACTCCACATAGTCTAGCAAGAAGTAATACTGGTAGGATAAGCCACATAATAGGAACTCTTTTGGACATCTCAATAAAAGAATCAATCCCCTCAGATATTACAGTTCCAGATAACTTTTTGCACAGCATTCTTTCCTCCGCTCTTTGTAGATCAATTCCATACTCAACAGCCACTTTCTCATCTCGAAACGATTTAAATTTAATCAATCGAAACCAATCAAACCGATGAATCCGCTCTACACTCTTAATACACATCGGACACCATCCATCATAAAAGACATATAGCTGTTTTTTTCTAATTTGCGTATCATTTCCAAGTCTTCTTCCTTTCCATTTTAATCCTAATTTAATTCTTTTTAAAGTGTTTAAATAATAATTTTTAATATTTCTGTATTCTCTGTCAGAAAACAACAATAAATCGATACTAATCATAATAAAAGAGAAGGAAAGTAGCCCCATTCCAATAGCAATACCAAAATGAAATCCAACAGCACCAAATACTACAACGTATTTGGTTACTCGATTAAATAGTAAAAATGGAAAGGCGATTTTCACAAGAATCGAAAGATAGGTAAAAACAACGATAAGAAAGTCTGACTGTAATAATAAATGACGAAAAAATGGAGATGAGAATTGTTCCACTTGTAAAATATAATAAACAGCCGTACCGTTATTCCACATCTCTCCCATAACCTGATACAATCCAGATGCAACATACATAAGACATAATTGAATAATACATAAAAGAATAGCTACATTATGAAAAATAGTTCCCAGCTGATACTTAAATTGATGTTTCCTTTCACTACGCTTACTCTTAAAATGTATAGAATCCAAGGAAAAATAAGCTGTATTGTTGGCAAACATTAAATAAAAAAGCATGAGCCGCAGGATGTTATCTCCCCCATCAGATATTAACACCGTTCTGTCTAACAACGACCAAAAAAAGATAAATTGTAAAACAGATACAACTCTCCCTTTGTACCCGATAATATATAGCAAAGATACGATGATCCCTAAGTGGTAAATAAAATTGAAGTATGCTAAAGAGTCTGAAAATTGGTAGAGTGAGATAGAGCCTGTCATACTTAATATATGTAAGTATTCTTCATGCGTCATCACACCATTAGGGGACCATAAAAATAGTCTTTGATTATAATGAATCAGATACGTATATAGAATGACTAGCCCAAAACAAATTCTGGTCAAGCTAGCACCGATAAGAAATCTTTCCTGTGACAATTTTTCAACCAGTGGTAAGCCATATCCGTTTTTCATATTAACCCCTAACATTCTCTTGCCCTCCTTATTCCCCTCTTCCAGTCATCATCTAATTAGATTGAATCTTAAAAAGGGGCACTAATAGATTGATAGGTTTGCTTAGGAAAATCAAAATATTCTTGATGAACATTATATTCGCTATTTCTCCTTTCCGAAAATGGGACTGTATCTGTAACAATGACTCTCAATTGTACTGATTCTATTTCATCAGCAGGAAATAATTGTTTGGCAATGGCAAAGGAGTAACGATAGATATATTGAACTCCCTGTTCTCTGTAACTATTTAGAGATTCATCCATTTCTGAAAGATTAGTTGTATTTGTATGTGTCTGATCCTTGTCACTCAATTGCTCTCCATAAGTATGGTCCTCTTTCTCTTTTTTGTTCTTAATTTTCAGAAAAATATCATCTTGATGAAAGCTCTGATGGATTCCAGACATTGGTACTCTAACAAGTTTATTATACGGGCTGATGATATTTTCTGACTGGCTTCAATTAAAGAGGTACTAATATCAATCCACTCCGAACGAATAGACTCCTGTTGATTTTCTGGTTTATAATCAACTTTCATTAATAACGTATAGTTATGAGAAATTGGCGAAGGGGCAAAAAGCTGCCACGTTTGCGTAAATAATGGATCCATATATGCTTTAATAAGTGGATTATATTTTGCTGTTATGGGATTCAAAGGAATGATATAGAAAACGGTCATGACGATATGTATCAGTGCCATACAGACTAATGGGTAAGCAACCAACCCTAAATAAATTTTTTTATTTTTTCCCATCGGATCACCAACTCCTAGAATAGATCTAATGGACCAATATGAATTTTTTTCCATCCACATTGGTCCATTATGTAATTACTTATTGAAAACGATCTCTACTCCGTTATCGTATGAATAATCTGGTACACTCCAAATGCCTGTGATTTTATCAAATGCCCAAGCACCTGCCGCTGCACCAAATCCTCCTGCAACCGAACCTGCAACTACCTTCGCTCCAGCAACCACCAGAGGAAACCATTCCGGGTTCATTTCGCTTCCACTACTCATAGTTTCGAAGTTTTGCTCTGTTACATACATCTCTGGAGTTGAAGCAAAAGCCGAGTTTACGAGAGAAGCACCGATAAAAACAGATAACGCTAAAATACATAAAAGCATTTTCTTCATTTTCTCACCTCCCATATTAGTGATGTGCTTTATCTAGCACAGTTTCATATTAAAATATTCACACTATTGCAACAATCGTTTATAACGCAAAAAGGATTGCGCTCTCACGCAATCCTTTAGCTAGGAAATGTTCTCCTTACCTCAATAAATTCCATTCATCTGTGGAATATTTCTTCTCGACTAATTCTACAACCAATTCCTTCTTCTCTTTTGCTAGCTCCACATCTTTACAATCGTTCTCTATTCCTTACTCCAGCGTAAAATTGGTTTTCTGGCAGCCATTACCTCATCTAATCGTCCGATCACAGTTGAATGAGGAGCTTCTTGTACAATCTCTGGATTTTCACTTGCTTCTTTGGCGATCTGAATCATTGCTTCAATAAATTCATCTAGGGTTTCCTTAGATTCTGTTTCAGTAGCTCAATCATCAGACATTCTTCTACAATCAATGGGAAATAGATCGTAGGTGGATGATAGCCAAAATCAAGCAAGCGCTTGGCAATATCTAACGTTCGAACCCCTTGAAGCTTCTGACGACGTCCAGAAAGAACAAATTCATGCTTACAATGCCTATTATACGGCAGGTCATAATAAGGTTCAAGTCTACGCATCATGTAATTCGCATTAAGAACGGCTTGTTCAGATACCTTGCGTAACCCAATAGGTCCCATCGTACGAATATACGTATACGCTCGAACCAAAATTCCGAAGTTTCCATAATAAGCCTTGACTCGACCGATTGATTGAGGACAATCATAGTCAAATGTAAAGCGGTCTCCCACTTTCTTTAATACAGGTTTAGGAAGGAAAGGTATCAGGTCTTTTTTCACACCCACTGGGCCTGCTCCAGGACCGCCACCACCATGAGGCGTTGTAAAGGTTTTGTGTAGGTTTAAGTGCACCACATCAAAGCCCATATCCCTGGTCTTGCTATGCCGAGAATCGCGTTGGCATTCGCTCCATCATAGTAAAGCAGACCTCCAGCCTCGTGAACCACTTCAGCAATTTCAGCAATACTTTCTTCAAAAAGTCCCAATGTATTTGGATTGGTCAGCATGAGAGCACATGTATCAGGTCCAACCACCTTGCGCAACTCCTCTAATTCCACCAAGCCTCTTTCATTAGAAGGAATCGTAATCGTTTCTAAGCCAGCAACGGAGGCTGTCGCTGGGTTCGTTCCATGGGCAGAGTCTGGTACGATAACCTTGGTACGCTGTACACCTTCACCACGAGCCTCATGGTAGGCACGAATCATCATCAGACCCGTGTACTCACCATGAGCACCTGCCGCTGGTTGAAGAGTGACTTCATCCATTCCAGTTATTTCTTTAAGATCCTCTTGTAGATTGTAGAGTAGCTCAAGAGCCCCCTGCACACTTTCCTCAGGTTGATAAGGATGGATTCTGGAAAAGCCCGGGTAACGAGCCACATCTTCATTTATTTTCGGGTTATATTTCATCGTGCACGAACCGAGTGGATAGAAGCCGTTATCAATTCCATGATTTCTTCGGGAAAGCTCGGTATAATGACGAATTAATTGAAGTTCAGATACCTCTGGAAGCTCAGCAGGGACTTCTCTAAGCATTCCGGCAGGGATAACCGATGTAATCTCTATTTCTGGAACATCATTTTCTGGGAGGGAATAAGCGATTCTTCCTTGCTTACTCATTTCAAATATTAGTGCTTTGTCCTGTGTATTATTCATTATAGAATCCCCTCCAATACTTGAGCAAAACGATCAATCTCTTCTTTCGTCTTCACTTCCGTCACAGCCACAAGCATATGATTCTCAAGCTCCGAGTAATCCTGACTTAAGTCAAATCCGCCAATAATGCCTTGACTTAAAAGAGCTTGATTCACTTCCTTCACAGGCTTCGACAGCTTGATCACAAATTCATTGAAGAAGGGTTGATTAAAGACAACTTCTACTCCTTTTACTTGGCTTAATCGTTCCTTAGCATAATGTGCTTTCTGAATATTGAGCATTGCCGCTTCTTGAACACCATTCTTGCCAAGAGCGGTCATAGCGACAGAGGCTGCAATCGCATTTAAAGCTTGATTGGAACATATGTTTGAAGTCGCCTTTTCACGGCGAATATGCTGTTCGCGCGCTTGTAAGGTTAGAACAAAACCACGTTTTCCATTGTCATCAACGGTTTGCCCCACCAATCTACCCGGAATTTTACGCATTAATTTCTGATTCACTGCGAAATATCCACAGTGTGGTCCTCCAAATGCAGTCGGAATACCAAATGGCTGAGCATCACCCACAACCACATCAGCTCCATAAGCACCAGGTGGTTGAAGTGCTCCTAGAGCAAGCGGGTTTGATTTAACAATGAAAATCCCTTTTTGCGCATGCGTCAATTGTTCAATGCGAGCAAGGTCTTCTAGATTCCCGAAGAAGTTCGGATATTGAACAATGACAGCTGCTGTTTCTCCATCAATCGCCGCTTCGAGTTGAGTTAGATTCGTTACGCCATTTTCTACCTCAACCTCCACAATCTCTATGCCCAAGCCCTTAGAAGACGTATGTAAAATACTGCGAGCCTCAGGATGAACACTCTTAGAAATCACAATTTTTTTCTGTTTACCTAACCCAGAAGCCATAGCAGCGGCTTCTACTAATGAAGTTAGACCATCATACATCGAAGAATTGGCTACATCCATCCCTGTTAATTCACAGATCATCGTCTGAAATTCAAACATGGCTTGAAGCTCACCCTGACTAATTTCAGGCTGATAAGGAGTATAGGCTGTATAGAATTCAGAACGAGAAATCACATGATTAACAACGCTTGGAATATAGTGCTCATACGTACCAGCACCTAAAAAGGAGGAGTATTCTAATGAATGTGCATTTTTGGCTGCTAACCCCATTAGATATCGTGTTAATTCTGTTTCATTTAATGCTTTTGAAACCTGAAACTCCCCTTTAAACCTCACCTTATCAGGAATATCTGAAAACAACTCGTCAATAGAGTTGATTCCGATCTCTTTCATCATTTCCTGTTGATCTACATCTGTCATCGGTAAATATCTAAATTTCACTATGCTTCCCACCTTAGCATCTATTATTTTGGACGTTTGTAAAACGGACTCTTCACCACAACCGCTTTTACGTTTTTATTACGAATCTCGATTTCCAGCTCTTGACCCATCGAAGCATATGCTGTTTCTACTAGGGCTAAGCTACATTTTTCTTTAAGGTAGGGGATTGCGTTCCTGTTGTAACCTCTCCTACTTTTTTCTCCCCGACAAATACCGGATAGCCATGACGTGGAATTCCTCTCTCCAGCATTTCAATTCCGACAAGCTTACGAGGAGCTCCATTTTCTTTCTGTTCCTTTAAAACTTCTTTCCCAATAAATTCAACTTCTTTATCTATTTTAACAGCAAATCCTAACCCTGCTTCTATCGGGGTAATATCCGCCGTTATTTCCTGACCATATAAAGGAAGCTTTGCTTCAAAACGTAAGGTATCACGAGCACCTAGACCGCACGGAAGAACCCCTTCGTCTCTGCCTACCTCTAAAATCGATTTCCATACCTCTATCGCATCTTTCGGAGCAAGATAGATTTCAAATCCATCTTCCCCAGTATATCCTGTACGGGATACAAGCGCTGGAATACCGTTTATATCTACCTGATCTTTAAAATGAAAAAAAGAGATCTCTGCTAGATTGACAGTCGTTAGCTTCTGTAGAATTTGTTCTGCCAGTGGCCCCTGTAGTGCTAGCTGAGCCATTTCATCCGACACATTCAAGACCTCAACGTCTCCTTCTACATGCTTCTGTAGCCATTCCACATCCTTAGAAATATTTCCAGCATTGATCACGACCAGATAATCATGATCTGCCTTCTTATAGACTAGCAAATCGTCAACTGTTCCCCCATCTGGGTAGCACATCGGACTATATAAAGCTTTTCCATCGACCAAGGTAGAAACATCATTGGTCACCATTTTTTGAAGATAATCTAGGGCATCTGGTCCTTTTACTGTCACCTCACCCATATGAGATACATCAAAAAGTCCTGCCTTTGTACGTACTGCTTCATGCTCTTCTTTAATGCTCGAAAATTGAACGGGAAGATCCCATCCTCCAAAATCAATGGTTTTCGCTCCGTATTCTGCATACACAGGATAGAGCGGAGTTCTTAATAATTGAGTCATCCGTACACCCCCAAAAACATTTTGTTCATTCTTATCCTTTTGCTGTAGGATACAAAAAAAGGACAGAAAAATACAGGGACCCTGTATTCTCTGTCCATCTTACCTGAGAGTTACCCTTATACATGATAAGGTTTCCCCTTTGGTGGTTCGCTATACCGAACTCTCTCCAGAGGTGCGTCATCCAAGAGTCTTTTTGCCTGAGAGATTCACCTATGTCAGGTTTGCTCCTTCGGCGCCACAGTAACTACCTTGTGGTCTCTCCTCCTGCAATCATTCGCGAGTATTCTATTACGAGATTTTGACTATACTATGTATGATTCCGTACAATATTTATCCTATCATTATTCAATGTTCATTTCCAGACATATTTTCATCAAAATCGACATAAAGGATGTGCTTTCTTGTGAATATTCCTGTCCATTTTAACCACGATTGGCTTCAAACCATGGAGAAAAAGATGAAAGAGGATGGGCCCTGGGATAAACTCGAACTATTTCAATTAGCATTGCAGGCAGAAAAAAACCTCATGATCAGTGATTTTGATTCCTTAGAGTGTCTAAAGCATCTGCCACCCTCACTCCTTTTCCGCACCAAATTGAAGCTGCACAACAGGTATTAACAGAGATGCACGGAAAGGCTATCTTGGCTGATGAAGTAGGGCTGGGCAAAACCATTGAAGCTGGACTCATCCTTAAAGAATATATGATTCGAGGCTTGGTGAAAAAAGCTCTTATACTCGTTCCCGCTTCTCTTGTTATCCAATGGACCAAAGAGTTGAATCAGAAATTTGGAATTGCCGCCATGGCGCAAAAAAAAGAGTACATGTGGAAGCAATACGATATTTTAGTCGCTTCTATTGATACGGCAAAGCGTCCTCCCCATTGTGACCATGTATTAGAGCAAGAATACGATATGATCATCATAGACGAAGCTCATAAATTAAAAAACCATAAATCAAAGAATTATGAATTTATCACTCAGCTCAAGAAAAAGTATTGTTTGCTATTAACAGCTACGCCTGTGCAAAACGAGCTTTCTGAATTATTTAATCTCGTTTCTCTCCTTCGTCCTGGAATTCTAGGAGATCCCGCAGAATTTAATCAGAATTTTGTTCAAGGAAAAAGAGAGTCTAAGAACAGTGAGCAGCTACAAGCCTTATTAAAGAAAGTCATGATTCGAAACATGCGTAAGGACGGAGGTGTTCACTTTACAAAACGGCATGTACATAATATTCATTTAGAGCTTTCTACTGAGGAAAGAAGGTTATATGATTCTGTCACTCAGTTTGTGCGCAATCAATATCAAGAGCATCAAGGCGTAAGCAGCGCATTCTCTACTATTACTTTACAACGCGAGATTTGTAGCAGTCGGGAGGCAACCTTTCTCACCCTCTATCAAATGTATCAAAAAACAGAAGAAGGCTCCCCTATCAGAAAAGAAATTTGGGAGCTCATGAGCTTGATCAAAGAAATTAATAACCATTCCAAGGCAAAAAAAATGGTCGAGTTAATTCAAGAAGTGGATGATAAAGTGATCGTCTTTACAGAGTATAGAGCCACTCAGGATTACCTGCAACGCTTTCTCTATGAGCATGGCATCTCTTCTGTTCCGTTTCGTGGAGGATTTAAGCGGAGCAAAAAAGACTGGATGACAGAATTATTTCAACAAAGAGCTCAAGTGCTTATCGCCACAGAAGCAGGAGGAGAAGGGATCAATCTACAGTTTTGTAATCGAATCATTAACTATGATCTCCCTTGGAATCCCATGAGAGTAGAGCAGCGAATTGGACGGGTCCATCGATTAGGACAAAAACGAGATGTACACATCTATAACCTGACAACCAAAGGAACGATTGAGGAATATATCCTTTATCTCTTATATGAAAAAATTAATTTATTTGAAATGGTTATTGGAGAATTAGATCAGATCATTGATAAAATGAAACTTAAAACCTCGATTGAGGATAACCTAACCGAAATCTTCTTAGCTTCTGAATCAACGAAAGAAATCGAGATAAAACTAGATAATTTTACCCAATATATTCAATCGATGAAAGAAGCTTATGTGAACGAAACGAATCAAATCGAGGAGGGACATTCCTAATGAATTCGGCTGAAATACGTGACTTTGTAGAGCAATATCTTCTTGCTCAGGAATGTGCAATTGTGGTCAAAGATCCAGCATATTTAACGACTCGGTTATCCATCCAAGTAGATAAAGATATAGCGAATCGACCTTATTATTGGATGTTCGTAGAGAGAACAGGTGCTGAACCCCAACCCATGCAGCTTACCTTTATCTTCGATGAAGAAAAAACCGGTGAACAGGTACAAGGGGAGCTGATTAAGTTCGGTTGCTGGAGCTCCATCAGATCTTTCATTCTGCCAAGCAGCATGGGCAATATATTCGCCTCTATGAAGAAATATCCCCGTCCAGTTCGACTCAAGGACTGATTCCATGGCTATTGCTCAACTATAAAATCTCATTCATCAGCGATCAAAAAAAGGATCTTTATTATCCCATTGGATTCAATCTGATCACAGGTCAAATCCTTACTCATTTTGATACGGTACTGACACAAGTTCAGCTTACACCCAAAATACCAGATTACCATTTCACTCTTCGTCCGATTTATTCTCTTTCATCTGCCACACAGCACATAGAACAGCATCTCCGCTCCTTTTTAGCAGAACAGGATCAAAGCTGGGCAGATGAAGCAAATCAACGTCTAGATGAGGAAATTGAACTGATGAAGTCCTTTTTTGACTCAACGAGTGAAGAGGATATGCTACTGCTTGAAAAAAAACGAGAAGAAATTGATCGTTATCGTCCTAAAATCGAAGTCAGCCCGATCAACGTAGGGATCATCTATCTCCAAACCAAGCTTACAGAAACCTCTTCAAAGCATGATTCGATGAAACAAACCTAAAATAGCTAAATTTCACCCGACAGGTTCCTACAGGATGTTTTGCATATTTTCGGTAAGATAAGCATAGGAAGTAGGATGATCTGCAAAAAGGAAGGAGTGCCTTCATGCAACAAAATAATGGAAATAAAAAAAAGAGCTACACCAAAAGCATATGGCTTATTCTGCTAAGCACAGGATTGCTGTTGTTCTCCCCTGTTACTGTCATTTCTGAAGAGGCATTGGTCGTCCTCAAGAACAAACAACAGGATCAGTCGACCGTGATGAACTGGGAGGAACAGTTTAAAAAACAAGTAGAGGATTGGATTAAGCAAATAAGCAGTGAGGATGAGAGATTTAGCATATGGCATTCTGCTTCTTGGGAGTCCTATCCTTTTGGACCCGGAAGCAGGCAATGGATCGTTCTCATCACCTATCAGGAACAAGAAGTAGGGTATCTAATGGTAGGAGAAGATCACACGTCAGCTCTTGTTCTTATTGAGTATGGGATGATGGACTCCTCGACACTCAGAAATCTCATTGACCAAGAAAAACTAGAGAGTCATTTTTTTTATCATGGCTTAGTGTGGGCTACTCATGAAGACTCCTTCCTTACTGACCTTATTACAGGCGAACACTATGAGCATGTTCATTTTCCTGATGTCACACCATTTTGGCAAGGAGAGCCTATCCACAAGCTAGCCAACGTTGTCCTGTCAGAACAAATGGTAACAGAGCCTATTGTACACTACCCACCCTCAGCTGATCAGGTGCTTTTTGATTCCACGTTGGACGGAGATGAACATACTACAACACAAAAAGAAGCTCTTATGCAAGAGCTTCACTTGAAACGTGATTCTTTTTTTAGTAGTCAAATCCTGCCTGGGGTGAGAGGGCTTTACTCTATAGATTCTATACATGCTTGGGAACCTATAGATTCCTTCCAACGCACCCTCTATATTGGCTTAAAAGATAGCGGCATCCGTTTTTTTTCGTTGGACTATCTTATTCAGCTAAAAGACGCTACCTTCATTGAAGAGTAGAAATCAACTAAGTAGCTTTCCTTCTGCTTCTGTTCTTTGTCTTTCGCTGAAATAATAACTTGATAGCGATAGGGATCACGCCAAACCAATGGTAAGACCACGAAGAATTTTGCGTCTTCCGTGCCTCTTTTCTTTTTTGTCGCTCATCTTTAGGCGTATCTACATATTGAACGAGTTCACGGGTTAGATATTTAATTAGATCTTGGGAGGACAAGTGAGAACCACTCCTTCGCAACGATATGCTTATTCTCAGCCTGCCCCTCACCCATAAAAAGTATTCAAGCAATTAGGCATTTAATTGTTCGATGTTGACAACCTTCCCAGCAAAGCGACTATCTGTAAGCACCAGTTTTAATAGATGCGGTGCGACTACTGAAGGATGAACACCTGACCCTTGGAGATTTGATTTCATGACTCCTGGCTCAAAGGATTGAGCTACAATTCCATTTGCCGATTCTTCCTCATCAACCGAAGACATAAGAACTTGAAGCGCGGCTTTACTGGCACTATAGCTCCAAAGCCAGCAGCTCCTGTAAAAGCCAAGCTTGATGTTATACTGATGATTTTCCCGCTTTTTTGATCTCTCATGGCAGGAATACATTCTCGTGTCATTAAGAAAGCACTTGTTACATTATTATTTAGATGATAATTCCAAGAATCTAAGGTCGTGTCGGCAATATGATAGCTTTCAAATACAGCTGCATTATTAATCAACACGTCGATTCGACCAAATTTAGCCAGCGTTGCTTGAATAAATTGTTGAACTTCTCCTTCTCGAGACACATCTGCTGTAGCAACGAAAATGCTTTCTGAGTTCCCTAGCTCCTGACCCACGAGATCCATTTTGTCTGCATGTCGACCGCAAATAGCTAGCTTAGCACCTTCCTTGGCAAAAAGGAGCGCCGTTTCCTTTCCTAATCCTGAACCCGCACCTGTAATAACGATAACTTTCCCTTCTAATAATCCCATCATCATTCCTCCTTATTGATTAATACCCTCTGCAATCCATTCCTTTACCAATGGATGAGGTAGAAGTGTTTGACCCTTATAGCGGTATTGAATACCTTCTAATTTATTTGGAATGAGTTGTGTCGTAAAATATCCTTCACTTAGAAATAAAGGTAAGATCACTAATTCACCTATCCTGCTAATTCTTTCCGCCTTTTCCCGTATTGTATCTGGATGTAAAGTGGCATATGTGGTACTGACGAAAGAATACTTCTCCTGAATATGACGACAGATGTTTTCTAACAGCTTTTCCCACACATCTTGAAACCCCTCTATTTCACTTCCATGTGCAATAATCAGCAAATGCTCTTGCTCTGCTTGATTGACTAAAGCTTGAACTCTCTCATCAAGAATTTGTAGGACAAATAGATGATCATCAAGTGGTGGCATCCAAATGATCTCAGCTGCCGAATCAATAGGCTCCAAATCAGTCGGAATTCTCGATTCTTTGATGATCCCTAAGGCATATTGAATTTCTTCTAAGTGCGTACTACCAGAACACATAAATAATGGGATCGCTTTAATTTGACTTACTCTAAGTTCATTTAATTTTCTGACTCCATCAGCAATGCTTTTCCCTTCCACAAGCTCCAAATAGCCGATTTGTACGGGATGCTCTGTCTGAACAGAATGGACCACTTCTTCTATATATTGAATCCATTTTGCATTGCGTGAACCATGTGCAAGAATAAGTATTCCTGTTCTAGACATCCTCTTCTCACCCTATCTACTTCAATTATGATCTTACTGGTATCTTGCTGTTTATCTTTCTGTTATCTTGCTGCTATCTTTCTGTTTTAACTTCTTCTCCTTGATTTAACAGCTCTTTTTCAAACCATTGCAGCTTCTCACGTAGATGAACGACTTCTCCTACGACGATGATTGCCGGTGGCTTAAACTGAGCTTCCTCTACCTTCTCCACGATATTCTCAAGTGTACCCACTAGGGTTTCTTGTCCTGGAAGTGTTCCCCATCTTACCAAAGCAACTGGAGTGTTTGGAGAACGTCCATGAGCCATCAATTGTTCTCTAATATAAGGGAGGTTCTTAACTCCCATATAAAAAACAAGGGTTTCAATTCCTGTGGATATTTTATCCCACTGAATCTCGACTCCTCCTCTTCCATCCGTTCTTTTGTGACCTGTGATAATCGCCACTGTTGAGTTATAATCTCGATGTGTTAATGGAATGCCTGCATACATGGGAGCAGCAATCCCAGATGTAATTCCTGGAATCACTTCAAAAGGAATGTGATGCTGAACACAGCACTCTGCTTCTTCACCAACACGCCCAAATATACTGGGGTCTCCTCCTTTTAAACGAACAACCATTTTTCCTTGCTGCGCTTGATTGACCAATATCTGATTGATATCATCTTGAGGAATAATGTGTCGATCAGGAAGTTTCCCAACGTAGATTAACTCTGCATCTTTTCTAGCGTAGTCCAAAAGCACAGGACTCGCTAATCGATCATATACAATCACGTCTGCTTGTGCTAGAACTTCCGCTCCTTTTACGGTGATTAACTTAGGGTCACCAGGTCCAGCTCCTACAAGATAAACTTTCCCTACTCCATTGGTCATTGTATGCTCTATCCTCTCCTACCCGTTGTATACAGGTTAGTCTTTGTCTCAAACCTTTTTTAAATTTTTTTACATCCTGTCTAGTTTTTTCTTCCATTTGTCTAATTGGCTAGCTCCTGCACCACTCTTTAGCTGTTGATTTGCCCAAGAAATTCCTTCAGCAATGGTTGGCGCTTTACCACATAGATAGAATTTGATCCCAGCATTATACACCACTTGATCACGGTAATAAGCCAGCTTTTCATCCTTTTCTCCAGAGAGGATTTGCTGAATAAGTGTGACCTGTTCTTCAAGAGTAAGAACTTCTTTCTCCAGGTCTTTCCGATGCTTCAGACCATATTCAGCTGGGTCCAAGTCTAGGGAACGAACCTCATCCTGAGTCACGTCATATAAGAAACTGATGCGGTGAATAGGAAGATCCTCTGAACCTTCTGCACCTTGTACGATATAACTTTTATTAAACCCTAATTGGCGAAGAATTTCCACATTTAAATCTAAGACGGTTTTATGGAAAATTCCTACCATAATCGAAGAGGCAGAAGCTAAATTTAACGATTTTTCTGCTGTATTTAAAAAGCTTCGAACGCCAATTTCTTCACGAACCTTGCGCACCTGTACTAATGGTGGACATAGAAGCTCTGTATTGGCAATCCCTATCTTGACTTCTTCTAAACACTCTGCAATCTGCTCTGGAGAAAATGATGTTGAGATCCCTAACGCCTCCATGATTTCATGAAGCGCCACTCCCTTTTTAGGAGGGAGTGACTTGATACTATGCAAATAGACAGGAATCCCACTCTCAGCTAGTAATAAGCTTACAGGGATAGTTGCCGCAAACGTTTTTCGACCATTGTAAGGTCCTGCGAAGTCAATCATGTTTTTCTGTAGCTCAGTCGAAACTGGAATACGCTGAGATGCTTGCTTAAATTCTTCAATAAAGGCTAACACCTCCGCAGGAGATTCACCCTTTAGCCTTTCCGCTACGAGAAACGCGGCAAGCTGCGCCTCTGTAGCTTCTCCTTGTACAACTGCTTGAGCTGCCTGCTGTGCTTCCTGATAGCTTAAATCTCTAGAACCTTTCTTACCCCTAGCTACTTCCTTAATCCATTGCTTCATCTAACACATAACCCCCACCCTTTTCGCTTAGCTTCTTACGCTCAAAGAGAACCATTTCTTTGATCACTGGGAGCTTTAAATAGTGTCTTTCCACCTCAATCTGAGCTAATCGAAAAGCTGTTTCATCATCCTTTGCAGCAATGATCACATCGACCTCTTTTTGTTCTAAAACAACTTGAAAGCGATAAAGATTCATCGGAATCTCCTTTCAGCCTGAGCTTAGGATGCAGCTTGAGCTAGAATGTGATCAAGTTCAGCCTGAAGAGAAGGAAGTCCCACACGACTTACAAAAGCAAAGAAGCTTTCATTTTCTTCTCTCTTTTCTTTATAGAAGCTAATTAACTTTTTAAGAACAAGAGCAATTTCATCCCCTTTTATTCTTCCTTTTAGCTTATCATTAAATTTTGCTCCATGGTTTAAGGTCCCACCAACATAGATTTCAAAAGCTTCTTCCATGCCGTTTGGTCCTTTCATCAGCACACCCTGAAGTCCAATATCAGCAATTTGTCGCTGACCACAGGAATTTGGACAGCCGACCATATGAATACGGATAGGCGTATCTAGTGAGATATTTTCATCTAGGTATTCAGCTACTCTTCTCATGCGCTCTTTTGTTTCCACTAGAGCTAAATTACAATATTCAATTCCTGTACATGATACGGAGTAGGCAATAAAGTTTTGCGGATTTATCGTAATACGCTCAAAGATATCATGCCCTAATAGTTCTTCCACTTTTTCATTTGGAACATTCGGAATGACGATATTTTGTGAGTTACATGTACGCAGTTCTCCATTTCCGAATTCTTTGGAGATACGCGCCAGCTCAAACAACTCATCAGCACTCATTCGCCCTACAGGAACGTTAAAACCAACATAGCTAAGCCCTTTTTGTTTTTGTTCGTGTGCCCCATAGAAGTAACCGGCATTCCATTCAACAAATTGATCAGTTCCTC
Organism: Caldalkalibacillus mannanilyticus JCM 10596; assembly: GCF_000615945.1. Classification (GTDB taxonomy): domain Bacteria; phylum Bacillota; class Bacilli; order Caldalkalibacillales; family JCM-10596; genus Bacillus_AT; species Bacillus_AT mannanilyticus. The sequence goes on from NZ_BAMO01000006.1 coordinate 109,001, forward strand.
TAGAAGGTAATGTTCCCATTAGTTCTTCCAGTTTTTCTTTGAATTTTTCTACTCCCCATTCAGCAACAAGGTATTTGATACGTGCTCTATGTCTCTTATCACGGAAACCATGATCACGATAAATCGTTGTGATGGCAATCGCTGCTTCCTTCACTCGTTCAGGAGTAATAAATACGTCTAACTCTTGTCCTAAGAATGGCTTGGCAGAAAGTCCGCCTCCTACTTTCACATGAAAACCAATCACTTCTTGGCCGTCGATTTCTTTCGTTGCTGGAACAAACGCTAAACAGTTGATTTCAGCATGGGCTGCATTGTAGATATTAGACGAGATAGACATTTTATATTTTCTAGGAAGGTTAGAGAAATCTGAGTTACGTTGGAAAAACTGATAGACATCATTAACAATGTCTGTTGTATCCATCAGCTCATGAGGATCGATTCCTGCCAAAGGGTTCCCCATAATCGTTCTAGGAATATCACCACAGGCACCAACAGAAGAAAGCCCTACTGCCTCTAATCGTTTAAAAATATCTGGAATTTGCTCAATCGTTAACCAATGATACTGAATCGCCTGGCGAGTCGTAATATCGACTATATCTCTTCCATAGTCCTTAGCGATGCCTGCCAAAGTATTCGCCTGTTCGTAACTGATAAGACCTGAAGGAATATTCACACGCATCATGAAATATCCATCTTCTTTTGGTTTTTGCAAATACATTCCTGCCCATTTAAAGAGGTTCCACTCTTCTTTCGGAATGGCATGGAAGCCTTCTTTTGCATATTTATCAATTTCATTTAATATTTCTAAACCATCTTTTTGAAGCTTTAAAACCTCTGTTTCATTTAGCTTGGATGGATCATCTGCCCACGTTTTGTTATATCCCATAATTTCCCCTCCCGTAATTTACCTACTTTTCTACTTCCCTTTTATTCCTCTTCGTTCTAGCTTCTTATATTTACTACATTTATTGAATAATTTTTCGTTCTTTTAAATATTGAACCACCTTATCCACGGACTCGTCAACCGATAATTGATCAGATTCGATGGTAATCTCTGGATTTTCGGGTTCCTCATACGGAGAGCTGATTCCTGTGAACTCAGGAATCTCTCCATTTCTCGCCTTTTTATATAAGCCCTTAGGATCTCTTGATTCGCAGGTTTCTAAAGAACATCTGACATAGACTTCGATAAATTCATCTGCTTGAACCAAATCCCTTGCTACTTGACGATCCTCAACAAAAGGAGAGATAAAAGCTGTTAAAGTAATGACTCCAGCATCAATAAATAGCTTAGAAACCTCACCGATTCGACGAATGTTCTCTTTTCTTGCCTCGTTGCTAAATCCTAAGTCTTTGTTTAAACCATGTCGAACATTATCTCCATCTAAGACATACGTTCTGATCCCCAGCTCATATAATCTCTTTTCTACTGCATTAGCCAAGGTAGACTTTCCTGAACCAGATAAGCCAGTGAACCAGAGAACACAGCTTTTATGCTGGTTCAACTGATGTCGATCCTCCTTCACCACGGTTGCATTGTGCCAAACGATATTTTTTGCTACTGCTTCAGCCATTTGCCTTTCCTCCATTTCTCCTAATCCCTAAATCCATGTAGCTTACGATTGAATTGATGGAACCTTCATTCCCCTAATCAGGACCTCTACGACCTCTGGACGACTAAATTCAGGTGGTGGTAGCTCCCCATTGCTTAACATCGCCCTAACCTTCGTCCCTGAGAGAATGAGATGATCCTCTTTGTCATGCGGGCAGGTTTTAGTTGAAGCCATGTTTCCGCACTTTTTGCAATAAAAGCTATGTTCAAAGAATAGAGGCATAATACCTAGTTCTTCTGCGGTAAAGTGGTTAAAAATTAATTGAGCATCATATGTTCCATAATAGTCACCGACACCAGCATGATCACGTCCAACAATAAAATGAGTGCAGCCATAGTTCTTTCTTACCATGGCATGAAAAATCGCTTCACGAGGACCTGCATATCTCATCGCTGCCGGAAAAACAGCAAGGAATACACGATCCAATGGATAATAATTTTTCAAAAGCACTTGATAGCTTTCCATACGAACATCGGCAGGAATATCATCTGATTTTGTTTCTCCCACAAGAGGGTTTAAGAATAAGCCGTCCACAATTTCTAGGGCTGATTTCTGAATATATTCGTGAGCTCGATGTACTGGATTACGAGTTTGAAAGCCTACGACTGTCTTCCATCCTCTTTTGACAAATTCTGCTCTTGTTTCAGTAGGGTTCAGATAGAATTCTTTAAAGTTATTTTTCTCTGGTTGTTTCACCAAGGTAATAGGTCCACCAACATACACATTTGGTCTCTCCAATAACTTTTTCACCCCAGGATGAGCAAGGTCTGTTGTACGATAGACGTTTTCAGCCTCTACATATTTATCTGGTTGGTAGATTTCTTGGACTTCGATAACACCGTATACTTCTCCAGCAAAAACAAGCTTGACCTGTTCTCCTACTGTAAGCTCAGCAGCCTTTTCTTCTGTCACAGGAAGAGTAATAGGAATGCTCCAGATATGTCCGCTAGCTAGGCGCATCTTCTCAACAACGCCCGCATAATCAGCTTCCCCCATAAATCCTGTCAGGGGACTAAAGGCTCCATTAGCAATTAACTCTAAATCAGACAAGGCAAAATTATCTAACTCTATCTCCTTAGCCATTCCATCTACGGAATAGTCCAGTTGAATACGGTGAATCAATTCTCCTCCATGTGGTTGACTTAAACTCATGTCTAGTTCCTCCTAATGTTTTCACATTTCTATTTTTGTTTGTTTACGCTCGTGCTTCATTCCAATTTCCTTATTTACGTGTGCAGTCCACACTCTGTTTTCTTCGTATTAGCCCAGCGTCCCGCTCTTTCATCTCCACCCTCTTCGACTGGTAAGGTGCAATGTTCACAGCCAATACTGGGATACCCTTTGTCATGAAGTTCATTATAGGGCAGTTCAAAGGCTTTAATATAATTCCAAACATCCTCCCACGTCCAATGAATCAAGGGACATAGCTTGATCGATTTAAACTTTCGATCTTGATTTACAAATTGAGTGTTGGCTCTAGTGGGCGATTGCTCTCTGCGCAAGCCTGAAAGCCAAGCCGTTGCCCCTGATAAAGCTTCATGTAATGGTTGAATTTTTCGAATCTGACAGCATAGATCAGGTTGACTGTTCCAGAGCTCAGCTCCGTGGAGGCTTGCTTGCTCCTCTAATGTCATATGCGGTTGCTTCAGCTCAATTTGTAATTGTGGATACCGAGCCTTGACTCGATCAATTAATTCATAAGTTTCTTTAAAATGAACATTCGTATCGAGAAAAACAATCTTAGCGTCCTTCTTCACCTTGCTGATCAGATCAATTAAGACCATCCCCTCAGCACCGAAACTACAGGCATAAACCAACTCATCTCCAAAGGTTTTGTAGCCCCATTTAATCACATCGAGCGTATCTGATGCACTCAATTCTTGGTTAATGCGCACATACTCTTGTTCATGTAGAGTATCGAACGATATAGCATTTGACATTTTATATTCCTCCCCCTTGGTCATGTATCGCACTTTTCTCTCGACTAATGGTCTTATAGAGGCTGAACATTCCGACCGTAGCAATAAAGACACTTAAAACAGCGACTAAAGTATATGGGTTGGGATCTACTATTGCCTTCACTAAACTGAAGGATACAACGAGGGAAGCAACAGGAGATACAATCCAGACCTTGATAATCTGCTTAATGACATCCTTTTGCCAGATACGAAAGCCGTTTTTGGCTGTACCAATCCCTAAAATAGCTGATGTGGTCGCTTGAGTCAGAGGAACTGGAATCCCAAATATAGAAGCAATAATAACTAATGTAGCACCAGTCGCTGACACCGCACTCCCCTGTAATAACGTTAATTTAGTAATTTTCTTCCCATTGGTTTCGAGGACTTTCCCTCCTAGAAAAATAGCACCTAAAGCAACAAAAACTCCTCCAACTACAATTCCTGTAGTCACATCCATTAGCCCTGCCCCCACTAAAGGACCTACCGCATTCGCGACATTATTCATTCCTGCGGAGAAAGCCTCCAGGAAACCGGTGAAAATAAGCAAGGCTCCAAGCCATATTCCCCATTTCCCTTTTCCCTTCAACTGTGGCCAGCGTTTTTCTGCCGAAAGAATCAGTTTTCCTAACAGCAAAGCCATTAAAAAAGCAACAATGGGTACAATAATCCAAAAAGAAACGATATAAAATAGCTTCGAAAGGTATAAGCTTTGAAAAGCAATCCCGACTCCTACTACCGATCCAATCGTTACCTCACTCGTTGATAAAGGAATACCCATGAGATTGGCAATAAACAAAGTGAATGTAGCCGAAAATAAAATGATAATCACGACTTCAACACCGAGCAGATTAGTAGGAATAATGCCACTTCCTACTGTTTTTACAACTTCTCCTCCACCGATCGCCGCTCCTAGAAAAACCCCTAAGGCTGCGACGAGTAAGGCCCTTCTCTTCTTAATTGCTCCTCCGCCATAAGCTGCACCCATAGTGGCTGCCGCTCCACTAGCTCCTATATTCATGGCGAAAAATAAGGCAATACCAATCGCAACATAAATGAGCATTTCTTACACCGTCCTTTCCGTTTCTTCATAGGGAGCTTAACAAGTCACTGAAGCAGCCATCTTTAAATCCTTACTAAACCACTATGATTTATATATATATTACCTGTTTTTATATATATTAATAGAGGTTTCCCTATCCGTCAACGGAAATTTTCGATTTTTTATGAACTATTTTAGAAAGGGCGAAAGCCTATAGGTCTAGATCTTGTGCAATCTCTTCTACGATCTGCTGGGGCGTTTTCCCTAAGGCGTGAATGATCTTGTCCGCCTCGGCATAAATCTTCTCCCTTCGAGTAAAACGCGCCCTCATCTCCTCCAATTCATTCTTGTTCCATAGAGGTCTGCTCTCATCGCTTTCCAGCCGACGCACAATCTCTTCGAAAGGCAGATAAATATAGTAGGAATTACCCAACTCCTTTAGTATTTTTCGATTCTCTGCTCGTTCCGGCATTCCACCTCCAGTGGTTAGAATGGTAGAATCCGCTGAATCCCGTGTTTTCTTTTCTTTCAGATTCGTAATAAACCGAGTTTCAAGCTGACGAAAATACGCTTCTCCATGATGGCGAAACAACTCAGGAATAGAGCATCCTTCCTGTAGCACAATTTGCTCGTCCGAATCAATCCACTTCCAGCCATGCAGTTTGGCAAATTCCTGCCCAATTGTGCTTTTCCCTGCTCCCATAAATCCCCACAAACTGATCATTTCTCTTCACTCTCTTTCCTTCATCCTTCACTACTGACTACTATCTTAGCACAATCAATCCTTTAGTAGGATAAAAGATCAATTTGAATGTATATCTTCTTACTCTTCGGTCATAATAATAGATGTTGCTGGGTTGTAGCCAAGCGGTAAGGCAACGGACTTTGACTCCGTGATCCCTGGTTCGAATCCAGCTGCCCAGCCATCCATTTCTCTTTACAGTTGAATCATTCTCACTTATAATAAAAAATGATGAACAGAGAGCAATTGGAGTAGTGATAAAGGAGGGATTTGGGGATGGCTCGCATGTATCGAGTTTTCGCTTTTTGGACAGGATTGTTTGCACTTTTAGCTTATATTGGACATATGCCAAGTATGTCATTATTGTTCTTTGCCCAAACTGCGGTATTTTTAGCCTTAAGTTATTTGAACTTATCCGAAAAAGGTTACATCTACATTTTTGCTGGATATTTAGTACTCTTTTTTGTTGGATTTACATACTATACAACATTTATTATGTAAGTATAGGCTGGTGGCGGAAGCCAGTAGCTCAACAATAAAATCCCTGCCCAAAGCGGCAGGGATTTTCTATTGCTTGATTCAAGTCAATACGTATAGGCAGAAGATGAGATTATGACCATGCTATCGACTTTTTTTCGCCAGATAATTGTTCATATTAAAGGATTGCAAAAAAGGATACGACTGCTTTAGAAATCTTCCTTTTCCCAAAGTAAGCACTTGGAAGGCTCGACTGATTCCATCTGGAGCAATCAAAGAATGAATGGCACGGTTTTTCTTAATAACAGGATGATGAAATGGATCTCCTCCAGAATGTTCTTCAATAAACTGAAGAATCCCTGCATTAAGCAAAAATTCGTCCTGTCGAGCTAGCCCTAGCTTCGTCCATCCAAGCTGCTCTGCCTTGGAGCAGAGAGCATCAAAATGGATGTGATAAGTGATATCTTTTTCACCTGGCTGATCAAGCAGATTCTCGTCCCATTTATGATCACGATAGCACCGTAAGCTCCCCTTGCGATGAAGAGGACTCATTAATTCCTGGTGAGAATATCCGTAATCAATAGTCAACCAAATTCCTTCTTCCATCCAATTGGCGACTTCACTGACCCATTCCTGAGCTGCTAAAGGAACTTCTAGACGTTGTCCGTCCGATAAGACAAGCTGTTCTTTTTCTACATACGCTTGAACTTCTGGGTTCGTTAAAGGATGAAGAATTTCGGAGAGCTTGTATTCCTTTTCATTCCACGCAACTCCAACCTCAAATAAAAGTCCGTTTTTCTTCTCAATAAGATGAACAGGAAAAGCGTCAACTAATTCATTGGAGAAAAAAATTCCTTTATATTTGGGATATGTGAACTCTTGTCCCAGCTCCCCAGTATGTTCAAGATCCTCAAGCCATATTACTTTATCCCTATGGGCGCTTAAGAGATCAAGCTGCTTTTGGCGATGGTACAAACTTTTTTCGATGATGAGGTATGTACTTCCTTGATAGATCTCTGGATACTTCCTTTGTAAGGCATCCAAAAATTGCTTAGAAAAAAGTCCGGTTCCAGCCCCCATCTCACAAAAGGTGAACGGCTCATTTATTTGCTTAAAAATAGTGACAGCCACATCAACAAATACTTCAGCAAACACCGAGTGAATGTAGCTTGTTGTATAGAAATCTCCCTGTTTTCCTATTTTTTCTCTTTCATTCATATAATAGCCCAGCTGCGGATGATATAAGCAATCGGTCATATATTCATAAAAGGAAATAGATTGGGTAGGCGAATGCGTAATCTTTTCTCGCAAATATTCCAACATGTCTATCTACCTGAGATAAATGGATTAAACGCTAACTCTTGTTGAATGGTTGTCGCGGGTCCATGACCAGGATAGACTTTAATTTCTTCAGGTAAAACCATGATTCGATCACGAAGGCTTGTCATTAAAGTATCATAATCTCCACCTGGTAAATCCGTTCTGCCAATCGAGTTCTGGAACAACGTATCTCCAGCAATTAAGATCCCTGGTTCACTGAGATAAAAGGAAACACTTCCTGGAGAATGTCCAGGTGTATGAATCACTTCAATTTGAAATCCTGCGATCACCAGAAGATCCCCATCGCGAAGTGCCTTGTCCCTTGGCTGACAAGAAATCGGTCCTGTAATCATCTCCCATCTTAATGATCCATTTTGTGCAGGATCAGTAAGCCACTCTGCTTCAAGATCATGGATATAGACAGGAGCTTTAGTCACTTGCCTAACCTTTTCTAAGCCTCCAATGTGGTCAAAATGAGCGTGTGTTAACAGAATCGCTTTGACCTGTAAGTCGGCTATGTGTTCAAGCATTGGTTCTGGGTTCATTCCAGGATCAAAAATAATCGCCTCTCCCTTATCGTTGGAAAGAACATATCCATTCGTTTGTATGGGACCTAAGGGTTGCATCCATAAGTTCATTTACTATTACCACCTTTTATCCTCTATTCCTTCCTATTGTACCTCTAGAGGAGTTGAGCCGCAAGCTGAGCAAGTGGGGAGCGTTCTCCTTTTTCTAGGCGGATATGACCACTAATCCCCTGTTCTTTCATCTTCTCGACTACATAGGTTAAACCGTTGTTTGATTCATCAAGATAAGGATGATCGATTTGTTCTGGATCACCCATTAGGACTATTTTGCTCCCTTCTCCGACACGAGTAATGATCGTTTTCACCTCATGCTTAGTTAAATTTTGAGCCTCATCAATAATAATAAATTGTTCCGGAATACTCCGTCCTCGAATATAAGTTAAGGCTTCGACTTGAATGGTACTTCCTAACCCTGCTAAGATCCGATCCAAATCTCCTGGCTTCTTCGTACTAAAAAGATACTCTAAGTTATCAAAGATGGGCTGCATCCACGGTCTTAACTTTTCTTCCTTTTCACCAGGCAGATATCCTATATCTTTTCCCATAGGGACAACTGGACGAGCTACCAGCAGCTTCTGATATTTATGTTCATCTTCAATCTTTAATAGGCCTGCTGCTAATGAAAGCAATGTTTTTCCTGTTCCCGCTTTTCCTGTTAGGGTCACAAGCGGAATATGGTCGTTAAGTAATAGCTCAAATGCCATTTTTTGTTGAACATTTCTAGGCTTCACACCCCAAACATGATCTTCACTAAATTTTAAGGGATGAATGGATTTACCATCCACTCCTACCTTTCCAATCGCTGATGCCGAAGAACCTAATTCATCCCTCAAGATAACAAATTCATGAGGGAAAAGTTTTCTGTTTTGTTGGAGCTGTTTCAACGCTAGCTTATGCTGAGAGTAAAATAAATCAATGGTTTCTTTCCTTTCCCTGATTTCAATACTCCCCGAATAGCTTTTGGAGTATTGTACAACCTGATCAGAAAGAAAGTCTTCCGCCGGGATTCCTAATGCGTCCGCCTTTACACGAACCAAGGCATCCTTACTAACTAAGATGACAGGTCTGGGATTCCCTTTTTCTTGTTCCTCCTCTTGTAAATTGAGAGCAACAGCAATAATTCGATTATCATTCGTCTTTTCGATAAATGTTTCTTGAAGCTTTAAAAAAGATTTATGGTTCAATTCGATTCGAAGAGTTCCACCCGTTTCTAATTGAACTCCCTCATGCAATTTTCCTTTCATTCGGTACTGATCTAAGATACGCGAAAAATAACGTGAGTTCCTCCCTATTTCATCCATATACCTTTTTTTAGAATCAATTTCTTCAAGTACAACGGCTGGTATAACAATTTCATTGTCTTCAAAAGAAAAAATAGCGTGAGGGTCTTGCAATAGCACATTCGTATCTAAGACATAGATCTTTTTCAAGATTCCGCCTCCCTTTGGTTGATCAAAAGTTAGGATTTTTGGTAAAAAGTAATAATCTCAATAGCTGTTATTTTTAAATGTATGACTCATGGATTAAATATAGACGGATAAACTATAGGTAAATAAAAATGATGATTCAATCATCGTTTGGAGAAAGGATGAACTTGCATGAAACTGCTTAGAAACAGCTCCATACTCATTCTTCTACTCATTCTGTTTATCGCAGGATGTAATCCGGCAAATCAACAGCAAAATATACAAGGACAAGGCTTAGATCAGAACCAAACACAAGGCTTCCAAAGAGAAACCTATCCATATCAAAATGCAAATCCCTTTACAGTTAGAGAAAACCCGAATTTAACTGGGTTTACTCGACAAAACGAGCAAGGCTATATGACACAATATGACCATGGGTACATCAATCGGAGCCAGCAAGGACAAGGCTTTGTGAACCAAAATCAGACACGTGGTACTGAAGGCTATGACCTCCATCATGTTCCTCCTCAACAAAACATGCGAGGGTTTAATCAAGGTACCAAAGCACCACAAACCCCTAATCGCAATCGCGATGCTCAAGAAGTGGCAGAAAGATTAGTAAAGCTAGCGACAAGAGTAGAACAGGTCAATGATGCGACAGCCGTCGTCGTTGGTCGTTGGGCAGTTGTTGGAATTGACCTCGATGCCACTCTAGATCGTGCAAGAGTAGGAACGATTAAATATACGGTCGCTGAAGCATTAAAATCCGATCCCAAAGGAGCCTATGCCATTGTGACAGCCGATATTGATACGAACTACAGATTAAGGCAAATGGCAGAAGATATTCGCCAAGGACGACCTATCGAAGGCGTCATGGACGAGCTGGCTGAGATTGTCGGACGTATTATGCCTCAGATTCCGCGCCAGATTGAAGAAGCGGAGGAACCCCCACAGGAACGAACAGAGAATAGACTTACTCCACAACAGGAGCCTCCACGCTAAGACCGCGTGCGATAACAATCCCATATAAAAACACACAGCGATCCGTACTACAGGGCGCTGTGTATTTTTTTTACATGAAAAAAAAAAGATGGGGAAGGTTATAAAAAAGAGGTGTCAACATATGGGATTTAAAAAAACAATACGCAAAATAACAGAAAAGAAATCAAGGAAAAAAAGATTTGATCTATCATCTACTGAGAACAAAGATTCTGCTCCCATTTTTACTGAGCTTGAAAAAAACATACAAAAGATAGAAGAAGAAACGGGCAAAAGCACAGATGTAGTCATTCGGCGATTTAACACGGGAGAAAATGGAGAAATTCAATGTTGCATTGTGTATGTTGAGGGGCTGGTGGATAAAGATATTCCTAAGGACATCGTGCAAACCTTGCTTATTGATACGAGAACCTCTACATTGATTCATCAATTGTCAGCAACAAACGATAAAATCGAGTTTATTTATCAGTTTATTTTAGAGGTTGCTGAAGCACAAATTGTTGAGGAATATAACACGTTATACACAAGCATTATGTCAGGCGACACCATATTACTTGTACATGGAATGACAAAAGGAATTATATGCAGCACACGCGGCTGGGAAAATCGTGGGGTTCAGGAACCTGAGGCACAGACCGTGATTCGTGGACCCCGGGAAGGGTTTACCGAAAGCTTACGAACAAACACCTCTTTAATCAGACGCAAGATCAAATCTGAAAAGCTTTGGCTAGAAACCAAGGAAATTGGAAGAGTGACCAAAACAAGTATTGCTATTATGTATATCAAAGGGATTGTTAACGACAAAATCGTCGAAGAGGTTCATCAACGCTTAGATAAGATCGATATTGATGGGATTCTGGAGAGCGGATATATCGAGGAACTCATTCAAGATGAAACCTATACCCCCTTTCCTACGATGTATAATACCGAGCGCCCAGATTCTGTAGCTGCCAACCTTTTGGAAGGTCGAATCGCGATTCTCGTAGATGGTACTCCTTTTGTCCTTATTGTTCCTGCTTTATTTATGCAATTCTTTCAAGCGAGCGAAGATTATTATCAGCGTTTTGATATCTCTACTATCATACGGCTCTTACGATTTTTAACCTTTTTCATTGCTCTATTGGCACCCGCTTTCTATGTAGCTATCCTAACCTTTCACCAAGAAATGCTGCCCACAGAGCTATTAATTGGCGTTGTAGCGAATCGAGAAGGCGTTCCATTTCCCGCCTTTATTGAAGCGCTATTAATGGAGATCACCTTCGAAATCCTGAGAGAAGCGGGGGTCAGAATGCCACGAGCAGTAGGACAAGCCATCTCCATTGTTGGTGCTCTTGTCTTGGGACAAGCAGCTGTAGAAGCAGGACTTGTTTCTCCAGCAATGGTGATTATCGTTTCCATTACAGCCATCTCTAACTTTGTTTTCCCTTCCTTTAATATGGCAATTGCCATACGTATGATCCGCTTTCTCATGATGGGATTGGCGGCGGCATTTGGTTTATTTGGCATCACCATAGGGATTATCGCAATGGTTCTCCATCTATGCAGTTTACGTTCCTTTGGAATTCCTTTCATGTCACCAATGGCTCCCTTTATTATGGATGACCAAAAAGACAGCATCCTACGCGTTCCAATTTGGGGAATGTTTGCAAGACCACGCTTACTAAGTCAATTCAACAATAAAAGAGAAGCAAACTCCTCTCCAGGGAAACCACCCAATAGAAGCAATGAGTCTGGAGGAAACGAATAATGCTCCCAAAAATCGTGAAAGGCATCCTTATTATTTTTATTCTTCTCTTGTTAACAAGCTGTTGGAACAGGAGAGAACTCAACGAATTGAGCATTGCTTCCGCCATTGGTATTGATGCTCTAGAGGACCAGAAGGGATATCAGGTATCTGTTCAGATTCTCAACCCAAGCGAGGTTGTCGAAGGAATGGGAGGAGGAGGATACGATACCCCTGTTAGTTTATATACATCGACAGGCGAAACGATCCATGAAGCCATGCGAAAAATGACCAAGCAAGTCCCTAATAAAGTTTATCTTGCCCATGTCCGAATGGTTTTCTTAGGTGAGGAGTTAGCCAAGCAAGGAATTGCGAAGCCTCTTGATTTCATTTCCAGATATCGCGAATTAAGGACCGATTTTTATATCGCTGTGACCAGGGAAGTGACGGCTCATCAGGTTCTTCAACTCCTCACCCTATCGAGAAGCTTCCAGCCAACAAAATGTTCCATTCCCTGGAAACCTCATCAAGAAAATGGGCGGAGACAGATGGTGTTTTTTTAGATGAGCTAATCCACGACATTTTGAGCGAAGGAAAACATCCTGTCATTACCGGTATTCAAATTATAGGAAATCCTGAGGAAGGAAAAAAAGAAGATAACGTAAAGACAAGTGAAGCTCCTGTCAATTTTCGTTACTCAGGAATGGGAATCTTTCGAGAAGATAAACTCATCGGCTGGCTAGATGAAGATGAAAGCAAAGCATACAACTACATCCGGAATGCGGTGGAAAGCACGATTATTAATACAAATTGCTCTGGTGATGGGTATATTGGATACGACCTCATACGTGCTTCTAGAAAAGTAAAAGTGATCATGAAGGATTCGCAGCCAACCATCGATCTTTCCTTCGAGCTTGAAGGAGATATATCGGACGTAGAGTGTAATCAAATCGATTTGGCTGACCCTCAACAAATAAAGCAAAAAGAAAAAGAGATTGCCACCATCGTCCAAGAAAAAATAATGCGTAGTATTAAAAATGTACAAGAAGAATACCAGGTTGATATTTTTGGCTTTGGAGATATGATTTATAGACAAAAACCGCAGGCTTGGAAGAAGCTGAAGGATGATTGGGATCAGCATTTTGTCCAGCTAGAAGTGAATGTTACTGTAGATGCCAAAATAAGAAGAGTAGGAACGATAGCCAACACCTTTAAAAGAAAGTGAGGAGGATCTATGTTATTTATTCTTGGAATTCTCCTGTTAGCTGCCATATTTTCACTCATTGAAATTCCACCGCTGCTAAAAAAAAGACGAACAAGGGAGGTATGGGCTTTTTCTATCTTGCTGGGAACTGGGGTTCTGCTAAGCAGTTTTCATATTCTTGACCATACTATTCTCAACCCTCTACATTTCATTGAAAGCCTATTTAAGCCTTTACGAGATTTTCTTATCGAATCCATTCCTAATTAGACGAAAGGATGTGATCGGCTGTGATCGAAAACGGTAAAATAAGCCCAAATCAATTTACTCTCCTTGTTACTCTTTCTATGATCGGAAGTCCTATTTTGTTACTCCCTTCGATGCTTGCCATCGAAGCAAAACAAGATGCTTGGATCACTGCTATTCTAGGAGTGGGAATGGGGCTCCTTGTCATCTGTCTCTATAACATGGTGGGTAGAAGAATGAAGAATACAACTTTTATTCAGTACCACCAAGCGGTGCTAGGAAAATGGATGGGCAGCTTGGTATCGCTTCTCTACCTAGCTTATTTTTTTCTTATTTCTGCCCTTGATTTAAGAGATATTGGAGAATTTATGATTACACATACTTTAGGCGAAACACCTATTGAAGCTATATTGATCCTTTTTACTGCTATTGTCGTTATGGGAGCCCGATTAGGAATGGAGGTTCTAGCACGTACTGCTCAGATCTTCTTCCCTTGGGTTCTGCTCATGTTTTCGATTCTCGTCATTTTTGTTCTCCCAGAAGTGAGTTTAGACCGAGCTAAACCCATTCTCGATGAAGGAATGCTTCCTGTTTTTCGCGGCGCCTATCAATTTGTCGGCTTTCCTTTTTTTGAAATGGTCGTTTTTTTAATGATTTTTCCTTATGTGAACAAAGCAAAGCAGGCTGGAAAAGCATTCCTCAAGGGAGGGCTGATAGGAGGAACGTTCCTCATCATCGTCACTAGTTTGTCGATCCTCGTTCTGGGTGAGGATATTTCCGCTAGAAGTATTTTTCCCAGCTATCTATTAGCCAAGAGGATTAGCATCGGTGATTTTATTGAACGAATTGAAGCGGTAGTGGCAGGAATATGGATGATCACGATCTTTCTTAAATTAACGGTTCTTTTTTACGCAACAGCTCTTGGCCTAGGTCAGTTATGTCGCTTAAGGATTATCGGCCTCTTTTATTCCCTCTAGCCCTTATCCTAATTGTTCTTTCTCTCGTGATCTATCCAAACGTAACCTATCACTTACAATTTGTGATGAAATATTGGACCCTCTTCACTTCTGTCTTTGGCGTGTTTCTTCTGTTGCTTCTTTTCATTGTGGAGAAAGTACGAAAGCAGCAGAAACGTTCGAAGTCGGTGGAGGCATAGCTCTTGGTAAAGTCGAATAACCAGCAGATGGAGTTTTCCTCAACTGCTGGTATAGAGGCTATCGTTCTATTCCAATTCACTTACTTCAACAACCTCCCCACTAGAGGCTTTTACTGCATAGTGACAATCTAACTTTCCACATAGGACATAGTAGCCTTGCTCGAAATCATATACATAATAAGGTTTCAGTTCTATCATGTCTTTAATTTTCTCATATGCTTCCTCATTCGTAACCTTTATTTCCTCCGCTGCTTTTAAGTCTTTATAGATCTCTAAAAACGGTTCATTGTCCATGTAATTTAAGGCTTCATATGTCTTCGAATCAATGACAAGCTTCAATTTTCTTTTAAACACACGTTCTTTCTGTTCCTTTGCCATCAATATAGCTTGGATGTATCCCCTATCTCGATGTAACGATTTTAGTATCCATCTCCCTGAATCATTCGTGTATTCTTGACTTAAAAATTTTTGAATGGCTTCAATACACTTTGGGATTTCCTCCTCTGTGATTGGTTGAAGATCTGGATGTGGTTCACGCTGAAATGCTTGTTCAGGTGTGATCTCCTCAACTAAAGATATTTCTTTTTTGTGAAAAGGTTTGTTAATTTGATAATCCCACTCTATTTCTTTGTTTATTTGCAAATAAGCTTTAACATCAACAATAAATTCAACTGGTATAGTAGAGGAACAATCATTTTTTATAAAAATCTCTTCAAACGCATAGACAGAAACTAACTTCTTCTTTTTTTCAACAGGAAATTCCACCAACGTTAATTGTTTTTTTGCCCGTTCTTCTATTTGATCAATTGAAAGTACATACGCTTCTTGCTTTACTGAGGCCTCATTAGGAAACTGACCATAAATAGAAAATAGCGTGAGCTTACCTGCCTCATCAAGCCTCAACTCAATATATCCAGATGGAGAAACAGCAACACCATCAATACATTCTCTGAAATGAAGCACTCTTTCTTTTTCTTTCCAAAACTCAAATTGCTGTCCATATTTCAGATCTGCTTCCTTTTCAATCCACTTGATGATCCCACCATTGTCATTACAATCAAAAGTCATACTGTCAGTATAAGAAATTCCACCTACAAAGATTATTTTTTTGACCTTCCTTGTATGGATATCTATCTCAATAAAAGCCGTTCCCTTTGGATTACACCCCTCATCTTCCCAATCTTTTTCATGGTTTGGAAACCATTCCATGCTTAGCGTATAAACTGTATCCTTAAAAATCGTTTTGTGGCGGCAAATGTCCCATGTATGTAGATCGTATTCTGCTAACCCGTACTTTTCTCTCGTAAAATCGACTAAATCCTTTATTCTTTCTTCCATCTCATTCTCCTTCCATTTCTGGTATTGTAAATAACCTCTCTGATTGCAATAACCGTATCTTTGGGGAGAGTTTGTCGCTTACAACAATAAAGTACACCCCTTATTCTAAGTGATGTACCTTATTGTTGTACTATTTTTGATATTATGTGAAACATGAAAGACAAGTTACTATTACCATAATAAAATCATATATTCACTTGTCCTTACGAATTGACTAAGCTTTTAATGCATCCATGACTTGCTTATCTAACTTAGCAGCCGCTTCTGCGTCATATGTTTTTTCGTATTCTGGTTCTACAGATATTCTAGATCCATAGAACATCACATTTCTTACTTCCTTAACCGCAATATCAATTCGAGCCAGCTTTAATGGAGTCCCTTCCATCTTCTCAATAGCAAGTGTTGCCTCCCCGGCAATCGCATAACATGAGCCTGCTCCTATTAATGTGAGAACAACCTGATTTGATTGCGCAATATTTTGGACAATTCTTGAACGATTATCTACAGCAAATCTGATGACAGATGTATTTGGAGCATAAATCCAAGAAATGGCGCTTACGTTAGGTGCACCTGTTTCAAAATCAATTGTTGATAACGTGACAAAACGCTCCTTCTGAAGTAGCGGTAGAAGTTCATCTGTTAGTTGAGTTGCCATCGTTTCAGCCATATTTCATTCCTCCTTATTTATTATACTTTCTTTAGTTTTTCACTTGTAAGATTTACTATACATGTTATTCATTCATCTGAAAACCTATTCTATGAGGAATTATTCTTGTTCTTGTTTCTCTAGTTCTCGCCCCTCTAGTAATTCTTTCAATTCAGCCCGAATCTCGTTTAATCTCTCTTCTGGAATAACCGTAAAGCTCTGCTTTGAATCCCAGTATGCTTGGTTAGCAATGGTGGAGATTCGTTCATTCGAGATCGTTTTAAGATCAGGAATAAGGGCTCCCATTTGCTCTCTTGTCAAATTAGTAGAGGTGTGTTCGACCACAGCCTCAAGCACATTTGGTAGATTCTTCATTCCTTCTATCGTTATTAATTTAGACACTAATGCCTTAATGACCTCTTGCTGGCGTTCATTTCGCTCGAAATCGCTTGATTGATAGTTAACTCCTCTATTATCTAGTCGATGGCGAACATAATCTAGTGTATTTTTTCCATCAAGAACCTGTTCCCCTTTGGAGATGCGGATATGAGTACCATCAGCATAACTGTCATATATCATTGATTTCTGAACATTGATCTTCAGACCACCCACTGCATCTACCACCGCTTCAAATCCTTTGAAATCTATCGTGACATAGGAACGAACGGGTATCTCTAAATAATCAGAGAGCATGTCCCTGACGACAGAAACACCTGACGTCGTGACTTCCTTCTTCGCCTTTTCTTGTTGGATTCGCTTTGTTTCACCAAGAGCATAAGCAGAGTTCGCCTTACGATAGCCTGAGTAACCTGGGATCTTCACCTTCGTATCTCTGGGGATAGAAAGCAAATGAACATCATGCTTACTAGGATCAACTACCGCAACCATTAAAACATCTGTATTGAGAGTCCCACCAGAACCAGGTCGATTATCAGTACCTATAATGGCAACCGCAAAGGGCTTCTGAGTATCTTCTGGATGCTCATCTACTTCTGCCTTCGTTTCTGCTGCGCTGACAGCTTTAGATGGAGAACTGGCGATTTTATTTAAGGCTTTATCTAAGCTGATATAAGCATAGCCTACAATCGAAACCATACATAATAGACTCATTAGGAGAAAAAGCAGCACAATCCTCAGCGTTCTTTTTTTCTTATTACGCTTGATTTGATTGGCTTTATCCTTTCGACTCAACGGTGGATTTTTTTCCACGATTCTACTCACTCCCATTTTTTCTGACAGTATAAATTGTACGGCTAAAAGAAAAAGATGTCAATTCATGTCCCCTATTCTTCCTATTTCTTTCCCTTTCGTAAAATCTGTCTTTCCATGCTATACTAAAGATATAGGAGGCAGAAACGATGAGAGTAAAATGTGTACTTTGTAATAAAATCCAAGAGATTGATCGTGATTCTGTAAAAGGCAAAAGATTAAGAAACCATCCTCTCGTAACTTATATGTGTGAAGAGTGTAACGATAGAATTCGTGATAAGACAGAAAAAAGAAGAGAAGAAGGAACATTAAAGCTCCCAACATTCCAAATAAAAAAGGATGAATGGTGACTAAAAAATAAGCTCAAAAAAAAGCCCCGTTTTTCTTGCTCTACTTCAAGCAAAAAAATGGGGCTTTTTCCTTACTCATTAAATTTAGGTTCAGATTGAATATCTAATAGTAGCTGCTGAACAAATTCAGCAGGGTATTCCTTCACTTGCTCTGCCTCTTCGTAAATAAAACGCACGATATACATTCCGTCCTGCAATTCTTCCTTAAAATCCTCAAGCTTAAAATCTTCATCCAAAATCTCCTGAAAGAATTGAAACGTTTCCTGAGCAGCACCATCATCTGGTCGATTCACTGCGACATGCTTAATTTGCAAATAATTAAAGATAGCATCTTCTAGCGTCATACATCCTTCCTCCCCTCTTGTTCTTCACTTGAGCGATTACGAAAAGGAGCTGAGTTCCTTGTTCTTATTTTGACAATCGCCAGTAAGATTACAGCAAGAAGTAAGGATTCAGGGATCGGTAGTCCCGTTCCTAAAAAAGCAAGAAGGATACATCCGAATGCCAACGCCACATAGACAACAAAAGACTTCAAAATAGGAAGCTTTCTGGCAAACCCCATTTTGTAGACGATGGCAGAAAGGATAAAAATGACAAAATACAAAGTGACAAATGCCGGAAATATTTCTGGATGGAAGTAAGAATAGATCCAGTCTTTGATCATGTTACTTCCCTCCCTCAGCGATTAGTTCTTTAAGATATAGGATTTCTTCGGCATATTCTTGTTCATCCTCGGCAGGTGTTTCTAGAATAATGGGAAGATGAGCAAAGCGCTCCTCAAGCAGAAATTGCTTTAAGCCAGCTGCTCCAATTTCTCCCTTCCCAATCTTCTCATGACGATCCTTTCGGCTGCCAAATGGCGCCTTGCTATCATTGAAATGGATACAGTATAGGGCATCAAGGTATCCTGATCCCTCCATCTGATCAACAAGGGCTGGAAAAGTATCTTCATCCCATTGACCCGCAGCGAAGGAGTGACAGGTGTCAAAACAAAAGCCTATTTTTTCAGGAAAATCAGTAGCAAGACGGATATCCACTAAGGTTTGAATTTCTAAGCCTATTTCACTTCCCTGGCCAGCTGTATTTTCTAGAAGAAGCTTTGTGGAGCCTTCGTAGTCTTGCAGGATCAGATTAAGTGTTTCTATCATCCTTTTTGTCCCTGCCTCTTCCCCTTCACCTACATGCTTCCCACAATGGACAACGGCTCCCTTGGCTCCAAATGCTTCAGCAATGAGAAGATCCTCTTTGATTGAACGAATGGTTGCCTCTAGTAAATCCTCTTTCGGAGTGGATAAGTTGGTGATATAGGGAGTGTGACAAATCAGGTCGATCCCTTCTTTTTGACAAAACTCTAAGCCGAGCTGAGCATCCTTGACATCTAGTTTCTTGGGCTTTAAGCCTCTTGGGTTTTTGGTGAAAACCTGAAACGAAACAGCTCCCAGAGCCTTTGCTTGCTTAGAGGCATGTAGAAATCCTTTTGCCACACTGACATGACATCCTAACTTCATCGTATCATCTCCCTACCTTATACTTCCTAATCCCTAAAATTTATGCTTCTACTTTCTTCTTGTTCTTTTCATGACGCTCACGTTCTGATTTATTGAGATATTTCTTACGCAAACGAATCGATTCTGGCGTAATCTCACAATATTCATCATCATTTAAGAACTCTAGAGCCTCTTCCAAGCTTAAACGTCTTGGTGCTTTGAGCTTGACGGTTTCTTCCTTGTTTGCAGAACGAATGTTATTCGCTGCCTTCGCCTTACAGACATTAACCGTAAGATCATTCTCTCGAGAATGCTCCCCTACAATCATACCTTCGTATACTTCTGTTCCCGGAACAATAAACATCGTCCCTCGGTCTTCAACATTTAAGAGTCCATAGGTATTGGCTGTCCCTGTTTCATGAGCGATCAGAGCTCCAAAACGACGTCCACCAATGTTCGATTTAACAACTGGACGATAGGAGTCGAAAGAGTGTGTCATAATCCCGTATCCACGTGTTTGAGTTAAGAACTCGGTGCGATAGCCAATGAGACCTCGAGATGGAATCATAAATTCTAAACGGACTTGTCCAGTACCGTTATTAATCATATTGGTCATTTCACCCTTACGGTAACCAATGGCTTCCATGATATTTCCTGTGTATTCATCAGGAACATCGACAATCAGCCGTTCCACAGGCTCGCATTTCACACCGTCTACCACCTTGATAATAACCTCAGGCTTAGAAACCTGTAACTCATAGCCTTGACGACGCATGTTCTCGATTAAAATTCCCAAGTGTAATTCTCCACGCCCCGATACAACAAACACCTCAGGACTATCTGTTTCATCCACTCGCAAGCTCACATCTGTTTCAAGCTCGTCCATCAAACGATCCTTTAGCTTTCTCGCGGTAACATGCTTTCCTTCTCTACCAGCAAAAGGACTGTTATTCACAATAAAGTTCATCTTTAATGTCGGTTCATCTATCTTCAATAGAGGTAACGCTTCTTGATGAGCAGGATCGCACACGGTTTCCCCTACGTTAATATCCTCTAAACCAGCCACTGCAATAATATCTCCCGCTTTTGCTTCCTGTGCTTCCACTCTTTTCAAGCCAATAAAGCCGAAAAGCTTCGTCACTCTTAGATTACGAACAGAGCCATCTGCTTTCATAACGGCTACCGCTTGGTTTAATTGCATGGTTCCTCGTTGAACTCGTCCAACCCCAATTCGACCTAGGTAATCATTATAATCGAGCATCGTTACTTGAAATTGAAGCGGCTGTTGTTCATCCGCTATCGGAGCTGGAATATGCGAGATGATTGACTCAAATAAAGGAACCATATCGGGTCCTTGTTGCTCTGGATCTAAACTGGATGTCCCTGCTAAAGCAGACGCATAGACAACCGGAAATTCTAATTGATCCTCATTCGCTCCTAAATCAATAAATAAATCAATCACTTCATCCACAACCTCTAGAGGTCGGGCATGCTCTCGGTCGATCTTATTCACTACAACAATAGGAGTTAATTGATGTTCTAGAGCCTTTTTCAAAACAAATCGAGTTTGCGGCATACAGCCTTCAAAAGCATCAACAACTAGTAAAACTCCATCCACCATTTTTAGGATTCGTTCTACTTCTCCACTAAAATCGGCATGTCCAGGTGTATCTAAGATGTTGATACGATGATCTTGATATTGAATCGCCGTATTTTTTGCTAAGATCGTAATCCCACGCTCTCTTTCCAGATCATTGGAATCCATCATGCGATCCGCTACCTGTTCGTGCTCCTGAAAGGTTCCAGATTGCATCAACAGTTTATCAACTAAGGTCGTTTTTCCATGGTCTACGTGGGCAATGATAGCAATATTACGTAAGTCTTCTCTTCTTTTCATACTTTTCTCTCAAGCTCCTTCATATATTCGTCATGAGGCTATAACCTTGTTCGCCTCCTGGTAGCATTTCTAACTTATCAAGTGTACACTTGTTTCATATTGGTTGGCAACAGATTCTTATAGATATGTTATAATAGAAGCCATATGCCCAGTCTTTCTTATGCTCTGTACCCTAGTTTATCATTTGGAGGATATAAATGAAACGAAAGCTTATTTTTTTACTCATAGCTACTTTAGGAGTGACTTGCTTTATCCTTGTCGGTTTCTCCTTAGGGGCACGCAATCCCATTATGGGGGTCCTTGCCTTCATTGCTTCCATCTTCATTACTGGTTTTGGATTCACATTAAAGAAGAAATGGAGAGAAGAAGATCAGACTCACTCATAATCCCCTCTTTTTTTAAGGGGATTTTTTTGCTCCCTGTAAAAACGTAGTCATAAGCGCTTCATGTAAGCTAGGCTTCGCTACATAAATAGAGGATTTTTCAAATACATCAATGGGCTGATTGTCCACTGTAGACATCTTAGCTCCTACCTCTTCCAAGATCACTAGCCCTGCTGCAAAATCCCACGGGGCGAGCCTTAGAGTAATATATCCATCTAATCTTCCACTCGCTACTGAAGCTATTTCTAAAGCAGCTGAACCAAGCGAACGTGTACCACGAACCTGTCTAACAAGCTTCTGTAAAGAAAGATGATCAAACAATGAATTAGGAGTTAACCATAAACTATTGATCGCGATTAGAGCCTCCTCCACTGTCGTTGTCCTTAACATATCCAATTTCTTCTCATTTAAGTAAGCTCCTTCTCCTTTTAGAGCATGGAAGCATTCGTTCTTGATCGGGTCATAGATGATTCCTATTTTGCCTTCACCCTTTATGTAAATCGCTAGGGAAATCGAAAAATTTTGTTTTTGGTGAACAAAATTAGTCGTTCCATCGATAGGATCAATGATCCAGACTACCTCATTTAAAGGATCATACTCTTTTGCTGAACAAATTCCTTCTTCGCCCAAGATATAATGCTCTGGGTAATGCTTTTGAATGAGGTCCACAAAAAATTGCTCTGTTTCTCGATCCTTCTCTGTCACTAAATCCGCCGCTGATGTTTTATACTCCACTTGTAAGGCTTCCTGAAGCGAATCCTTTAATCTATTTCCCGCTTCAATCGTCCACGATTTAGCCTGTTGATACAACTCTTGTAAGCTAGCTGTTGTCATCATTCTCTCCTCCCTTATCCTTTATGAGAATAAGTATACTACAAACAAAGCACCTCGCCCAAACTCCAGACGAGATGCTTACCATTTTTTCTCTATTTTTTTCTTACTGACCACTTCTTACCTCCAGATCTGTAGGCTTCTAATAACAATAATTCTTTTCTTAGCTCCTCAAGCTTTTGTTTACAGCCTTCCATTTTTTCTAAATCTTCATCCAACATCGCATCATGCAAGTTAAGTAATTCATAATCAATCTCCAAGCGTAACACAGGGATTCTGCGATCAGCATCGTCTTTCCTATACACTTCCAATACTTTTTCCATGGTTACGTCACTCCCTTTCTAAATTCGATAAAGTAGACTTCCATCAGATGGAGTTTTTACTCCACCTGATGATTAGTCGCCCTTATCTGGTTCTTAGCGTCGGTTATCTCCCTCCTATAGAGGAGGGAGTCTTACCGACGATTAGAACGAGATAAACTACTTCTTATACCTATTATCGACAAATTTAGACAAAAAGAATAGAGGGAAATGCGAATTTTTTGAAAATTATTTTTTTCACTTTTCTGTAGTGTTAGTATCTATTATTATGCAGCTTCCCTTGTCAGCATCACATTTTTTATAAAGCTTTTTATTTTTTCTTTATGATTCATTTTGGTATAGTGTAAGGTAGACAGAATAAGGAGGCGCAAGAAAGATGACTTTTACAGGGTTTACGGCAAAAGATTTTGATGTATTTAAGATAGAAGGCTTGGAACCGAGAATGGAAGCCTCATTGAGCAAATCCGTCCAAAACTAGATTTATTAGGACAAAATCTATCTTCTGAGTTAGGATCACTGACTGGTGAAGAGATGTACCCTCATGTGGCAAAGCATGCACGTCGAACAGTAAATCCACCAAATGATACATGGGTAGCATGGGCGAATAATAAAAGGGGCTATAAGCAGCATCCGCATTTTCAAGTTGGCTTGTGGCAATCCCACCTCTTTATCTGGTTTGCGATGATTTATGAATCTCCAATCAAAGGGGATTTTGCGAAGACTGCCTTAGAAGAAACAGAGAGTATTTTAAAGCAAATTCCTGACCACTATGTTTGGTCAGATGATCATATGAAGCCTGAGGTCATTCGAGAGATGGATGAAGAAAAGCTGGTGGATTTGCTTCAAAGGCTGCACAAAGTAAAGAAAGCAGAATTCTTATGCGGGGTACAAATTCCTAGAGAAGAGGCGATCCTTGGTGATGGACAGGCCTTAACAGAGAAGATTCTAGAAACCTTCTCTACTCTAGCCCCCCTCTACAAACTCGCATTACGCCCCTAGACTTACACAGGAGGAGGAATAGAACAAACCTATTCCTCCCATATTTTTTGACTGCGATGTAAGTACTCTCTTGCTTCTGCCTCCATACGATCTAATAATTCCTGAACCGTTGGGATATCCTTAATCAAACCAATAACTTGACCAGCCCAGCCAAACCCTTCATCTGCTTTTCCTTCATAGATTAATTTCTGATTGGCTCTTCTACCGATATATTCAGCTAGCTCTTCATAGGTTGAACCGCTCTTTTCTCGTTCTATAATTTTTTGCGCTAGCTTGGTATGTAGGGTTCGTCCCGGTGCTCCAAGGCTTCGTTTGATAACCACTGTATCCTGCTCACTGCCAGAAACAATCAGGTTTTTATATTCTGGATGAGCATGAATACACTCTTGAGTGGCAATAAATCGAGTCCCCATCTCAATTCCTTCTGCTCCCAAAGCAAAGGAAGCTAGCAAACCGCGACCATCTCCAATTCCACCACTTGCAATGACAGGAATCTTCACAGAATCGACGACCTTAGGGATCAGAACAAAGGTACCCAGATCTTCTCTACCAATGTGTCCTCCCCCCTCTTGTCCCACTGCCATAACAGCATCAGCTCCTAATTCTTCCGCCTTTTGCGCTTGTCTGACAGAGGAAACGAGAACTAGCTTTTTAATTCCTGTGTCTTTCACCTTTTCTAGTAAAGGCTGTGGGTTGCCCCCTGTCATCGTGATTACAGGTACATATTCTTGGACTGCAATGTCTAACATATGTTCATAGGGTCTTCCATGCTGCCCAATGGCAAAGTTCACACCAAAGGGTTTATCGGTTAGTTTTCGGACCTTGTCTATTTCTCTCTTCAATTCCTCTGGACTGGATAAGGACATAGCTGTAATTTGCCCTAATCCACCTGCATTAGATACGGCAGCTGCCAATTCAGCATAAGCCAAATAGGCAAGTCCTCCTTGGATGATCGGGCGGTCGATTTGTAATAAAGAGGTTATTCTCGTTTTCATTTTTTTCACCTTCTCTATTTGATTTGTACTGAATCCAATTCGATACATTGAAACATTCTGCAAATAATTCTTGCATTCCTGCCTTAATTTGATATACTCAATTTGTTTTATCTCGTTCTAACCATCAAGTTGGAATAATAGCTCCATCTGATGGTCGTCTATTTTATTGTTATATGAAAGAGGTGGTCCTTTTGACAAAAATTCTAGATCACAATAACACCCCTTTATTTACAGGTGTTGTTGAACATGCCAAACGAAATCCAATTCAATTTCATATTCCCGGTCATAAAAAAGGGGTAGGTATGAATCCTGAATTTCGTGAGTTTATTGGAGAGAATGCTCTCTCTATCGATTTAATTAATATTGGCCCTTTAGATGATTTACATCATCCCAAAGGAATGATCAAAGAGGCCCAAACCCTAGCAGCCGACGCCTTCGGTGCAGATCATACATATTTTAACGTCCAAGGTACAAGTGGAGCGATCATGACCATGATTATGTCTGTTTGCGGTCCTGGCGACAAAATTATCATTCCTCGGAATGTACATAAATCCATTTCTTCCGCTATCATCTTTTCTGGAGCCATTCCTGTCTTTATTCATCCAGTGATGGATAAAAGACTTGGGATTTCTCATGGCATTACTACTTCTTCTGTCAAAACGGCTCTAGAACAACATCCTGATGCCAAAGCTGTGCTAGTCATCAATCCCACTTATTTTGGTGTTTCGTGCAACTTGAAAGAAATTGTCGAGGTAGCTCACTCCTTTCATGTTCCCGTTCTGGTTGATGAGGCTCATGGTGTCCATATCCATTTCCACGAGGAGCTCCCTATGTCTGCGATGGAAGCTGGAGCCGACATGGCGGCAACAAGTGTACATAAATTAGGTGGATCTATGACGCAAAGCTCTGTATTGAATGTCAAAGGCTCTCTTGTCAATCCTAAACGAGTACAATCCGTGATTAGTATGCTGACAACAACCTCTACCTCTTATCTCTTGCTTTCCTCCCTTGATATGGCAAGAAAGCAATTAGCTCTGCATGGCAGGGAGATGGCTAGCTTTGCTATTGCACTAGCCAATAAAGCGCGTGCAGAAATTAACCAGATTCGCGGTTTCTATTGTATGGGAGAAGAAATTTTAGGAGAGGATGAAGCTACCTACGATTTTGATCCAACCAAGCTCCTAATTCATGTGCGCGATCTTGGTTTGACTGGATTTGAAGTTGAGAATTGGTTGCGTGATCATGCCAATATTGAAGTTGAGATGAGCGACTTGTATAACATCCTGTGTATTGTGACACCTGGGGATACGGAAGAATCTATCCAAGAATTAGTCAAGGCATTAAGAAGGGTCAAGGATTACGCTCATGCGTCAAATTCCTCTATAGAACTCATTCCAATTGAGCTACCTAATATCCCTATTTTAGCGATGTCGCCAAGAGAAGCTTTCTATTCAGAAACAGAGCTGGTTCCATTTGAGCAATCAGCTGGAAGAACCATTGCTGAATTTATTATGGTTTATCCTCCCGGAATCCCTATATTATTACCAGGAGAAATTATCACAGAGGATAATTTGACCTATATTCGTCATAATATGGAGGTGGGCTTACCTGTCCAAGGTCCAGAGGATTATGATTTTCGATTTATTCGAGTGATCAAAGAATATAGACCCATTCGTTAACCCATGAACCTTCAAGCTTAAAAGGGACGGTTAGAATGGGATAAAACACCCCATGTCTTCTTTGACATGGGGTGTTCACTCTTAGTCGGGAATAATTCTGTGATGAAAAATGGGGACTCTGCTCACTCTTTTCGATTCCAAATACCCTCTCCAGAACAAGCGTCAATATAGCGTAGCTCTCGCTGTTTCTTTTCTGCCCCATCCGAACGTTCCCCTAGGCTCATCTTATATACTAAACGATACGTATGGGGTTCGACGTCTAGATCATGAAACCATTCAAGAGATACCGAAAGATGCTCTGCATAACGTGCTAACGCTTCTTCTGCTGTCAGCACGGGAGTCGAAGAATGCGTCTGAAGCTGACAGAGCTTAGCATAAGATACTCCGTTGTACCAAGTGATTTCTCCCGTAAACGTGCTAACACGAATGGTAACACTTTCACTCTCAACAGGTACGCCATTCAGATAAACAGGCAAATAGAAAAATTCAACTTCGCGTGCCTCGTCCTCTGTATCCTCCTTGTCCTCCCGCAGCCATAGATAGGAGCGAAAATCGGGAAAAACAGCTTGTAAAAAAGACTCGGCTTTTTCCCAGCATTTCTTCCGAGTAAAAGAAGGTGTCCTCTCCTCTTCTTCCCCTCCCCTTGAAAAACCTAGTAATCGTCCTGTTGATTTTTCTATTTGGAACATATAAGAAGCTTCTAAGTTTCTAAGCATATTGCCAAATTTTCGTTTCATGTAGCCTTCTACAGACAGGGCTTCTAGTTCCTCAGTGTCATTGTCCTTGCCTTGTTGCCTATAAAGAAAAGATAAGGTTTCTCCATCATCCTTCGATTTCCATACAGTATGTTGCCTAGCGTCAATGCCCAACCGCTTCTCCCAATCTGCCCTCTGCTGGATCGAATCTATGTGTTGATCTATTTGACCTTCCTGTTTCGATTCAATAGGGGCACTCGGTGGCATTAAATAGTGGTCCATCCCAAATAAATCTTCTCCTGTCACAGCATCCATCCACCTGTGGCTCGGAGTAGGAAGATAGACAAGGCGCTCTTCAGACTCTTGTCCCTCTATTTCATAGATAGATGGCCATAACGTAACAAAGGCAAGCTCCGTTCTCATTTCACTTTGTATCTTCTGTAAAACATTCTCTTTTTCTACAATCTG
The DNA here is from genome assembly GCF_000615945.1 of Caldalkalibacillus mannanilyticus JCM 10596. Lineage (GTDB taxonomy): Bacteria > Bacillota > Bacilli > Caldalkalibacillales > JCM-10596 > Bacillus_AT > Bacillus_AT mannanilyticus. The sequence goes on from NZ_BAMO01000006.1 coordinate 136,765, forward strand.
AGCAGGCCAGGTAGGACGTTCCGTAGGTTGATGATATTCTTCAAGCCGATATCTAATGATTTGTAATTCCTTGTCCAACTCAAAAGAACAGCCTGTATTGGGGAGAGGGAGTCCCCCTACTGCCTCCTGATAGCATATATGATAGATTCCATTTTGCTTTTCTATTTCTACCCACTTATAAGCAGCATGGTTTGGGGCATGTTTTTTCAGAAAAGGATCGGTAACCGCTCTGATTTCTTTCTCCATTGCATCTGTCTTTCTCTCTTCTTCTTGTTCTCTTTCTATTTCTAATCTTGTTAATTGACCTGTATTTAAATCTAAGCAAATCTCAATTTTTTCATCTGTCCCAGGCACCTCCCAGACAAAAGCCCGCTCTTTCTCGTCTCCTATTGGGATACTATCCTCCATCTCTAGTTGAAAATGCTGGGGAATAGTTATGATCTCCTGCGCTATTTTTCGCAGCGTATCGTAATGAATAGACATGCTCTCCTCCTTAAACTTCCAAAGCTATTTTTAAAACTATCATAACAAGGAAGGGATAATTTGTAAAAACGTCTTGCTCACATTGGTATTATGATTGAACAGGCAGCTTGATACTTTTTTTCTCTTTTTCCTTTACGATTAAATAACATGAAATCACTAGAGCCAGTAGAGTGATCATGACAAAAAAACCATGGAACAGCCAAACCATAACAGACATTGTTACATACTTCAATACAATGGGAGCAACGATAAAACCAATTGCAAAGCCAACCGATTTTAAGAGCATTCCCACACCAAAAATTCGACCTCTAATATGGTTCTCTGACTTTTGTAGCGTTGTGGCATGTAAAGTGGTAAAACAAGCATCAAATATTCCAGTGAAAAACGCAAAGCTAAGGATGACATACAAATTTATACTGGATAAAAAATCATAAAGCCAGTGGACATGAGAATGGCTGAACCGAAAGCAGCTAGAAACAGCTTTTGATCCTTCAACCATTTGATTCTGGGCAGGGTTAAGGTAGCCAAGATGGAACCCAATCCCCAAACTCCCCAGATCATCCCATAATAGAAGCTTTGTTGATCAGGCTTATGATTTCTGCTAGTAAGGGGATGCCTAAATTATGAGAACTTCCTGCAAAGGCTCCTACTAAAAAAACAATATTGAGCAGGAGAAGCAAAGGAACATTCACCAAATATTTAACTACCTCCTTTAAATCGCTTCCTATGGCTGTTATTTTTTGTTTCATACCATCTGTAATAGGAAGAACTCTGGCAGGTGTTGTTTCCCATTTCAATTTTAATAACACATATGTAGATAACAGATACGTACCTGCGTCAATGAGTAAGGTTAATTCATAGCCAATCCAATCTGTCAAAATACCTGCGGCAATAAATCCTGCTACTAAACTGATAGAGGTCAGTCTAGCAATCAAAGAGTTCACTTCCAGAATCTTATTCTGTCCAAAGATTTGAGGAATCTCAGCACTAAAGCTTACCATAAAAAAGCTATTACATGCGCCAATTAAAAAAGAACCCACAATAATCATCATTGGACTCGGGAATGGAATAAGAAGGAGAATGATGACGACCCTTATAATATCACTTGCAATCATAATCTTTCTTCTGTTAAACCGATCCGCTACAACTCCCGAAAATAAGCTAGAGAGAACTCCTCCCAGTGTTCGGGCAGCCATCGTAGCGGCTAACCACGCTGCACTTCCTGTTGCTGCATAGACCACTACATTTAAAACAATTAAATCCATAAATGTCCCGAAATCAGAGAGTGCTTTCACATATAAAAATAGTTTCTTTTTCATGATTTATGTCCCATCTTAAGTATATAGTCTTTGTACACTATTCTATCTTCACGAAATATTTTTCGCAATACGAAATTTTCTGTTTGCTTAATTTTTTCTGTACTGTTTTTTTAGACCATCATCCTTTTTTACTTTTCTATTGACTCTGACGTTACGTAATAATTTATAGTAACGAATAGAATCGTTATAAAAGATGAATGGGGTGTCAGTATGCAATTAATTATTGAAAATACGCTTGAGCAATATGAAAAATTATTTTCGTTGTCAGAAGAAGAAAGAGAGGATTATTTCCGGTATTCGATGATGAAGCCTTTTGAAGAGATGTGGGCAACAATACATGTTCCCCTCCAAGCAAAGCAAGAGAATGGATATGATGTCAAAATGGCTACAAGCATGCTAGGGTATTTGGATATGACTGAAACCGTCAAAGGAAAGCAGGCATTGCTGCTTTTAAAGGAGATACATGCCCTACAGACAGCTCGAACTACATTATCGAGGTGCTTGGAAGTCAGTCGTGCACATCAGTTAACTATCAAGGCTGACGCTTTAACATTTGGGTTATATATTGCTGATCCTAAAAAACTGGAGCTACAAAAAGGATATTGCGGTTTTGGCGGCATTCCTGGATTTATCATGATCACTATGAACCCAACCCCCTATAACATTCCAAAACTCCCTGCCCTCATTGCCCATGAATTTCACCATAATCTCCGTTTCTCTTATTTTGATTGGGATCATGGAAATGTTACGGTCGGTGATTACTTAATCATCGAAGGCTTAGCTGAATCATTTGCCCGAGAACTCTATGGAGATGAACTTCTAGGTCCTTGGGTGACCTCCTTCGATGCAGAGGAGCTGGACTACTCTATTGCTGTACTAAAAGAGGCATTAGCAGTGAAAGGATTTGCTGAGGTTAGCAGTTATATGTTTGGTGATTCCATAGCCACTGAACTAGGATATCAAGCAGTAGGTTTGTCCTCTTTTGCTGGCTACGCAGTTGGATATCATGTCGTGCAGTCTTTTTTGAAGAACAACAAGGTGGACATATATGAGGCTACCTTACTTCCAACAAATGATATTATTCAGCATTGCGGTCTATTCTCTAAATAACGAAGCACTTTTTTTGCAATGATGACAACCCCTGACACGTTTCCGTGATACACTTGGCTATGAAAGCAACAAGGTGCATTCGCACTGTATTCTCGAAATAGGTGGTGTCGTCATGGCTGAGCTATTAAAAGATAAATATCATCTGGATTTTTTCCATTCCTTTATATCGATCATCAAAAACAAGTATCCTACATTTGATGAGCAGCGTTTTCTGCGTAAGATTTTCGATGAAGAGTGGGAGAACAAGGAACTTAAACAACGAATTCGTCATATCACTCTCTCATTAAGAGAGGGACTTCCCGATTCTTATAGTCAGTCATTATCCATCTTAAAGGAGATTGCTTCTGAGTGTAGGGGAATTGAATATCTGTTCTTTCCTGACTTTGTCGAAGCATATGGGCTGGATCATTGGGAAGAATCCATTCTTGCTCTCGAAAGATTTACTCCTTCTTCCAGTTCAGAATTTGCTGTAAGAGCTTTTATCCTCAAGGATCAAGAAAGAATGGTAAGACAAATGGAACAATGGGCGAACCATCACGACCATCATGTAAGACGTTTGTCTTCTGAAGGATGTCGCCCTCGACTCCCTTGGTCCATGAAGCTAGGTAGCTTAGTTGCTGATCCTTCTCCTATTCTACCGATTCTTGAAAAGCTTAGAGAGGATTCCTCGCTCTATGTAAGAAAAAGTGTTGCCAATAATTTAAACGATATCTCCAAGGATCACCCGCACATCCTTAAATCTATTGCCACATCATGGCTAGGTCACCACTCCCATACAGATTGGATTGTGAAGCATGCGAGTCGTAGCCTATTGAAACAAGGAGACCCTGATCTGTTACAGCTATTTGGCTATATAGCATCAGATGAGGTGAAGGTGAGGAACTTAAACATCTCTTCTCCTGTCATCACATTAGGGGAAACCCTCACTTTCTCCTTTGAGCTGTTGAATCAGAGTAAACAAGCTAAAATGCTCCGAATCGAATATTTTATTGATTATGTCAAAGCCAATGGCAATCACTCGCCAAAAGTTTTCCAACTAACTCAGCGTGAATTTCCCTCTGGAAGCACTCACCTTAGGAAAAAACACGCTTTCAAAGACCTGACGACTCGAAAGCATTACGAGGGAAGACATCGTTTACGGATTCGCATAAATGGAGAAGAAAAAAGCCAGATCGAGTTTGACCTGCTAATCCCACATAGAAAGGAGGCATAATTGCCAAAGAAATCTCATTTATTTTAAAGATGACGTTTTTTACTTCTGTATGGGAGCATAGGAGGGACACAAGAGATGAAAAAGCAAGTGATCAAAGATTTTATCCTTTATCCTGATATTATGGTTATGGGCTTGTTGTTTTTTATTGGTTTAGGAATCGTCCTTCCTAGTCTTGACCAGTGGCAACTATGGGGTTTCCTTGCATCTGGAATGATCGCCTACTCCTTGAGTGAATATCTTATTCACCGCTTTTTATTTCATATGAAACCTCCAAAGAATCCAACTCTTTTAAAAATGATTAAGCGCCTGCACTATGATCATCATGTAAAGCCCGATGATTTGCACCTGTTATTCCTACCCTTATGGTATAGTGCTCCCATCATTCTTATTTCTGCTTTGGCTGTCTATTTTTTTACGGGTAACTTCCTGTTTACAATCTCTTTTGTAACAGGAATCATCGGTTTTCTATTATTCTACGAATGGAAGCATTATATTGCTCATCGGCCTATCACTCCACTGACCCCTTGGGGACGGTGGATGAAAAAAGTCCATATGCTCCACCATTATAAAAATGAAAATTATTGGTATGGAGTCACTCATCCACTATATGATGTGTTATTGGGTACCTTTGAAGATGAAAAAAATGTGGAGAAGAGTGAAACCGCTCGCAATTTAGAATCTCATGATAAAAAGGACTAGAAGGGATTATCTCTAGTCCTTTTTGCTTCTACTTTATCACGTCTTTGTTTCCGTTTCTTTTCTCTATTTCCTATTGACCCTCTGTATCCTGCCTGCTATAACTCCGTACGAAGATCCCATAACTCAGGAAGAATCGTTGATCTAGGACTCGCTTTAAATAATTGACACCCGAAGAGCCGCCTGTTCCCATTTTGAACCCAATAATTCTTTCAACGGTTTTCATATGACGAAAACGCCATTGTTGCAGCCAATCCTCTATATCGATGAGCTTCTCCGCTAACTGATACAAATCCCAGTAGGTTTCTACATCCTTATACACCTTTAGCCATGCCTGACGCACGGTATCATCTGCCTGATACGGGATCGAATAATCTCTGTCTATCACTTCCGGATTGATCACAAGCCCGGCATTTGCTAATTGCTTAATCGCCACATCATATAGCCCCGGCTGTTGATACGCTTGCTGGAGCTTCTGATGCAGCTCAGCATCCTTTTCATAAATTTGAAGCACATGCGGAGTTTTATACCCTAAAGCAAATTCGATCATTCGATATTGAAAAGACTGAAACCCCGAGGCTTGCCCAAGCTTATCCCTAAACTGCATATACTCCGCTGGGGTTAGTGTAGAGAGGACATCCCATGCTTGAATGATTTGAGACTGTGTTTTCGATACTCTTGCCAACCTCTTAAAGGATGCCTGTAGATCATCCTGCTCAATCAATTCAATCGCTGCCTGCATTTCATGAAGAATGAGCTTCATCCACAATTCACTTACCTGATGAATAATGATAAATAGCATTTCATCATGATGATCAGACAATCTTGTTTGACTTGATAAAATTTTATCTAATTGCAGATATTCACCATACGTCATGTTGTTGGAGAAATCCACATGAATTTCCTTTTCATTCTCTGTCGTTGAAAATCGCTTGTGTTTATTTTGATCCTGCATCGTATCATCCTCCACCTATCAGTTATATCTTTCTTATTACGGCTCTCACAGGGCTTCCATCCCCATCTTGAAGAGGCAAAGGAAGAGCAATCAATTCATAATCTCCTGTTTCAACCTGATCTAACATGACGTTTTCCAAAATGTGAATCCCATATCGATAGAGAGCATGGTGCCCTTCCATTTCTTTACTATCTAATGGATCAACAGAAGGGACATCTACTCCTAGAAGCTGGATCCCCTTTTCATGTAAATAAGGAGCACTATCTGCTGTCAAATAAGGAATCTGTGCGGGAAAAAAAGCTGGATTATTAGGAATAGAGGTTCTCAGTAATAGACGGCTCACTCCATCCAGATCATATTGACTTAATACCTCTCGATCAATTTGTTCATGTCCTGAAACATCAATGATCCGACAAGGACCTATGAAGATCTGAAGATCCAGATCTAGAATCTTTTCTCCATCATTTCTAAAATGCAAAGGAGCATCCACATGAGTACCAGAGTGTAAGCTCATTGTCATGCGACCAATATTAACAGATCCCGTCTGTTCCTTGGAATAAGCTACCTCATATGAAAATGGAGTATCTCCAGGCCAATGAGCCAACTGATCATTTAACGGCTGGGATATATCGATCCACTTATTTTGATTTTGTGATTGTTTTTTCATCATGTTACGCGATCACTCCACGCTTATTTTCAAATTTTTTATACTGCTCTTCAGCCATAATGGTCTTTAATTTTTGCACGGACAACCAGACCTCTTCAAATGTATTATATAGCGCCACTGGAGCTAGGCGAATTCCATTTGGAGAACGAAAATCAGGGACAACTTGATGCTCTTTTAACGCCTTGCAAATCCGAGCAGCCTCATGATGCTCAAGGAAGATATGCCCCCCTCGCTGTTCATCAGCAAGTGGATTGCGGACGATAAATCCATAGTCCTTCACTTCATGCGCGAGGAGTTCGAGCATAAATTTAGTAAGCTGTAGTGATTTTTTTCTAATCTTTTCAATCCCCACTTCATGAAACATCTCCAGAGATCCAATTAATGGAGCGACGCTTAGTACATGAGGAGTTCCCATTTGATAGGCTCCCGCATGCTCTTCTGGTGTTAATTGATGCTCCATATCGAATTGTTTTTCTTTCCGTGAACTAAACCATCCTGCTAAACCGGGTATTCTGCCGAAATGCCGCTGATTAACATATAACCCTCCAACCGCACCTGGACCACCGTTTAAATGCTTATAATTACACCAAAAGGCAAAGTCAACTCCCCACTCATTCAACTGATGAGGAATAGAACCAATGGAATGACATAAGTCAAACCCTATGAGAATCCCTCGACGTTGAGCTTCTTCTGTTAGCTTTTTCATATCTAATACTTGCCCACTGCGATAGAGAACACTTGGTAGAATGATTAATGCCACGTCTTCTTTCATCTCTTGAATAATCTCTTCTTCTGCCAGCAGGTGTCCATCTGAGCTTTTCGCCTTTACTAGGTGTTTTTCTGGATCTAGTCCACGTAGCCTCAACTGGCTTTGTAAGGCATAGATATCTGTGGGAAAGGCTAACTCATCAGCTACTATTTTTGTCCTCGTCCCCTTCGGTTCAAAAAATGATGCCACTAACTGATGTAAATTAGATGTCGTGGAACCGGTTACAATTACTTCCCTATGAGTAGCACCTACCAATGGAGCCATCTTCTCCCCTAAGGTTTCAGATAAATAGAACCAAGGATACGTCCCCTCCGTCCAGCCATCAATCCCATAGCTTTTCCAAGAATCAAGCAGTTCAAGCAACGTTTTCTCTGCCCTCTTAGACAAGAGCCCTAGAGAGTTCCCATCTAAATATATTTTTTCACTTTGAATATAGAATTCTTTTCTGTATGAAGCTAACTCATCTTGTTCGTCTAATTGTTTAGCGTATTCTAGAGTATAGCCATGCTCTTCACTTCTCATTGATGATGCCTCCATTCACTGAAAATGAAATGTATTCTTTAAAAAAATTATATATCCTTGGTTGACATATAGTCAATGACATAGTGTCAATGAATTGAAATTTGTTTACGTTCAATTTGGCAAACCGATGATAAACTTGTACAATGTATTACAAATCTAATGAAACTTAGAGAAACGGCATGAAGAAAGGAATGAAAAAGTGACAAATTCAATAAACTCATTATCGGCTAGACAGCGCCAAGCCATTCAAACCAGGCAGAAGCTTTTAGAAGCTGGACGGGACATATTCCTGCAACATGGGTTTCACAAAGCGACGATCTCACAAATTATTAAACAAGCTAGGACCGGATACGGAACAGCTTATGTTTACTTTAAAAATAAAGATCAATTATTCAGTGTTCTAATGGAAGAATTAATGGGGCAATTCTATCAGGTTGCTGAGTTACCATTTGAACCACGTACAAAAGAAGAGGCTTATACAATGATTTCGCATCAGGTTCACCTATTTCTTTCACTCGCCTTCAAGGAACGAGAGATGATGAAAGTCGTAAAAGAAGCCATTGGAATATCTTCTGAGGTGGAGAAACAATGGATACAGATTCGAAAAAAATTTATTCTGCGCATCTCTCAAGACATTTCCTATGCTCAATCCAAAGGGCTTGCCAAGCAGCAATTAGATCCTTTACTTATAGCCAAAGGCTGGTTCTACTCTAATGAAATGTTTATGTGGGATCTTATTCAACTGGAAAAAGAGGACTCAATTGAGGAAGTAATTCATCATTTAACTACGATTTATACAAGTGGGTTGTATACCTAACGAAAGATTTTTCATCAAATAGCAGAAAAAAAGAGACAGAAAAAAGCTCCCTTTAGGGGAGCCTGCCTGATGGTGTTGATCACGTATGTTTTTTGCCTTCTTTTTCTGACTTGCACTGATGGCAATTCGGACAAACCGTATAGAGTCGGGATACTTTCTCATCTTCGAAATGGTCAATAGCTCTTTCACACGTTTGACACACAAGAATACCCATTAAAAAATCCCTCCACCTTATTATTTGAAATCGCTTTAATTATGTTATACTCATATACTATTATGTTATATTATATTTGTCAATGACGAGTTTTGTTACATACAAATGAACTTTTCTACACCATATAAATCATAAGTTTTACATCACATACAATAAAGTAGTTATATGTAACCAATACACTACACATTTTGTAGTTCTTTTCCCTCAATTCATGGCGATATGACTAGAAATCTCTTGACTGTCATAAAGAAAACAACATATCATGTTGTCTAGACATCATGATATCTGAAGATTAAAACAAATGCACTTTTTTATTTTTAGAAGGGATGTGTGTCAAGATGAATGGGAAGAGAGAAAAAACGCGGTTAAAGAAATTCACATCATTCATAGCCATTTGCAGTGTAGCTCTTCTTGCTACGATTTGCACCTTTGTTTTCGCCGAAAGTGTAGCTGCCCATGGTTATGTAGAATCACCTGCGAGTCGTGCCTATTTATGTTCTCAGGGAATCAACACCGATTGTGGTCCAATTCAATATGAGCCTCAGAGCTTAGAAGGGCAGGGGTCTTTTCCGGAGTATGGACCAGCAGATGGTGAAATTACGGGAGCAGGAGTATTTACAGAGTTATTTGAGCAAAGGGCTGATCGTTGGGAGAAAGTAACAATAAACGGCGGAATGAATGCGTTTACATGGAGGCTCACCGCTCCGCACAGTACGGCGGAATGGAAGTATTATATCACGAAAAAAGATTGGGACCCCAATCGCCCTCTCGCTCGTGCCGATCTTGAATTATTTTGCTATTTTAATGATGGAGGAAGTCGCCCTCCTGCAAGAGTTGTACATGAGTGTGATGTTCCAACAGACCGAAGTGGCTATCATTTGATATTAGGAGTTTGGGAAATTGGAGATACAGATAATGCTTTCTATAATGTCATTGATATTCATTTGGTCAACGAAGATACAGGAGAAGATGTCCCACTGCCCCTCTCAGCCTTCATTCTACAGTTCAAACCGAATCCAGTATTCAGCTTGAATGGGCAGCTTCTACTTCACCACACGGAATTGAGGAATACCACATATTTAGAAACGGAAACAGAGTTGCCTCTACAGCTCAAACAATCTATGTGGATACAGGGTTAGCTTCCAACACAGCCTATACTTATCAGGTTAAAGCAGTAGATAGAATGGGAAATGAATCACCTCTATCTAATTCTGTCACCGTCAAAACCAGAGGTACAGATACATGTGCTAACCTCCCCACATGGAACAAGAACGAGATCTATCTTGGTGGAAACAAGGTTCAATATCATCATAAAATCTATGAAGCACGTTGGTGGACACAAGGGGAACAACCTGGAACCACTGGGGAATGGGGAGTCTGGAGTTATATTGAGGATTGTAGTGATACTGAATCCAATGTACCTGCTGAGCCCATTGAACCAACAGAACCAGATCCATGCGATCCCACTGATCCTCACCATCCAAGTAACCCAGAGGCAGACGAATGGGCTCCATCTATCTACTATCCTGCTGGTGACCTCATCATTTATCACGGTAAGACCTATCGTAGCCTCCAAAGCCATACTTCACTACAGGGTTGGGAGCCTAACCGTGTCCCAGCTTTATGGCAAGAAGAATAGAGATTCAAAAATCACCCCCGCACATCTTTCAAATGCGGGGGATGATGCGTTTCATTTTATGAAGCAATGAATAAAGAGCTAGCTCTCTTGTTTTAGGTCTTATTTGAACGGTATAAGTAGAGACCGTAATCCTGCATCACAGAGGTATATCCCACTTGTCTTAGCATGGTAGCTATATTCCCTCGGTGATATGAGCCATGAGTAACAACATGGAGCACCGTGTCGGAAACAGACGTTTCAAGCATCCCTGCATATGGATTATCGATCACCAGCGCTTTCTCTATATTTTCTGGATGACCCAAAAATTCATTGTATTGATCAGCTAACTCTAAAAATAAGGCTTGCATTTCTTCAATATTCTTCATTCCAACTTGTTCCATTAATTGATCTGCACATGCTAATGTTTCATTCATGCTTTTTTTACCTGAGATCATCTCAAACCAGCCATACTCTGCGACATACATATGTGACAACACCTTTGATACCGAAGAAAAACCACTCTGAATTTCCTTATGATAAATATCCTGTGGAAGCTCCTTCAAACGATCCATTATAACTCCGTTAGCCCATACATGGTAATTGTACATTTTTAATGCAGGATGGGTCATTTTACATTTCCTCCTTGGGTATTTCATTATTAACCTTTAAAGTATAAGCCTTTCTTCAACTCTATTAAGCCATTCATTTACAAGGCAATTATGTACTTCCTCTTGTTCTATTTGTAAATTATGTCCTGCTCTATCAAGCACAGAAAAAGTAGCTCTTGTGAAATTGTCCAATATCCTCCACATGTCTTTAAATCCAACAACTGAATCTTGTCTTCCTACCAATACTAGCGCAGGTCTAGTAAACTTTTTATTTAATTGATCCACATCGAATGAAAATTCATATCCATTTTCTCTGTATTTTTCCAAAAATATCGGATCTGCAAGTTTAGTACCTTCTACTATTTCATCTCTATATCTTCCATATATATGTTGGCTTTGAACCACTGACATAGAACTAAAGTGTTCTGCCTCCTCTGGAGTTAGATTAAATAATAATTCCTGATCCTTTATTAAAACAATATGTTCGGGAACAGTTCTCTTCTTTGTATCTGCTATTATAACAGGACAAATTAACAAAAGACCATCTACTCTGTCTGCCATTTTGTGAATGACTCCTCTTGAAAGATAGCCTCCATATGACTCACCTACGAGTAAAAAATTTTCAATTGGTATGATCTTATTTATAAATTCAATTATAATATCTAACATCACATCAGCGCTGATAATCCAGTCTGCACTCTCTGACTTCCCCATGCCTGGTAAGTCAATATATATCCTTTTATAGCCATCTCTAGCTCGAAATACAGGTTCCATGCACCCAATCATCAATCTGTGATCTAGAGAATAACCATGCAGCATTATTATTGGCTTCCCTTCTCCTATTATTTCGTAATGAATAGAGATATTTCTTATCTTACATTCCATCCTTCTTCCTCCTCTTATCACGTACACAGCTAAAACTGATATGCAATATCTAAGTCACTAATCGAATTTATAGTTGTTCCAACTTTAAGAAATTTGATGAATCTATAAAGAATAACTAGGTTATTTACTTCACGAGTGGCTTGAAGTAAAATAACCTAGTTAGTTGTTACAGATGTTTTCAGTTAAGGGTTGGTTATCAGCAGGAAATATGTTTCGCTTCTAATACTGGGACTCTAAAGGCATCGAGGGAAGGTTGTACTGGAAGAACACAGA
>NZ_BAMO01000005.1 GCF_000615945.1 Caldalkalibacillus mannanilyticus JCM 10596
CAAGAGCAAACTTATTTTTCCTACGCATCAGAATCTGGTAGATAGAATCTTGTTGATAATCTTCCTCCTCTCCCACCCACATCCGATGCAGCTCATTCGCCTTCTCTCTTCTCTGTAACATGCCCTCTATCCAGACGCCCATTAATTCTGGAAGGGACAATAACCGCAGCGTGTGACCCGTAGGAGCCGTGTCAAAAATAATCAGATCATAGTTGTTCAATCCTTGCTCTATAATATCAACCATTCGATCGAACATCGCAGCTTCATCCGCCCCTGGAGAAGCATGGGCAATATCAATTTGCTTTTCAATCTCTTGCATCATTTGTGGTCGAGTGATTCCTCTGAGGTTTTCCTTCACTCGCTGAATATAGAGTCTTGATTCATAAGCGGGATCAATCTCCTGTGCGTACAAATAAGGAGTCAGCTTCTTTTCCTCCCGTCCGATCTGCTGATTAAATAAATGCCCTGTGTTATGAGCAGGATCAGTAGATACAAGAAGCGTTTTTTACCCAGAGAGGAAGCAAAGAGAGCCGTAGCTGACGCCGTTGTGCTTTTTCCTACTCCACCTTTTCCTCCAAAGAACAAGAGTCGTTTTTGTAGTAATTCCTTGATCTCTCTCACCTCTTTTTCTTAACAACAGCGTATTCCTTCAATAGGGGATTGCTCCATGCCCATTCTCACATGCCACTCATGGAAACGTTCATAAATCACTGGGTATAATTCTAGAGTGTAATAAGAAACGGGATTAGGGATGCCTAGCATTTCACAGTAGCATAGCAATAAAAATAAATCTTCTTCATCCCGATGTGCTTTTTGAATCCCCCTGCGATACGTTACATAAAACAGTTCCTCATACATTTCCCAAAAGCTTTTCCACTTATCTGCTATGTTCATCCGCTTATATCCTCATTGATTGGCGGGTCCTTACGGTAAAATGCCGCGAACGCTTCTAATAGAATCCATAGCGCAAACCCTAAAATCATCGCCCCCAGAACAAAGAGAATCATTTTGTCCTCGACTCCCATCCATTGGAAGAAGATCTGCTGGGTCATTGCCCATATCGTCATAAATAGAATGAAGATCATCGGGATTAGCGTAGGAAGATAGTTTCGCCCTAATCTTTTTAGCCACACGGAGATAATGAGAAGCGTAATCCCCGCCAACAGTTGATTCGATGTACCAAACAAAGGCCATAGATGATAGCCTCCTCCTCCAAATCCTTGCGCTGTCCCAGGCATAAGCACCAATAAGGTACTTGTTCCGATTGCCAGCATGGTCGCTCCATGAGTACCTGTAATCGCCTTGAGCTTGTATTCCTTGCCGAGCTCAGCAATGATATAACGCATTAAACGTATCGATGTATCCAGACTTGTTGCAGCAAAGCTGATAACAATCACCGCTACAATGGTTCTTCCTATATCGCTCGGAATCCATAAACCAGTAGCTAACTGCGCTGCACCATTGACAAATGTCCCTAAGCCTGAACTACTGGCAGCAGCAAAGCTATGATATGTATCTAAAAAAGCACCTGTAGTGGCAAAAGCAGTAATCACCGCAATAATAGAGATTAAAGCAAGAGTCCCTTCCCCTACAGCCCCCAAATAGCCGACAAAACGAGCATCAGTTTCTCTGTCTAGCTGTTTGGAGGTCGTCCCTGAAGAAACAAGTCCATGAAAGCCTGAGATGGCTCCACAGGCTATAGTGATAAATAAAAGAGGAAACCAAGAAACATCCGTCGCTGCCATGTTAAAGGCAGGTGCCGTTACCTCTGGACGTAAAAAGAATAGTCCAGCATAAAGCACAAGGAGTCCAAGAATAAGCTGATGTGAATTGATATAATCTCGAGGCTGTAGGAGCTTCCACACTGGCAAAATAGATGCCACATAGCCATAGGCAAATAAAACAGCAATCCAAATAAGAAAGGCACTTTCCTTAGAGGTTAAACCAAATAAACCAGCTGCCTCAGCTCCGCCAAAATAGCGAACAAGATCGATTTGAAGCAGCTCTACTTTAGCCGTAATGACAGCCAATCCGTACATGACCACCAAGGCAACAATGGAGGGAAGGAGAATACTTCGGCTTTTCTTATACACGATATATCCAATCCATAGAGCAAGAGGTATTTCAATCATGACAGGGATCACACTGGCTGGGAAATTAATAAATAGATTGGCAATGACCCATGCAAACACGGCATTCACCATTAAGACGAGAATCAGAATGATAAAAAGAAATAAATTTTTCGCTCTCTTGCCAATGATTCGGCTTGCTAGCGTCCCCATTGAATTTCCTTTATGTCGATTGGAAATCACAATAGCACCGAAATCGTGAACTCCTGCGGCAAAAACCGTTCCAAGTAACACCCAGATGATCGCTGGTAACCATCCCCAATACACTGCAATAGCAGGACCTAATATGGGAGCAGCACCTGCGACGGAAGTAAAATGATGCCCCCATAAAATTTCTTTTCGTGTAGGGACAAAATCGACTCCATCATTAAACTGATGCGCAGGCGTTTTGAAGGTCGGGTCTAGTCGGTAAATTCTTTCTGCGATAAACGAAGAATAATAACGATAACCTAAAGCAAAAACAATCATTCCTGTAAGTGCTAATAGAACAGCGGTCAAATAAATTCCTCCTCTACGCCATTGTTAACGCTTTCGTTTCAGATGACAAATCCTACATGATCCTCCTTTCAACTAGATTAATTTACACATTTTACTATAATCTATCTTACTGAAAAAATAAATAGATTATTCTATATTTTCAATGAATAAAAAAGGTATGAACTAAAAAAGGCGTGTTACAGGAGTCTTCTCCTGCTAACACACCTTGGCTCACTATGTATTCTGGGTTTTAGCTTTTCATTCACTCGATTCTTCCGTGCCAACCTGTTGAGGTTTTGGAGGTCGTGGACCAAAATATTGATAGAAGTCGCAACGAATATTTCCACTAAATAATTTTCTTTTCTTCGTTGCCTTCTTGCCAAATAAGGTTTCAAACTCTTCATGCGCTGTAAAAATATAGTAAGACCATGTTGGAAGAGATTGAAAAATACGCCCCATTTTTCGGTACAATGCCTCAATCTCTTTCTTTTCTCCTAATCTTTCTCCATACGGAGGGTTACAGATGAGAGTTCCGTATTCTTCTTTCGAATCCAATTGGGCAATATCTCGGTGACGGAAGGTGATTTCATGACCAACTCCAGCTTCCTGAGCATTATGCTTAGATAATTCGCTCGCTTCCTTATCAATATCTGAGCCAATAATGGATAGCTTCTGATCGTATTTCGCCTTATCCTCTGCTTCCTCTAATGCCATCTCCCAAGCTTTTTTCGGGATCACTCCCCACTCCTCAGCGGCAAAGGAACGATTAAATCCAGGCGCTATATTTTGACCAATCAGGCAGCTTCAATTGGGATCGTTCCAGAACCACAGAACGGATCGATGAAGGGACGTTCTGGCTTCCATTTGCTGAGGAGAATTAATCCCGCTGCCATGGTTTCTTTCATTGGGGCTTCATTATGCAGACGGCGATATCCACGCTTATGCAATCCGGAACCACTGGTATCAATCGTCAACGTAGCTACATCGTTTAATAGAGCCACTTCAATTGTATATTGCGGACCATCTTCTGAGAACCATTGTACATGATAAGCGCTCTTAAGCTTCTCCACCACAGCTTTCTTCACGATCGCCTGACAATCGGAGATACTGAATAGCTTCGATTTCACCGATCTGCCAAGCACCGGAAA
The DNA here is from genome assembly GCF_000615945.1 of Caldalkalibacillus mannanilyticus JCM 10596. Taxonomy (GTDB): domain Bacteria; phylum Bacillota; class Bacilli; order Caldalkalibacillales; family JCM-10596; genus Bacillus_AT; species Bacillus_AT mannanilyticus. Next base: position 3,755 of record NZ_BAMO01000005.1, read on the forward strand.
TTGAGCGTTTTTCGGTAAAATATCCTGCCAGGGTAACGCCTTGGTTTGTTCAAATAAGGAGTCAAAGGTCAATGCCTTAAACTCACCAATTTTCCACTTGACTCGATCAGCCGCTCTTAGCCATAAATTGGATCTAGGAATCCCTGACCAATCTGTTGTATATGTTATTTTTCCGTTTTCAACCTTAATATCATCATAGCCTAGCTGTAGAACCTCTTCTTTTACTACGGATTCTAACCCAAAGGTAGATGTGGCAATTAACTCAATCTTCGACATGATTTGTCCCCTTACTTCTTCCTAAAATTTATCCCTTTCATTATATACAATTCACCCCTGATGATGCAAAAGGATGACTAAATGGGACAGGTCTTGCATATAGATTACTATCGTGAGAGAGGAGGCAACACTTCATGGAATGGTGGATCTTTGCTTTTATTAAAATTATAATTATTAATATCATTCTCAGTGGGGATAATGCAATTATTATTGCCATGGCAAGCAAAAACTTACCCGAGCATCAGAGGAAGCTGGCTATTTTTTGGGGAGCTTCTGGGGCTATACTACTAAGAATCCTCCTTACCCTTGTGGCTATCTATCTATTAAAAATCCCCTTCCTAATGACGGTCGGCGCCATTCTGCTACTCTGGATTGCTGTTAAACTAATGATTGCTGAAGAGGATCATTCAAGCATTGAGGCCCATCACCATCTTGGCAATGCAGTTATGACCATTATTATTGCTGATTTTGTCATGAGCCTAGATAATGTCATTGCGATTACAGCCGTAGCAAATGGAGATTTTTTTCTGATCAGTATTGGACTTCTCCTTAGTATTCCACTCATTATATGGGGAAGCACACTTATTCTAAGGTTGATCAATAAATTCCCCTCGCTTATCTACATTGGTGCAGCCATTCTAGGATTCACAGCAGGTGAAATGCTGCTCCATGACCCTAAATTGTCAACGATCTTATCCATTCTTAACAATGCCATTCACTATCTCCCATACATGGCTGCCCTGTTTGTCGTTGCGATTGGCTGGGGAGTCAATCAACTAAAAAGAGAAAACTCATTCTAGACAACTCGGAATGGTTTTCTCTCTGGAAAAATGGATGATACCTTTTCTTCTAACTATTTTCGTTAGGCACGATCACGATGATACAAGTCCACAATTTTTCTAACACTTTGATCGGTTCCTTGAATATTAGACACTAGTTGATCATATTGACTCGACTGTGTTTCTACAGTAGCAGTCAGTTCTTCAATCGTGCCTGTCATTTCCTCGATAACAGAAACAAAGCTATTTACTTCTTCCTCAATGTTCTTAGCAGATAGACGGATAAACTCGATTCTTTCATTTGCAGCCGAAACTTCATCTGACAGAATGTGCATGTTTTCATCGATTCGAGTGAACACTTCCTTGGTATCCTTGGTCATTCCTACACTGCGATCCATTTGCAGTACATTCTCTGTCATTTTTTCTTTCGTTGCATACGTCTTTTCATTTACAGCCTTCAGCTTTCCTTCTATTTTGTTCGCTGTGCTTGATGTTAAGTCAGCTAGCTTTCGAATCTCCTCAGCTACAACAGCAAATCCTCTTCCTGACTCTCCTGCTCTTGCCGCTTCAATTCCTGCATTTAAAGCTAATAGATTCGTTTGCGAGGCAATCTCTTGAATTGATTGGTTAAAGCTAGAGATCTCACTCACTTGATTTGTCAGATCATGAATTTCATCTGACATAGTAGCCATACTTTGTTGGAACTCATCCATGATTTTCAATAGTTGAATTACCATGTTCCACCTGCTGTGTCACCTGGCTTGCTTCTTCCGTTTTCTTTTCTAATAATTGCATAGAATCATCCATTAGCATCACTTTTTCTCCTGTTTCCTCAACGGATCTGCTGATGCTTGTAATCGATTCTGATTGATTCTCCATTCCAGTTGCAATTCCTTGAAATGCACGACTCATCTGATCTAAGGATTCCTTATTTTCTTCACTGCTCTCCCTAATATTATTCATATTATCTGAGATCATTTGAGTCTGTTCAATAAGGTTATCCTTCCTCTGCTTTTCTTGAGCCAGGAATTCGTGAGTTTGTTTTGAATTTTTTTCAAAAGCATCTAACAGATTGGACGCTATTTTTTGTTGGGCAAATAAGATAATACAAATTAGAACAAATACTAGAATACTTAATCCATACGTACTAGGTTCAATTTCTAGAACAGGACCATATTGAACAAAGAAAAAAGTCATAAGAGACGCACTTGTAAGGGTACCTGTTACTAAAATCGTTCTATTCATATAGAGCGCAGAAGTGACAAGCAGATAATACGTCATTAATACGGTAGCAAAAGTAGCGCTGCCATCATAAAACCAAGGATCAAGATCGTTAATCCGACAAAGGCTACATAAGGAACAATATTCGTTCCCTTGCGTAGATAATGAAGGACTCCAATTGTCCCCGTTGTGAGCGTTCCCATAATAACTGTTAGCAAGACGTTAATCAAAGGTCGCCCAAGTACAAGCTGAATAAGAAACGCAACAATGACTGAAAATACAAAGACTTTGAAAATGAGAGCATTTTGTTGATGTTTTACCTCATCCTTAACACTTACTGATGTCGTCATAATATTCCTCCTATGTAGAATCCATGACCCATGATGAAGACATAGATGACGAATTCTAGTTGCCTGTCAGATACATTATATTGAAAAATAAACCGTTATTCACCATTCAATTATTACCAATTATTCTTTTCTCTTGAAACTAATATTTAGAGTCAACAAACACAAAAAAACCACCCTGACCATACATGGTCCGGTGGTTTGATTTAATATGATAAAGGTATTTATACACCTACTACTTGAGCTTGTCGAACACTTTGACCAACCCTTTTCCCTTTTCCATATGGCACACAAAGAGGTGTTCCAAATAAAGGATCAGAGATAACATCACAAGGTAGGCCAAACACATTTTTCATTAAAGAAGGCGTAATTGTGTCCTCTGGTCGTCCTTCAGCCACAATCTTCCCACTCTTAATAGATACGATATAATCGGCATAACGGCAGGCTAGATTGATGTCGTGCAGAACCATGACAATGGTTCTCTGCTCCTCCTGATTCAAATCATATAATAAATCAAGAATCTCTATTTGGTGAGCTAGATCAAGATATGTTGTTGGTTCATCTAGAAGAATGGTATCTGAGCCCTGAGCCAACGTCAACGCAATCCAAGCTCGTTGCCTTTGACCGCCTGAGAGTGAATCGACTGGTCTCTCCATCAACTCCGTCATCTTGGTAAGTCGAAGCGCCTTCATAACCATCTCTTCATCTTTTTCTGACCATTGATTCAGCCAATTTTGATAAGGATATCTGCCCTGCTTCACCAATTGCAGGACGGTTAATCCTTCAGGGGCAACGGGACCTTGTGGAAGGATCGCTAATCTCTTCGCTAATTCTTTTGTTGGCCACTTAGATATCAATTGACCTTCGATATCAATTTGACCTTTTTCAGGTTTCAATAATCGTGCCAACGAGCGGAGTAAAGTCGATTTTCCAGATCCATTACTTCCAATAAAGACGGTTATTTTACCCTTCGGTATCGTCAGACTAAGTTCCTCTATTATAGGTTTTTCTCCGTAGGAGATGACTAAATCCTTCGTCTTTATCGCTTGCATTGCCTTCCCTCCATTAAACTACAAGATGAAGATAATGATATTCATTATCATTTGATCCCTTCTAGTTTATCACCTATGGGCTCCAGCGTCAAATACGAATTGCATTATTCTGTATATAATGGCAGAGTAATTCTTACCTCTGTCCCCTTCTCCGGTTCACTTCGATACCCTACCTTTCCTTTCATCGCTTCAATAATTCGAATCGATACAGCCGTCCCTAACCCCGTTCCTTTATCTCGCGTTGTATAAAAAAACGTTCCTATCTTCTTAAGCTGTTCCTTCGTCATTCCCTTACCCGTATCTTCAATCACTATTTCTACACATTTTCGGTTGGCTCTTGATGTGATCCTAACTTGTCCCCCCTCATCTGTCGCCTCTATTCCATTCTTGATGATATTGATTAAGGCTTGTTGTAAATGATTTCGATCTACTTGTATTTTCACATTTTCTTCAAGCTCCTTCTCCAAACGAACGCCGTACCTTGTCGCAATGGGTTCAAGTAGGAGGTGAATATCAGTAAGCAATTCCTTCGAGTCAAGTACCTCTGGCTTTGTAATCTGGGGTTTGGCAAAGTGTAAATAATCATTAATAATCGTTTCTGCTCGTGCCAGTTCACTTAAAGCAAGAGAGTAATAATAATCATTTTGTTCTTTTGGATTTTGTTGAAGAAGCTGTAGAAAGCCTTTAACCACTGTTAAGGGATTACGCACTTCATGAGCAATAGAAGCAGCCAGTTCTCCTAACGTATTCAATTTTTCAGCCTGTTGAATCTCTTGTTTCATCACCTGTCGTTCAATAGAAACCTCCTCAAGCATCGCAGCCAGACCAATACTGACAAAATGAATCGTCAGAAAGAGAGAAATATAGACCACAGAATCACTTTGTATATCAATTGTATTTCCCATAGATAAGTAAACAAACAAAATAGAAAAGGAAATAAAAGATGGCCATATCCCTACAAGAATCGCCACACTAATCCTTTTTAATGGAGGATAGGTGAGAAAACGCTTGGCAAAGAGAAAAGGAACTATAGATGCTAAGATACAACTAAAATATCCAAAATAGAGCGCATCCCCTCCCATATAGACTCGAGTCGCTAGGATGGTGATACAAACGATTACTCCAGCAATGGGCCCCCCATACAAAAAGGCTAACACCAAAGGAACATATCGCAAGTCCCAGTACAAGCCGAAACTGTAATAGGAAAAAACCATACTGAGAAATGCAGCTACTCCTTGGATTAAACCAATCACAACGGGGGAATACCCCATTTTCGATCGGTCATAGAAAAAACTATAGATAAATACGGGAATAAGGATAATTAAAACATGTAAGAGCAGCTTTTCAGCAAACATGGGAATCTTTCCTTCCGAGAATCATACTACTTCGAAATTACTAGAAAAATGAGAGATTTGCAATATAATAATCTTCTTTTTCCAAAGTTTCCTTCTTGTTTCATACAAAAACATTCTTTTTTCCCCTCAAAAAAAGATCCTGCGCACGGCAGAATCCCTTATTATCTTTCCTTTATTTTCTTAGAAATGCTTGTAGCATCCAAAGATGTTTTTCTAAATTGGTTTGAATATGAGTGAGCATATCAGCTGTAGGTCCATCATTGGCTTGTTCAGCTACCTCAACCCCTGCTTTAATTTCATTGATAAGGATAGTAAAATTATTCGCTATTTCTTGAACCATCTGCCCAGCATTTTCATTCCCTTTTGCCTCTGTGATAGAGGACTGCTGTAAAAAATCTCTCATGGTCGCAACAGGGTTCCCTTGGATCGCCAATATTCTTTCGGCAAGCTCATCAATGTAGGTAGCAAACTCTGTATAGAACTCTTCGAATTTAGTGTGGAGTTCAAAAAAACCTTCTCCTTTGACATACCAATGGTAATTGTGAAGCTTTACATACAAAATACTAAAATTGGAGATCTGCTTATTTAATACTTCTGTCACGCTTTGCTTTGTTGACATTTGGGACATAACGAACACCCTCCTTCAAAATACTAGACTACTCGTTACTTTCCCCAAAGCATAGAAAATTAAACACCTTGTCCCTATTTGTCACATTACGTTCACTTTTATAAATAATGCATACTCCTTTCTTATTCAGTAAAAAAACCCCTCCTATAGGGAAGGGGTCTTGAGTTTTACACTATTTGTGATCTTCAGGCTTATATTCATTAACCCAATAATCTGCATTTTTGATTCCTAACTTCTCAGGATTAAATACAGGATCGAGTCCTTGTTTCTTTTGCTCCTCATAGTCTTTCAACGTTTTTAAAGCTGGTTTCGCTAAGATTAAGATGGCAATCAGGTTCAGCCAAACCATCAGACCAAGCCCCACATCTCCTAATGCCCAAGCCAAGTCAGCTTCACGAATTGCACCGAAGAAGACAGCTAGCAATAAGACAATCTTTAACAAAAACATCGATATATTTCGATAAGAACCACGAGCTAAGTAAGCAATATTCGTTTCAGCAATGTAATAGTAAGCCATAATCGTAGTAAAAGCAAAGAAGAATAAGGCAACAGCGACAAAGGCAGCTCCAAATCCAGGTATGACAGATTCAATTGCCGCTTGCGTATAACCAGCTCCTGCTGGCACCTCAGATAGATAATTAACAATAAATCCACCTTCAACATTAGGATCAACCGTATTATACATATTTGTGAATAAAATCATGAACGCTGTAGCTGAACATACAAGGAGTGTATCAATATAAACAGAAAATGATTGCACTAAGCCTTGTTTAGCAGGGTGAGATACATTGGCTGCTGCCGCCGCATGGGTCCTGTCCCCTGACCTGCTTCATTTGAATAGATGCCTCGTTTAACTCCCCAAGCGATCGCTAAACCAATAATACCACCGAAAGCGGCATCGACACCAAAAGCACTAGAAACAATTAAAGAAATAACAGCGGGTAATTCCTTAATATTAACCATAATAATAATAAGAGATAATAGGATGTAAGCAAGAGCCATGAATGGAACCACAAATTGAGCTACATTAGCAATACGCTTAACTCCTCCAAAGATAATAACACCTATAATGGCAATAAGTATGCTTGCTGTAATATAAGCATTTAAGTTGAAAGCGTTTTCTACTGCTACCGCGATTGAATTTGCTTGAATCCCCGGCATCAGTAAACTCATAGAAAGTAGAGCAGAGAAAGCAAAGATAACGGCATACCATTTCCAACCGATCCCTTTTTCAATATAATAGGCAGGTCCCCCACGGTATAAGCCATCTTGTTTTTCCTTATAAATTTGCGCTAGCGTTGATTCGATAAACGCACTAGATGCTCCAATAAAAGCAATCATCCACATCCAGAAAACGGCTCCAGGTCCACCAAAAGCAATCGCAGTCGCTGTTCCTGCAATATTACCTGTACCTACACGACCAGAAAGTGCAATCGATAAGGCTTGGAAAGAAGACACACCCGCTTCAGAGCTTTTCCCCTTAAACATCAGTAACACCATTTCTTTAATATGTCTGACCTGTAAAAAGCGTGTCAGGATGGAGAAAAGCAATCCCACTCCTAGACAAAAATAAATCATAGGTGTACTCCACAAGACGTCATTTAACCAACCAACTACTTCATTCAAATTTCTTACCCCCTCAATTATCTATATATGTCCAAGTGCTACATTCAAATTATATATGATGAATCAGGATTTGAAAATGTTAAAAAACTTTCACATCTATAAAAATTCATTTTTTATACTAAATATTTATTTTTTTTATGAATAAATATTGAATTTTTTTACAAATAATAATACTGTTATCAATTTCGGATGAAGGGTAGGAAGATATGAATAAGATGTCCTTAGAAGCAGATCAACTGATTATTGGAGTAGATGTAGGATCAACAACAGTCAAAGCCACTGTGATTCATCCCCAGACCAAAGAAATTCTCTGGGCAGACTATCAACGCCATCATACGAAGCAAGCTGAGAAAGTGCTTGATTTCCTTGTCACGATTGGCAATGAATTTGCCCATATCCCTCAAGAAAACATTCGTATTTTCATGACAGGCTCAGGAAGTGGTCCCCTCTGTGAGCATGTAGGAGCGAAATTTGTTCAAGAAGTAAATGCAGTGACAATGGCTGTAGAGTATCTCCACCCTGATGTAGGAAGCGTGATTGAATTAGGAGGACAGGATGCCAAGATCATCATTTTTAAGGAGAACGAAGAAACAGGAGACAAACAAGCCCTGACTTCGATGAATGACAAATGCGCTTCTGGGACAGGAGCCACCATTGACAAATGTATTATCAAGGTTGGTATGCCGATGGATGAGGCTGGTAAGCTGCATTTCAATGATGAAAGCTTCATCATGTTGCAGCAAAATGCGGTGTATTTGCTGAAACAGATATCGTTAATCTGGTCAAAAGTGGAATTCCCTCTGAGGAAATCATGTGTTCTCTCGCTGATGCTATCGTCATGCAGAACCTTTCCGTATTGACCCGCGGAAACACCCTTCGCCATCGGGTTCTTCTGCTTGGTGGGCCCAATACATACCTCCCCTTTTTACAGGAATGCTGGCGCCTGCGAATCCCTCAAACATGGGAGGATCGTGGATATAACTACCCAAAAGATATGGCGATTGAAGACTTAATCTTTGTTCCAGAAAATGCTCAATACTTCGCTGCTTATGGTGCCGTGATGTATGGCATGCATGAGCCTGCAGGAGTAGGACAATATACGGGACTGGAGAGCTTGAAAGAATTTATTCTACATGGAAGAAAATCCAAGCTAGGAGAAAAAGCCGGTCCCCCCTTAAATAAAAATAGTGAGGAATTAGAGGAATTTCGCCGTCAATATAGCATCCCGAAATTTACATCTGCTACTTTTTCTAAGGGGCAGGTCATTAGAGGCGTAGTAGGTCTTGATGGAGGATCTACCTCATCCAAAGCAGTCCTAGTATCTGAAGAAGGAGAGATCCTCTTAAAGGAGTACCAGCTTTCGAAGGGAAACCCCATCGAAGATACCAAGGAAATGTTGCAAAGGCTTTATGAAAAAGTAGCGAATCAAGGGGCAAGCTTAGAAATCATTGGCTTTGGAGCCACTGGTTATGCAGCAGATGTGTTAGAAAAGACCTTGAAAGCAGATGTTAATATTGTCGAAACAGTGGCTCATATGATGAGTGCCGTTCATCATTTTGGTGATGTTGATGTGATCTGCGATATCGGGGGACAAGATATCAAAGTCCTGTTCATGAAAAATGGAGATATTCGCAATTTCCGTTTATCTAATCAGTGTTCCGCAGGAAATGGCATGCTCCTCCAAGCCATGGCGGATCAATTTGGTATTCCTATTCAAGAATATGCAGATACCGCTTTTTCAGCCGAATTATCTCCAAGCTTCTCCTACGGCTGTGCCGTGTTTCTAGATGCAGACCGAGTCAACTTTCAGAAAGAAGGCTACTCCAAGGAAGAATTGCTTGCCGGTTTAGCTTTGGTTCTGCCTAAGAATGTGTGGCAATACGTGGTGCAGATTCCGCGGATGGCAGAGCTAGGAAGAAAATTCGTCCTGCAAGGAGGAACACAATATAATCTGGCGGCTGTAAAAGCCCAAGTGGATTATATTAAGCAGCGTGTTCCTGATGCAGAGGTTTTTGTCCATCCTCATCCAGGGGAAGCGGGAGCACTAGGAGCGGCTATGGAAACATTACGAGTGGTAAAGCGCCGCGGGTATTCTACCTTCCTAGGTCTGGATGCAGCGATCCACCTCAAATATCTCACTCGTAACGATGAATCCACAAGGTGTACCTTCTGTCCTAATCATTGCAGCCGTACCTTCATCGATTCCGAAACTCCAGACGGACAGATTGCACGTTATATCTCAGGATTTAGCTGTGAAAAGGGAACTGTGGAGGATTTGGATGCTGTGAAGAAATTAATGCAAGAGAGGCAAAAGCTGAAGAAGCACTACCCCAATCTAGTGGACTATGAAGCGAAGAGGATGTATCAGCATTTCTATGATCCCGAGCCGGTCCCCGAAGAAGGAGCTCCTGTGCAGGATACCAAACTAGAAAAAAGCTGGTTTGGGCTAGGCGGTTTACGCCGCACGAGCTATCAGCGAGGCTTTACTCGTTCATCAGAAGAAAGCAGAGAGCATCGGGCTCAGTTGCGCATTGGTATCCCGCGTGTACTCAATATTTGGTCCACGGCTCCTTTTTGGCGAACCTATTTTGAAACGTTGGGGATCGATAAGAGCCATATTGTCTTTAGTGATTTTACAAGTGAGGAAATGTGGCAGGAGGGTGGAAAATATGGTTCGATTGACCCTTGCTATCCATCTAAGGTCGCTCAAGCCCATGTTCATAATCTGTTGTTCAAGCATCATGAACGTAAGCCATTGAATTACATTTTCTTCCCTTGTATTACTCATATCCCTACTCACTTACAAAATGTGATGGACTCCACAAGCTGCCCTATTGTAGCCGGAGCTCCAAATGTCATCAAAGCCTCTTTCACCAAGGAAATTAATTTCTTTGAAACAAGAGGAATCTCTTATCTTGATCCAGCCGTTAGCTTCACAGAGCAAAACCTGATGCGCAAGCAACTATTCGAAGCCTTCGGTGACATTCTTCAAGTAACAGAGGACGAGAATGATTTTGCCGTGGATCAGGCTTGGATCGCCCTGAATCAATTCGATCAAGAGATGCAGGATCGTGGGAAAGAAATACTAGAGCAAATCGAACAAGAAAACCGGCTGGCTATTCTGATGATTGGTCGCCCTTATCACTCTGATCCAGGGCTCAACCACAGCGTCCTTGAAGAATTTCAGGTGTTAGGCTATCCCATTCTCTCCATGCGCTCTATCCCTAAGGATGAAGCATGGTTGCGCCGTTTCTTCCAGGAAGACTTAGAGAGCGGACGAGTAGACCATGCCTTAGAAGTTACCGATGTTTGGCCAGAGAATTTCAGCTCCAACAGTGTCCAAAAGGTCTGGGCAGCTAAATTCGCCGCTCGTCATCCTAATGTAGCCGTACTGGACCTCTCCAGCTTCAAATGTGGTCATGATGCCCCAACCTATGGCTTGATTGACTCCATCATTTCAACGGCTGGAACTCCTTACTCTGCCTTACATGATATCGATGCGAACAAACCAGGTGGTTCCATCAAGATTCGAGTCAAGACGTATGCACATAGCCTAGGGTTGCATGAAGAACGCCTAGAAGACCTAGCACAGAAGAAAGAAGAGCTGGAGAAGCTTATCGCCCAAAAACGGGATGAACTGATCAAGCGTTCCAATACAAAGGATCAAGTCATCTAGAACTGACGTATCATCATACTACTCATTTGAAAGGAGAACATCACATACGATGAACAAATTGCTTGATCAAGATAAATCGATTATCGCTTTTGAAGAAGCATTACGTGAATACCAGAATGAACAGGAGGCTGCTTTAGGGTTAGATCAGCCGACACGAAGCCAATGGTTTGACCCTGTGCCCCGACAATTTTTAATGAAAGATAAGGCATCCACCACGATTCTTTTTGGCGGCTTAACCATGGCGCACGACTACCTTGTTGAAGGAGCCTTGAGTGGGTTGGGCTATAAGGTACAGCATCTAGATTGTCCAGATAACGCTTCCCTGCGTTATGGCAAAGAATTTGGAAATCGTGGACAATGTAACCCGACCTACTTCACGGTAGGAAATTTGATTAAGTACCTCAGTTATCTACGTGATGAGAAGGGCATGTCAAAGGACGAGATTGTTCGAAGCTTCCTCTTTGTCACCAGCGGGTCTTGCGGTCCCTGCCGCTTCGGAACCTATGTAACGGAATATCGTAAAGCACTGCGAGATGCTGGATTTGATGGCTTTCGTGTTCTCCTTTTCCAACAGCAAAGCGGTCTCAAACAAGTAACAGGGGATGAGTCAGCACTGAAGCTCAACTCCACCTTCTTCTTTAGCTTCTTAAAAGCTGTTTTCATTGGCGATATTCTTAATGCGATCGGATACCGCATTCGCCCCTATGAGGTCATTCCTGGCTCAACGAATGAAGCTCTAGAGCGTTGCAAAAAGATCTTATACGATGCCTTTCTGCACCGTCGCTGGCTTATTCCTGCCCTGCGTAAGTGTCGCAAAGAGCTTCGTGCGGTGCAGGTAGACCGAATGCAGGTCAAGCCCAAAGTCAGTATTATTGGTGAGTTCTGGGCAATGACCACCGAAGGAGACGGAAATTATCAGCTACAGCGTTTTCTAGAGCAAGAAGGAGCAGAAGTAGAGGTACAATCCGTCACAGCATGGCTGCTTTTCCTGATTTGGGAGGTGCGCTATGACACACAAAAACGCATCAATCTTCGGGAAAGTGATGGAGGGAAACATGGACTTAAAGGGAAAAATCCTATCAAAACACTATGGGCGCTTGCCGTAGCCGATAAAGCCATTCGCGTCTTATTCCAATCCTACGCCTATGCCCTTGGGCTGTATCGTTACCATTTACCGAACATGGATGAAATCGCTCAGATTGCTCATGAGCACTATAATAATCATGTCCGTGGCGGCGAAGGTCACATGGAGGTCGGCAAGCTGATTCTGAATGTCAAGAAACGCAAAGTGAATATGACCGTTTCTGTAAAGCCCTTTGGCTGCATGCCTTCTTCAGGGGTGTCAGATGGAGTCCAATCTCTGATCACAGAGCGTTATCCTGAGGCTATTTTCCTCCCCATCGAAACGACTGGTGATGGAGCGATCAACGTACAAAGTCGTGTTCAGATGATGCTTTTCAAAGCAAAACAAGCGGCACAGAAGGAATTTGACGAAGCACTCTCTCACAAGAAAACAACGGCAGAGAAAATTCGTGATACCTTCCGCGTATCCAATTGGACAAATCCTCTTCGAACCACAAGACATGTTGTAGGCTGTACAGCCGCCAATGCGGTGTATGGGATGAAAAGCTGGTTTTCGTTGAAAAAATAAAATAGCCGAGTAAAATATCAGTTAAGCTGAAAAGAGGGAAGCTCCTGTAAGTTAGGAAGCTTCCCTCTTTTTAGTTTTCCCTTTAAAAATAGTACAACTAGTTCTAAAAACGAAAAAAATACAATAAAAATAAATGGAAGCATGGAAGCATTTACCTTACTAACGAAAGGTAAACCATTCAAATAAGATCTAAGGGGGATGTACAGTGAAAAAGAAAATATCACTGGTGTTATTGGGCTTATTGCTGATCGTATCTTTATTCTTAACAGCTTGTACGAAATCACCATCTGACACCACAGAGCCTGACACAACGGATACAGAGCAAGCTTCCGAGGAGGAAGCAGAGGATTTATCTACACAGGTTGCTGGAGAGGATGGCTGGATAAGAGCCACAGACAAATCCAAAATACCCGCCTCTTCCAAAAAACGTACTGATACAATCATTGTTGGTATGGGAGAAACCCAAGGAATTTTTAACCCCATCTTCTACAGTACTACGTATGATCGCTATGTGAATGACGTGTTATTTAGTAAATTAGTAGAAGTTGATTTAGATGGAGGATACATTCCAGCCATCGCTAAAAGCTGGGATATCTCTGAAGATGGCTTAACGTATACCTTCCATTTACGCGATGATGTCCACTTCTCTGATGGCACACCGCTGACGGCGAAGGATGTTGAATTTACCTATCATGTTTATCTCGACCCTACCTATGACGGGCAATCAGACCTATCCAAGGCAGTCATTAAAGGAACGGATGCCTATAAGAATGGGGATGCCGAGCGCATTGAAGGAATTACCATTGTGGATGACCACACTATTCAAATAGATGTGGAAGAATCCAGATCACCTACATTAGGCTTAATCGGAGCTTTAGGTATCGTTCCCAAGCATTACTATGGAGAAAACTATAGTAAAGGAAATCTTAGTCATATGCAATCCCTTCATCAGAAGCCCCTAGGCAGTGGAGCCTATGTCTTTGAACGCTATATTCCTGGTCAGGAGGTACGCCTTGTTGCCAACGAGGCTTACTGGAAAGGCGCACCAAATATCAAGAACCTCATCTTCAAATCCACCACCAATGAAACAGATATTCAGATGATTCAAACAGGCGAAACGGATTTTGAAGAAGGCATTTCTGTCAATCGGGATAACGTTGACCTCTTGAAAACATTCGGTTTTGTCGATATGAATCTTCTACCCAACAATGGCTACGGTTATATTGCCTTTAATCATAACCTTCCTAAATTTCAAGATAAGCGAGTCAGGCAGGCACTCACCTATGGCTTAAATCGCGAGGATATTGTGTATGCTGTTTTCCAGGAATATGCAGATGTTCTGAACATTCCTCAATCGCGTGTTTCTTGGGCTTATCCCGCCGAAGAAGATATCAATCAATATGAATTTGACCTTGAAAAAGCAAACGCTCTTCTAGATGAAGCTGGCTGGGAAGTAGGATCAGACGGCTACCGCTATAAGGATGGAGAGAAATTCGTCATTTATTTTGCTGCCACCTCTCCCAATGTGGTCAACGATGCCATTATCCCTTATGCCACAGAAAGCTATAAAGAGCTAGGAATTGAATTCATTCCAGAGCAATTAGAGTTTAACGCGGTCGTTCAAAAGAAACAGTCTGGCGATTTTGACATGTTATTCTTGGCTTGGGGGCTGACCAATGAACCAGATCCAACCAATCTATTTCATACGACTGGCTCCCAGAATGATTTAGGCTACTCTAATCCAGAAGCAGATCGCTTAATGGAAGCCGGACTAAAAGAGCTGGACAGAGAGAAACTAAAGCAAATCTATCATGAATTATATCAAGTGCTTAATGATGATCTTCCGTATATCTTCATGTACCAGAGATACAACATGAATACGATCAACTCCCGAATTCAAGGCTTTGATTTTTCTCCATATCGCTATTTTTCAGAAAGTATTTACATGGCTGAGATGGAGTAATTTTTAGACTATATGGGGCGCGACTCACGCCAATCCAGCGGCTGAGTTGCTCCCTCATTAGAGGAGGGAAGATATGAAGCAATTTGTAATTCGAAGACTGATTCAAAGCATCCCTACCTTATTAGGTGCCTCAATCCTCATCTTTCTTATTTTTGCCTTGGCTCCTGGAGATTACATTACAGCCCAAGGCAATCCGAATTTAACAGAAGAAAGAGCCGCCGAGCTCAGAGCCATCTACGGACTGGATAAGCCCCTCCCAGAACGCTATATTATATGGATGGGCAACTTCTTAAAAGGAGAGTTGGGAGACTCCCTCCTCTTTAAACAACCTGTCAAGGATGTGCTCAAGACTTTTATCTGGAACTCTTTTATTATCGCTTTAGCTGTTCTTGTTTTGCAGTGGACGATTGCCTCTGTTGTAGGTATTTTTGCCGCCATCAAACAATATTCCATCTATGATTCTCTCGTGACACTTCTGGTTTTTCTAGCCATGTCCCTTCCTTCTTTTTTCATTGGACTTCTTTTTCTTAAGCTTTTTGCCGTAGATTATCAGATCTTTCCCTTAGGCGGAAAAATCACCACAGGCAGTAATTATACTGGACTAGCCTATGTCTGGGATGTCATGAAGCATATGGCTCTTCCTGTGATTGTCTTAACTCTATTAAGTATAGGTGGACTTACACGCTATTTTCGTACCAATATGCTAGAGGTGATCAAGCAGGATTATGTTCGTACTGCCAGAGCGAAGGCTTAAAGGAACGTGTGGTTATTTTCAAGCACGCCTTACGCAACGCTTTATTGCCCTTGATCACATTGTTTGCTCTTGAATTGCCTGCTTTATTTTCAGGAGCCATTATCACCGAAAAAATTTTTAACTGGCCTGGCATGGGAAAAGTGGCTTTAGACGGGATTTTCCAGAGAGACTACCCCTTGCTTCTTGGCTTCCTGATGCTTCTTGCTCTACTGACCGTCATAGCAAATATTCTTGCCGATGTACTTTATGGAGCTGCCGATCCTCGGGTTAGGCAGAAGTAGGAGGGATATGAATGACTCAAAACACCGTCAACCTCAGCAATAGAACCAACCTGGAAATCGAAAAATCAAGTTCCATTTGGGCTGATGGATTTCGTCGACTTCTAAAGAACAAACTGGCACTTGCAGGATTGATTGTCCTTCTGATCATGTTTATCTTTTCCTTTATTGGACCCTTCTTTTCAGAATATACAGAAGCAAAATTAAGTGTCAAAAATGCCAACAAGCCCCCAAGTTCTGAACACTGGCTCGGTACAGACAGCCTAGGGCGTGATGTCCTGCTTAGACTGATGTTAGCTGGGAGAATCTCTCTTACTGTAGGAATTGTGGGAGCTGCGATTATTCTCCTGATTGGCGGAACTTTGGGAGCGATTGCTGGTTTCTATGGAAAAGCAGCAGACACAAGCATCATGAGATTCGCCGATATTATGTATGCCGTCCCTACGCTTCCTGTTCTGATCATCCTGGGAGCGATCCTATCAGATTTGAAGTTTCCGCCAGATAAACGGATTTTTCTAGTGATCTTTCTCCTTGGCTTCATAAGCTGGATGACCTTAGCACGACTAGTCCGCAGTCAAATTCTCAGCCTGAAAGAACAGGAGTTTATGCTGGCAAATGAGGTGCTTGGCCTGACCGATCGCAAAAAAATCTTTAAACACTTACTTCCAAATACATTGCCCATCATTATTGTCGCCTCCACTCTAGGCGTAGCAGGCACCATTCTATTAGAATCTGCTTTAAGCTTCTTAGGACTTGGGGTTGTCCCCCCTACTCCATCGTGGGGCTATATGATATCAGCAGCCAATAATATGATCGATTTTCAACTGCGTCCTTGGTTGTGGGTTCCCCCGGGAATCTGTATCTTGCTAACTGTCGTCGCTATTAATCTGGTCGGAGATGGATTAAGAGATGCCTTCGATCCAAAGCAAAAAAGGTAGGAGGGAAAAACAATGGCTAAGAATCTAGTAGAATTTCGTCATCTTAAAACCTATTTCTATACAGAAGCGGGAGTCGTCCAAGCTGTCAACGATGTTAGTTTTTCCATTCGCGAAGGGGAAACCATTGGGATTGTTGGAGAGTCGGGGTGTGGAAAAAGCATTACAGCCATGTCCTTAATGCGCTTGATTCCCTCTCCCCCTGGTAAGATTGAAGCAGGCGAAATTCTTTTTGAAGGAAAAAACTTACTCAGCCTTCGTGAGGAAGAGATCAGGATCATGCGCAGTAAAGAGTTTGCCATGATTTTTCAAGAGCCCATGTCCTCTCTCAATCCCGTCCTGACGATTGGCGATCAAATCATGGAGCCTTTACTTGAGCATCTCTATATGTCTAAAAAAGAAGCGCGATTGAAAGCCATTGATCTCATAAAACAAGTGGGGATTCCACGAGCAGAAGAAATCATGCATAGCTATCCGCATGAGCTCAGTGGAGGAATGCGTCAGAGGGTGATGATTGCCATCGCTCTAAGCTGCGATCCAAAGCTGCTCATTGCTGATGAGCCTACAACAGCCCTAGACGTGACCATTCAAGCCCAAATTCTAGAACTATTAAAGGAAATTAAAGAAAAAAGAAACATGTCCTTGATGCTAATTACTCATGATTTAGGGGTCATTGCTGAAATGGCAGACTATGTTGTTGTGATGTATGCCGGAAAAGTAATTGAAGAAGCCCCTGTGCGAGAACTATTTCGAAACCCTCGACACCCTTATACCAAAGGCTTATTAGAAGCCAAACCAATTATTGGAAAGAGAAAGGATCGGTTATACACCATCCCTGGTCAAGTGCCTAATCCGATCGGTCTAGGGGATTATTGTCACTTTAGCGAACGCTGTGAATTTTGCATGGATATTTGTCGTGAAGAACAACCCGTACTCAAAACATATGAAAGCGGTAACAAAGTAGCTTGCTGGCTAGAGGAAAAGGGAGGGGCTGGATCATGAGTGATGTGCTACTAGAGGTGAACAATCTAAAAAAATACTTCCCGATTCGTAGTGGAGTCTTTCAGCAGACGGTTGGACACGTGAAAGCAGTAGATGGAATTAGCTTTAAGCTGAAAAGAGGAGAAACCATCGGACTTGTCGGTGAATCTGGCTGTGGAAAAAGCACAGTCGGTCGTTCCATCGTTCGGCTGCATGATATCACGGAAGGAACGATTCGCTTTAAAGGCACCGATGTTCATGCTCTTCCACGAAATAAATTGCGGAAATTACGCCCTAAGATGCAGTTAGTCTTTCAAGACCCTATAGCTCACTCAATCCACGGATTCGAATTGGAGAAGCCATCGGGGAAGCGGTCATGGATCACGGTATCTGTAGAAAGAGTGAAGTTCGGGAAAGAGTTCGTGAGGTCTTAAATATTTGCGGGTTAGCCTCCTACCATATTGATCGTTACCCCCACGAGTTTTCAGGGGGACAAAGACAGCGAATTGGCATTGCTCGCGCCTTGATCTTAAATCCTGATTTTATCGTCTTAGATGAGCCTGTATCTGCTCTTGATGTATCGATCCAAGCTCAGATCATTAATTTATTATCTGACCTGCAAGAAATCCAAGACCTTACGTATCTATTTATCTCTCATGACCTTAGTGTTGTGGAGCATATTTGTACCAAAGTAGCGGTAATGTACTTAGGCTCTATGGCAGAAATGGCCTCTAGAGATGAGCTATTTAAAAACCCTCTTCATCCCTATACTCAAGCTCTACTCTCGGCGATCCCTATTCCTGATCCGACGCTAAGACGTGAACGGATTGTCCTTCAGGGAGATATCCCCAGTCCAGCCAATCCTCCATTCGGCTGTAAATTTCATACTCGATGTCCCCAAGCCATCGACAAGTGTAAAGAGGTCGTCCCCGACTTTCGCCATGTCGGAGGAGATCATTATGTGGCTTGTCATATCGTCTAATAACGAAGAATGCTGAACAGAACTCCTTTTTCCTGCTTTTTTGTTGCAGAAAAGCCTGTTTCAACACTTTTTTTCGTATCGAAACAGGCTTTTCACATCTTTTAGACTCTTAGCGAGCCACGGAACCCTCTAGCAGCATAATAGGATTCTGCTCCATTGTGGTATACAAAAACTGTATCGTAGCGACGATCACAAAAGAGAGCACCGCCGAGCTTTCTAATCTTTTCAGGAGTTTTCACCCAGCTTGATGTTTTTAGGTCAAAATGCCCCAGTTTTTGCAACTCGCGGTATTGTTCTTCCGTTAAAAGCTCAATGCCCATGTCAGTAGCCATATCCATAACGCTATTTTCTGGTTTATGCTTCTTCCTTGACTCCAGTGCTTCACGGTCGTAACAAACACTTCTACGACCTTTAGGGCTTTCCTCTGAACAATCACAGAAGATGTATTCGTCCTTCTCCTGATCATGACCAATAACATCTGGCTCTCCACCAGTGCTTTCCATTTCGTTAAGCGACCACAGTTTTTCTGGATTAGCTTCCAGCTTGGATTGGACTTGAGCCCATTCAAGATCTTGATGGCGGTTCATGTTTTTATCAAAACGGGCTTTCAATGCTCTGAGTAATTCTTCACGTTGTTCTAGTGACAACTCCTTTTTTCTCTTCGTCATATTCGTTACTCCTTTCATTATTAGCAATAAAAGCCTAATCCTCTATATATCAGCTGTCTTTTTTCTTGTGAAAAAAGGGTTTATCTTCAATGACTTTAACTTTTTAAGTACGATAACAATAAAAAATAGAACAAAAAGTAAAATAAACGGAATGAGAATCGGTGCAAATATAGCTAAAATGGAGACAATGACAGATTTAATATTTTCCAAAGTAGCTACTATAAAATTACCTGCCCCTCCAGTCGTTGCTGTAGATGTTGCTCTGGAGCCAGATGATAGTAATTGAGATGATAAGCCAGCAGGTACACCTGCAATAATTGCTAGACCCCAGGTTAAAAGAGGGCTTGTTTCACCAATTGATGACGCAGTTAAAATAATTCCGGCAATTGAAACAAAAAATGGCGCAACAGTATCTAATAAATTATCAATGAATGGTATGTAAAATGCGGCGATTTCAACTATGGTAGCCACTAAAAACGTAATGAGGGCAGGATATGTACCAATCCAAAGAAAACTATCACTCAATGTGAAATAACCTGATAGTGATGCTATACTTGTTACTAATAAAGGGACAAATACTCTAAATCCAGCAGCTATGCTTAGACCGATGCCGACCAAAAGTCCTATAAGTATTTCCATTTCATTCTCCTTTCTAACCATATAGTAAGCCCATTATATCAAAAATTTGTTTGCATTTTTACGCAATCTATTGATACCACTTAGGTTTTAAGCTATTGAAGTAATCATGATCTTCTAAAAACATGTACACTTTATCTAACATCTGATTTAGATTGTTTGGAATCGTTTTTAGAGTCCATATGACAGTGGAAAAAACGCACATTGCTAGGTAAAGTGAGTACAGCCTCCAAAAACCTTCATTAGGTTCTGTATGATTAAAATACCCTCTAATTTGTCCTAATGAAAAAGGAATGCTTATTTCTCGGCTAAAAATGCCGATCTTTAGGAATTCATGAATAGGATCTCCCCAATCGTACCTGTTAAAATCTATAACTCCAGCGAATTTTTTATTATTGACAATGATGTTGCCAAGGGTGAAATCATCATGTTGAAATAAGTTCGGGCGCTGTTTCATGAGGTGGATATTCTCATCAATAAAATTCATTATTTTCTGATCCTGTTTAATCTTTACATCACATGCAAGGTAAGCGTCTATATATCTCTTATGCTTTTCAACTTTCCTTGAATACCACGAAGAGATATGAGTTGGAGCAGCAAGTTGGTGCATTTTTCTTAATTCCTTCCCCGCCTCAATCCCAATATTAAATTGTTCTTGGTCTGAGCATTTTGGGATTGCAGCCTCAGCATCCTCCCCCTCTATGTATGATGTGATCATATATCCCCGATTTCCTATCACACCAATAGAAATCGGGTGTGAACAAGTAACGTTGTACCCCCGCATCCTTTCCAAAATAGAGTATTCTGTTTTCTTAACTTCCCATTCTTCTACATTAAACATCCGAAGAAGCATTTTTTTATTATCGTCCTGCATCTGTATGAGGTATTTTTCATCAGAAGAAAACCCTTTTTTAATTTGAATACTATCTTTACAATTACTTATTAAAGGAATCTGTTTTATTAGTATTTCACTCATATCATCATCCCTCTGTTAATAAATTTTGAAAAACAATTCCAGAATCTTGATCTTGCTGGGATCATTATAGCGGTTTAGCACCGAAAAGTAAAAAACCACCCACTTTTTAAAGTAGGTGGTAATAAAGTATGTTTCAGAATCTCTGTTGTGTTATACCATTATTTTGCACATATCATTGGTAAATTCTACTGGATCTTGGAGAGGCAAACCTTCAATGAGAAGGGCTTGATTATACATTAACTTTGTATATAGATCTAATTTTTCCTTATCGTTTTCAAATGCTTCTTTTAAAGATTCAAATATTTCATGATTCGTGTTTATTTCTAATATTTTATCCGCTTTTACATTTTGGCTATCTGGCATGGATTTTAATATTTTTTCCATCTCAATAGATAGCTCTCCATCTGATGCTAGGCATACAGGATGTGTTTTTAAACGTTTTGAAGGTCTAACATCCTTCACACTTCCTGATAAAATATTTTTCATATATTCAAAGAGCTCCTTATGCTCCTTCTCTTCGGATTCTGTATTGTTTTGCTCTTCTTCCCCTTCAAGCCCTAAATCTCCGCTGGACACCGATCTAAATTCCTTTTCATTGTAGTTCATGAGCATTTTAATGGCGAACTCGTCAATATCATCTGTAAAATAAAGAATTTCGAACCCTTTTTCAGCCACAAGCTCTGTCTGCGGCAGCTTCTCAATTCTTTCATGCGATTCACCTGACGCATAGTAAATATATTTTTGTTCCTCTGGCATTCTAGACACATATTCCTCTAAGGTTACCAGCTTCTTCTCCTTCGAAGAGTAGAACATTAATAAATCCTTTAACTCTTCTTTGTTGCTGCCATAGTTATTGTAGACACCATACTTGATCTGATTACCAAAGGATTGATAAAATTTTTCGTATTTTTCACGCTCATCCTTTAGTAGACTTTGCAGCTGATTCTTAATTTTGCTCTTAATGTTTTTCGCAATCAGCTTCAATTGGCGATCATGCTGAAGCATCTCTCTGGATATATTCAGAGATAGATCTTCAGAGTCAACCATCCCTTTGACAAAGCTGAAGTAATCAGGAAGCAGATCAGCGCATTTATCCATAATTAAGACACCATTAGAGTAGAGCTCTAGTCCTTTTTCATATTCCTTCGTATAGAAGTCAAAAGGAGTGTTTTCAGGGATAAATAGGATAGCGTTATATCTTAGCGTACCATCGACACTAATGTGAATATGCTTTAAAGGCTGATCAAATCCATAGCGTTTTTCCCTATAGAAGTTTTCGTAATCCTCTGCTGTCAGCTCTTTTTTGTTCTTTCTCCAAATAGGAACCATGCTATTAATCGTCTGCTCTTCTACATAATCTTCTAATTCATTATCCTCGCTGCCTTCTTTCGGTCTTTTCCCGCTAATGTCCATTTTGATCGGGTAACGAATGAAGTCAGAGTATTTTTTGATAATCGTGCGTAAACGATATTCTTCTAAAAACTCATCATAGCTCTCATCTTCTGTATTCTCTTTAATTTTTAAGATGATATCTGTTCCCACGGAGTCCTTCTCGCATGAGTCAATACGGTAGCCGTCTGCTCCCTTAGACTCCCACTTGAACGCCTCTTCACTGTCTAAGGCTTTACTGATCACAGTGACCACGTCTGCCACCATAAAGGCAGAATAGAAGCCAACTCCGAACTGACCAATAATGTTGTGTCCATCCTTCAATTCATTTTCATTTTTGAAGGCAAGAGAGCCGCTTTTTGCAATAACCCCAAGATTCTTGTCTAGCTCTTCCTTCGTCATTCCAATCCCTGTATCTGAGATTTTTAATAGTCTGTTCTGCTTGTCCACACTTACTTTTATGTAATAACGATCCTTATCGAAGCTCAAGGAATCATCTGTTAACGCTCTGTAGTAAATCTTATCAATGGCATCACTCGCATTTGAAACCAGCTCTCTTAAAAAAATCTCTTTCTGAGTATAAATAGAGTTAATCATCATTTCTAATAGTCTTTTAGATTCTGATTTGAATTGTTTCTTAGCCACTATCCTCTCTCCCTTCAGGTTATGAAGCTCATGAATTTACAATTTGACAGATAACGCTTTTTTATTAGCACTCTTAAAAGATGAGTGCTAACCCTTCTTTTTATTTAACATATCCTCTTATTATTGTCAATAATTTGCCAGAAAAAAGAGCACATCACCTTGTTTTCAATCCGTTTTACAAAATACACCATGCGTTGTATGCTCTAATTAACGTTATTCAAATGACTACTTACTATTTCCTAATTAAGGATTATCAAAAAAAATGAAAAGGAGCACAAATCATGTCAACTCAATCCGCCATTGAATGGGGAACCTTATTATTTTCACTCTTTATTTTCGGGTTCATTTTTCTTATCCTTTTTTCCTTGTTCTTCTTAATTAGAAGATTATTTGCTCAAAAAGAACATACGCGACAAGTAGAAGCCCAGTTGGAAAAATTGAATAAGAAGATGGATCAAGTGCTGGATAAGCAAGATCATATCCAGAAATAGAGTGATAAATAGTGCAAAAAAGAAGGCTAAACCATCATGGTTTATAGCCTTCTTTCCCGTATGACATTACTTTTCAATGATTCAACTTTTTAACTTCAACGTTCTGGTGAGTGATTATTTTTTATTGATGATGATCTGGGTTAAGCGTAGAAACATGCCACGTAATGCCAAATTTATCAGTGATCGTCCCATAGGATGGGCTCCAAAATGTTTCTTGAAGGGGCATTTCTACTTTACCCCCATCTTCTAGCTTTCCGAATATTTCTTTTGATTTTTCTACATCACTAACGGCAATGGCAATGGTTACTTGTGTCCCAAGCTGATGCGGTTGACCAGGGAAGGTATCTGAGATCATTAGGTCTGTATTTCCGATTTTTAAATGAGCGTGCATAACACGATCCTTTGCCTCAGCAGGAAGACTAAATTCTGGATTCTCAGGCATTTCTCCAAAGGTCTGAACTCCTACTACCTGAGCCTCCAAAGCCTGTTCATAAAACTTGACTGCTTCTTGTCCATTACCATTCAAAACTACATAAGGATTAATTCCTAAAATCATGTTAAGCACCACCTTTATTATATTTGAAATAAATTTTTCCTATTTTTAGTATAACCGATATTTTAAGATTCTCACCATTTTTTTGACACCTCTTTCACAAAATTAAAGAGGAGGATTTCTGTAAGAAAATAATAAAATCAACAAGATATTGACAGTTTATAACTTTTTGTGTTTTTATTAACTTGAGTGAGGAGTTTTTAAATGCAGAAACAATACATGATCATTGAAGATTTAGAACAATTAAAAGTAATTAATGATCTGGCAGCAAGATTTATGTTTAATACATTGGTGAAAGCTGGATGTAAAGTAAGTGCAGTTGGTCTTGCAGCAGAAGCTGCTATATATGGTTGGCAAAGTAGAGGTGAATGGTAAATCTTGACTACCTTACTATTGATTAAAATTATTTTAATCATCACGGTCTTAGCACTTTTTCTGTTAACCTTTAAGAGTGGGGGTCCAAATAACGACGAGACTTTCAAATACAGTAAATATATGATTTATTTACTTGTTTTTGAAGTTGCCTTATTGGTGATATTTAGTTTTTAAGCAAGGTAGGAGCGATTGCTTCTACCTTTTCTTATTGTAACT
The DNA here is from genome assembly GCF_000615945.1 of Caldalkalibacillus mannanilyticus JCM 10596. GTDB lineage: Bacteria > Bacillota > Bacilli > Caldalkalibacillales > JCM-10596 > Bacillus_AT > Bacillus_AT mannanilyticus. The sequence goes on from NZ_BAMO01000005.1 coordinate 28,208, forward strand.
AAACTGGTATAAATATTTAATAGAGGAACGTTAATTAGCTTCTTACTTATGTCTCTCTAAAAATGAAACAAGTTCTTGAAGAGGGTCAGTAGAATCTATTCATAGAAGGCAATGAGTACACAAAATTCTTACCTTCTTGTTATTCTCTATGCAAGCTGCTTTACTGCTTCCTTAGAACGAACCACAGCCTCTTCAAAAATATCCTGTGCTTTCTCAGGTGTCATCGCCATACCTTCAGCTATGATTGAAGTGACCTCCAATCCCAAAAAACCTAATATGCTCTGTAGATACTTACTACTAAAATCCATAGGACCTCCAGAAAAACTTCCTCCCCCTGCTTGAATATGAACTGCTTTTCTACCTTGTAGAAGCCCAACAGCCCCATTCTCCGTAAATGCAAATGTTTTTCTAGCAATACATATGGTATCAATATACGCTTTCAATTTAGGAGGAATACTAAAATTCCACATAGGAGAAACAAAAATATAACGATCCATAGAAATAAACTGATCTGTTAATTGATTGATTCGTTCGATCTTTTCTTTCTCGATCACAGTCAATCCATCCCCCTGCTTATCGCCCGCAGAAGTTTCCTCCATTGAATATTGAGCGCTTTTTCTCCATGCAGATAATACATCACCGTCAATCAGAGGAATATCTGCTTGATAAAGATCCAAATGAATGATCTCATCTGCTGGATTCACTTCCCGATATGCTTTCAAAAACTCTTTGCCAAGCTTCAAACTATAGGAGAGCTCCTCGGCATTTGGATTCGCTGTAATATATAATACTTTTTTCATACTCTGTCACCCTTTCAGTGAAATGATTGAAATAATAAGGACTCTTCACATCCCTTATACCTTCACCTTAACATGGAATAGTGACAGATCTTGGCACCCTTTTAGATATTCACCCCCTACTAGAAGCCAACAATAAAAAAGAAGCCTTTTTTAGAAGGCTTCCTGATAGTAAGCGTAGAGCAGGTCTGCGACTCTTCCATAGCTCTGTATCCCATCGCTTTGCGCATTCATTTGCAGGTAAATATGGTTCATCCTATCCGTCGTCTGACTTGCCCAGCCCTGATATTGCCTTAGGTACTCTTCCCATGCTCCCATGTCTCTTGCAACTCCGGGGCTGCACTTCTTCTTCAACTCCTGATAGGTTTCTTGATCATGCTCTTCGAAAATATACATGAAGGTTTGAAGGATTACCATCACACCAGAATATTGAAAATCGTAATCAGGATGCATTGTCGCAGCTAGATAGCCGACAAAATTGGCTTCATCTTCCCTAGCAAAGCCCCTCTGATGAGCCATTTCATGCGTGGCAGTAAAAGGGAGCATATACTCAGGTCTTAATATATTGACATTTGCTTCCCCTGTAAAAGGAAAGTAGATTCCACCTATCCCTTGATAGGACATTACCTTAGAAAGCTTCACTCCCTTAGGTCTGCCGTACTCTCCTCCCAGCTCTGGTAAGTACTCGAGGCAATTTGGTATCCCTTGTCTGCTCGAACAAAAATATCTTCAATTCCATTCGGTGATTTCGTGATTCCTTGAGCATCTTCATCTACGTGCTCCCTCAATTCATTTGCTCGATCAACGAGAAAGTGAGAAAGCGTGGCAAGCTCTTCAATCGTTACCGCCTTTGCCTCCAATTGAGCGATGGTTGAAACAGAGGTCCGATGGTAGTTTAAGCCCCACATCGTCATAAATGAAAAACAAAGCAAGCTCACAAACACCACAACAAAAGATAGTTGTTTCATCACAATTTGTTTTCGCTGTTGCGGACGTCGTAGCATTTGTACGATTACCATTCCTAGATTTCCAGCAATAAATAATAGAAGGAAAACGACGATCCATTCAAACAGGGAAAATGGGACAACCCCTGTCATTCGACTCAGCTTTGGTGCGAACCAACTAAACAATGATTTCGTATAAAGCTCTTCTACTAAACTCGGTGATAAAGAGGCAAGATATGATAGGACAAAGGTTAGAGGCAATAAAACAGCTAGATACGTTCTTTTAAATGTCATTTTTCCCAACAAGATAACACCTGACTTTCTTATGATTCAAAATGTTTGGCTATCTTAGACAGGAACTTTTTTCGTTTTTGATCCGTTCCACTCGTTGTATATTCACTATTCATCCATTTGATATTTTTGAAACCAATCCCCTTCAACGTTCCCCGGGTAAAAGTACGGATTGGGTTTCCTACTACCCATTTTAAATACCATGTAGGAGCTTGTGAGGTCGTGATTATCGTCGTTTTCTTGACATTGTCTAGTAATCCTTTTAACCCAAACTTATCTTCTGTGTAAGAATAGTTTTTGAGCATCACTTTATCAATAAAGCCTTTCAAGATAGCAGGTAGATTATACCACCAAATAGGGAAAATGAATACCACTTCATCAGAGTTTTTAAGCATTTTCTGATACTTCTCTACCCTTTCATCACGGTAGCCTCCTTTGGAATAAAGGGCAAGCTCACCCTCGGTTAATACAGGATTAAAACCATCCTTATTGAGATCAATCACTTGGTATTCTTTCTTCTTTTTCTCCAACGCCGAGATAACGGTATCCATAATCGCTTTGTTAAAGCTCCCATGCCATGGATGAGCAAATATAATTGTTGTTTTCATTCTTTTCAACCCTTTCATGATATCTTTTTTTTCATTCCTATTTTCTGAATTACTTCTCTTCTTCCTAAAACATCAATAAGTGCAAATATGTGCATGTATGCATATAAAAACTAAAAAAAATTGTTTATCTCTCCTCCTCCACCATCCTTCTAAGGTTTCTAGCTGTTTCCTCGAATTTTTCAATAATGCTCCAGCATTCTACCTCATAGATCATATACCTAGATTCTTTCTTCTTTTTTAGAATGCCTTGTTTGCACATGATGTCTAAATGTCTAGAAATCACGGAACGATCCTGCGTAAAATTATCTGCAATTTCCCCTACATTCTTCGCACCATGTATGGCTAGATACTTGATTAATTCAATTCGTACTGGATCAAATATGGCTTTATAGTATTCGATATCAAATACTTCTCCTAGCTCTTTCTCACAGTCAGTCACGTATCTGTTTACTTGTTGTCCTTTTTTATCCATTGTCATCACCTTGACCTAAGTATATATGCACACACATGCATGTGTCAATTAGTTATTTTAGATTATACCGTTTTTTCTATATTTTACTGTTGGTCTATTTTTATGTAGCATTAGTCATTATTTTAGTTCACATTTAATTAGTTTTGTAATCATTTAAAAACCAATTTTCTCCATCCTTAATAAATTCAAAATAAACCTCTACTGACATTTCATTTTGTATAATCAAAAAAGATAAGGTGAACGTATTATCCTCTAATAAATAAAAGTTAAGATGTAGATTTTGTAATTTAACCTCATCAGCAGAAATAGGCTGTTCGTGCTGTAAACTACCATGATTAAACATCATACTATTAGTTTCTTTATTTATAGATACTGCTGAGGAAGAAATCTCTTCAAGGTAATCATAATTTTTGGTTTGCATTGCATGAAAAACATTCATAGCAAGGTTAAAAGTGTCCTTTAAAGCCTCTCTAGATTTCACATCATTCGATTCTAATTCAATCGATTTTGGCTGTAAATCTTCATCCTCTCCAATGAACTCTGAAACAACCTCTTGGTAAGTAGTTTGCCTTGATTGCTCAAATACAAAGTACCCAATGAGTATCGAGATAACCAAAATAACGGCGGCTATTCTTAACTTGCTCAAGCTAAACACCTCTTTCACGTTTCCTAAATGTACCATAATTATATTGTACTTTGATTACTAAATTCCAGAAAAATATAAGTACTAATAACCTTCAAGCTATCAAGACATACCTTCATATAAGATAAAAAAAGTCGCCAACCTTAATTGAGCGACTTTGAAAAAGCTTCTATTCTATTGTGATTATAATTGAATCTGTTGAGGAGATTCATAGCGGTCTCTTTTTTCATAACGCAGCATCAAATCGTGCATTGTTTTTTTAATAGCGTCATGATGAATAGAGTCATATTGATTTTCCTCCACCCATAATCCATTCTCCTTAAGATACCCTTTCAGATACGTGACAAAGGCTTCAGCCGATGAAAGATCAGTCAGCTCTGAAAGACTTGCCATGGTAGCCGGTTGGACGTTAGGATAGTGTAATTCTGTAGCACCACCTGAAGCTTTATGGTAGAAGTCTTTCACCAGCTTGCCTCTTTCCTCGCCGCTGCCTTCTACTGTTATAAAGGCATGAATAATAAACGCCTTCGTTTGACGTCTTTGGGCAATACCACAAAACTTTTTCCCTGCTATACTCAGGTCGAAATCTCCAGGGCAATAAGAACCGCTAACTTCCCCCTTATTCACCATAGAAGGGGCTATTTGCCTTAAGCTTTCTCGAATAGCAAGATACATTAACTCAAAATCCTGATGAAAATCTAATTTTCCCTGAGGGTTGGGTATAATAAAAGATAGATTTACCACCCCTGGGTCTAATGGGACTGCCGCTCCTCCAGAGTTACGTACAGTCACATTGTATCCTTGTTTCTCTAAATCCTGCATGGCTTCCAGTGCGTAGGGGAGTTTTCGATCGCGCAAACCTACAACAAACGCCCTCTGATGTCGCCAAATATGGACAATAGGTTGCATGCTCCCCTCACCCACTCCTCGGCAAACATATTCCTCAAAGGCAAAAGGGAAAAGAATATCGCTGGTAAGAGGAACTGAAGTTGTATCTATTATCTTCATTTTTTCTGCAATCTCAAAGTAAGTCATGGATGGGAATTACTCCTTCATTTTTTTCTTCGTAATAAGGGTGTTGATCTTATTATAGCTTGTCTTTATTTTAGATTCATCGTCAATTTCTATAAAAAAGTTTTTAAGGCATACAAAGTCACTCATAAGCATCATCTTCGGACACCAAAGCGTTCAAGAAAGCCTCGAACGAGTCAGTCAAGTATAACTTAGCCTTTGCTTGGTTCTCTTGCTGTGTGAGACCATGGTCCCAAACGTCATTGACATGGTAAGAAACACTGCCGTCATCGAGATTGAGGCAGAAGTAGTTTCCCCCTGGGTCGATAGCGAAGGGAAACAGTGTCGGTGGAAGGATCCCTCGGCTTGTTGCAAACTTATAGACACTCTGAATCGAGTCTGTGTTGGAAACCGCCCCTCTACTCTCGATAGAAAGAAATTCGTGAATCCAAAGAGGCTCCCAATCTCCTTGCATCGAGAACCAGTCGAGAGTGGGCATACCTCCGTTCCACTTTGCATAGTGAATCTTGAATCCGGTTGGAAGGGATGATCCGATTGTACGTTCTAGTTCCTTAAAGTCTTGGTCTGTGGGAGCCGATGAGCATCCCGTGAACTCATTTATTTTCACATCTCTTCCCCTTTGAGCGGATTCTATGTCTACCGCAGATTTTTTATAATAAATGCGTCATTTTCAAAATAAAAGTTCAGTGCTTTTATGTAGTCGTCTATAGACGCCTCTTTATTCTGATTTTCTATGCTTGCTATTACATCTTCAAATTGTTGTCCATAAAAAAACAACTCTAATGAATTTTCTACAACAAAGCCTGGATAAACTTCCGTATCATCGTCTTTAATTTTGGGATAGTGATCCAAATAACATACTAATTCTACTGTGGCGAAGGTTGTGTAGTTTTTGGTATATAGGCAAACGTCGTTGAAGTTTCCTTTATTTTCAATTGCGATTTCTATAATTTCGGGTAATGTGTACTTTTTTCTAAGTTCAGGTTCTTCCAACTTGTTCCCCCCTAAAAACAGCGTTTTTCTTTTACAAATTTGATACCTTTTACCCCCTCTCTCTCAAGCTCAACCTTAAGATCATGAGAAACAATTACTTTGTCCTTATTCTCCTCCGCCCGAAATATTTTGTAGTGCGGCTCCTTTTCCAGTATAACAACCGATGTGAATTTTTTCGGACCATCCGGCATGTATTTCAAAAGCGGCACATACGTACTTGCCTTCATATCAATAGCCGTATCGCATTTTTTATAAATGATAATATTAAATCCTTTAACTTCCATATCCCCACACAAGATCGTTACCGGAATAGTCTGAATCTGATTAGCCAAATTTCTTCTTATAAATATATCGGCAAGTTTGTTACTTATGAGATCAGGACCGCTGCTGAATAAATAGTCGTAGGAGCTCAGCCTTTCCAAGCTGACTTTCTTGTTTGCACGCAAATAAATCTCCTGGAAAGATGAAACATCCACTTCAGAGCCACTCTTAAAAATCAAATGGTCTGGAAATTTTTCGTGGTCATATTCCAGCCAATAGTTGTTAGGGTACTCCTCGCTAATTTCTAGTAGATACATTAAGCCATCTCCTCTTTTAATTTGCCGTATCGCCCTTCACAAGAGCCTCAGACACCCCAGAGGCAATCAGGAGGAGCTTCTTGACGAAGAATTAGCCCCTTCGGCTTGGCTCTCATAGCGCCTAACAAAGTCTTCATAAACAGAAGCGTGGTTCAGGATTTTGGCCGATTCGTTTTCTACACCCTCAGCAAGGTCGTCATCTGTCAATGTGATGAACAGGACGAGTTTTTCCCTTGCCTCACCCTTCCCGAAGAAACCTTCATCATCAAGTTTCTTCAGCGCCTCGATCATCGATTGAAATACGTGCTTTCTAAACTGATCCTCGTCATTCCGATTAGGAGAATTTCTGAGTTCAGCGGATATTTGAGAAAATTCGTCGGCATGCCAAGCCTCATATGACCACTCCGAAGTAGTCCACTTGTAGTATGCCAAGGAAGCAGCACTTTTGTCTTCCTCTTCTGCAAATCTCCGCTCCAAACCTTGCACTGAGTTAGCGGCTGGCATGACCGTCATCGCGCTGCTGTCTGTATACAAGGCATAAGCATAGAAATCTTCGCTGGCGCGGGAATTTCTAAGGGCCCAAAACGCTCTTTTGGTCGAGTCATATATTTTTCTTGTTATTTCAATCCATTCCATCTAATCACCTCAACGGATTTAGTGGCTTCAAAACTTAGATTTTTCAAAACTTAATACACCACCACAAACCTTTATTCTATCTCAACAGAATCCGCAAAAAAATTACAAATAGATTTTATTACTCTTTTATAAATGTTTAATTTAATCTTTTTAGGTAAAAATATAAAATATACTTTTGATTTTTTATATATAAATGTAAAATATAATTATATTTTAATTAGAGGTGAATACATTGTCATTTATATCTCAAGAAAAGATACTAAAGGTGCTTATAGGTTTTAACCCTTGGTGGAGCAGTGGACAGGTTCCTCGGGATTTTATTAAACCTGTCAAAAGATTAGCCCTTTACGAAGCGAAGAAATACTTCTATCACACTGAAATCAGACGTGAAGTCATACTTTCAGGACCAAGACGCGTTGGTAAGACTACCATTATGTACCAGATGATTGATGATATTCTCAAGCATTCATCTGCTAAGCAAATCTTATATATTTCATTTGATCACCCTATGTTGAAGTTATGTGAGATTGGTGATATTCTTGAAATTTTTGAAAACAACATCTCGCAAGGGACGGAACAACTGTATCTATTTTTCGATGAGATACAGTATGCCTCTAATTGGGATACTTGGTTGAAGACATTATATGACCAACACCCTTCTTATAGAATTATGGCTACAGGTTCAGCGAGTCCTGTACTTGCTTCAAAAGTGAGCGAAAGTGGTGTGGGTAGATGGACACAAATTAAAATCCCAACACTATCCTTTTATGAGTATATTGAAATGATAGGCGTAAACCAGCCTATTCTTCCAAGTAATTTTAATCCTACCCAACTAAGTCACTTATCTCGCAGTGAACTATCTAATATTATGATTGCTGTACAACCATTGCAAAAACATTTCCACCAATATCTATTAATTGGTGGTTTTCCAGAAGTTGCAAAAACTCGTGATATTCCTTTTGCCCAGAAAATAATTAGAGAAGATGTAGTAGATAAAGTAATCAAACGAGATATTGTCTCACTTTTTAATATACGAAATGTATCTGAATTTGAAAAAATTTTCTTATACCTATGTATGACTAGTGGCAATATTATTGTTGCCGAAACAATTGCCAAAGAAATTGGAGTATCTAGACCAACGATTAGTAATTACTTAGAACTACTTGAACATGCAAACTTAATTTACATGAGTAAACCTTTTGAACTTAAAGGAAAAAAAATACTAAAGTCGAAACCTAAAATTTATTTAGCCGATCCTGCCATCCGAAATGCTGTTCTTATGTTAGGTGAAGAAGTTCTTACTGACCTTTAGAGATGGGAACAATTATAGAAACAACTGTTTATAAACATATCCATACTTTTTTCTACGACCAGCATCCTACTATCGGATATTTCAGAGATTCAAAAACTCAAAAAGAAATCGACATTATCATATCTTTTCCATTTGGACGAACGATTATTGAGGTGAAATATAGACAAAAATCTACAATCGCTGAAAATGAAGCGATTGTAGAATGGGCAGATGATGCTTTGACTAAAGGCGCTATTATTATCACTAAAAATGATGATGATTATGGAATGACCAAGCATGATACAAAAACCAAAATCATCAGAATCCCTGCTTTTGCCTTCCTGTATTTGTTAGGGCATGCTGAAAAAGAAGGGTATAGTGAGTTATTGAAGTAGGGAAACATGCCAATGAAGTTAGTTTGATTCAAAAATTGTCTTATGCACAAAAGCCTTAGAAGTCGCCATTTCTAAGGCTTGAAACCTGTGATATATTGATTCTATTGCCTTCATATCCAGTTCGCCCACAACCTCTTTCTTATATAGAATCAACCCAAACAGGTTCTGCGTACCAAGCAGCACTCGGTGACGTAGAGAATGCGAACCGCTGCTGAATGCCACGCTCAGTTACTACTCCAAGAAATCGTCAAACTCGAGATTAATGTATCGCCGTCTCTAAATAAACAACCCTTCGGAGCCATACGAAGCGGTGATGTTGTGAATCACTTAACCCTTAGATTTTCCTCGGTTTACAAAAACGCTCCGAAATAAAATTCTAGCGCTTCCCGAGAATAGCCGTCATCCCCCTGCCACTCCGCTACGGAGTTAAAATCATGACCCACACCTCTATGCTTACGAGGCGTATCACGCTGCGCTAGCAATCCAGTATATCCCCATATTTCCATCATCACGTCCCTCTCATGCTTGCTTGAAGGAATCACATCCTTCCAACGCTTCTCCAACATCCGGGCACTTTCATTGTCCTCACAATTCTGAATCGCTTCGAGCATTTTGGAAAGCAGGGCAACATCCTCGGAGGTACACTCGAGAGCTTCTTCTTTACTGAATAATTCGAGGTCCAGCCAGCAATAAAGAAGATCGTTCAAGCGGACGCCTCCCCATTTGATCCGCTCGAAATTCAACACATTCAAATCCTGATTGACATATTCCCTCTCCGACATTAACTTATGGAAATTGCAGTCCCCACAGTTGCTGTAATTTGTCCGCACCGACTTCTGCTGTCCATATGTATGCAAAAGCAATCCAGATGTCAAGGCCCAGCTTGAAAGAGCGCTCCGCAAATAGACTTTTTTCGTCGAAAGACTATGCAGAAACGCAGTGGCTACCCGTTCTATGGTAATTGTTTGATGCAATTCGTGCAGCCTTTTGACGATCTCGTTATGGGTAATCGTTATCGGTTCGAACATCAGCCCCTTGCTTTTAGCATAGTTAAAATCCTCGCCTGCATAGATATACGGTCTGTCCTTCCAACCACCTGAAGCCCAGAAGGTGTTCAGTAGTATTTTTTTCGCTTTTTTATCCAACATATCACTCCCTTGTCCATCTCAAGCGTTAATCCTCATCTTCAATATGCAATTCTTCGAGCTCGTGATCTAACAAATACTCAACGATCTTCAGATGATTTCCGCTTGCTGCGGCAAGCAAGGGATTATCTCTTGACTATCATTTAATAGACTATTAATCTTCATTATTTCTGGCTTTTCTTATTTCATCCAGCGCCCCCAGTAAGAAAGAGGTATCCTCTGGATTAATTCCCCTATCAAGCTTTCGCAGCCAAGCGGGTATGGCTTCCTTGAATAGCTCGATCCTTCAGGGGATAAATCAGACTCCTTGACGATAAAGTCAAGTTTAAGAACTCCATGTTCATCTAAAGGATCATCAGTAATTAGCCCCTGCTCCTTCAAAAAAACCAGCAGTGATGTCGAGCTCTCTTTAATGCTCTTTTTGTAATCAAGGTTTTTACTTCTACTATAAAGCAGCGAAACGCTATATTTCGTTAGGTCTACCATATCTATTCCTCTCTGGATTTAAGCCGTCTGTACGAAGAAGATACCCGGAGCCTCTCCAGCCGACTTACCCTTTCTAAGAAAGAGATAACCGATTGCATCCGTTAGATACAGCGCATCTTGATACGGCTCCGGGAAATCGGATGAGTACACCTGGCAGAAAAAATTGTATTCAGCGCTTAATTTGTCTGCGGCTACTATTCCATTAGGGACGGATTGCGAGATAAAAGAAGCAGTGGAGAACTCTGTTTCCGTTATCTCATCATCTACAAGCTCCATATTCAGCCTTGGCATACTGGCCACCGGGCTCTTTATTTCCTTCGTATTAATCTCACTATGGATGACAGTCGTATATCCGGAAGTGATGAGTTTGAATTCAGCGGGAGTTCCGCTATAGGTTATGTAGTCTAAAAAATAGTTTTGCCTGCTGTAAGTTGAGAAGACGTGGATTACGCCATCCGAAGGAAAGTCTCTGGATATTTCTTTTTGAAAAGCTGTACAATTTATACTAAAAAGCAGAGTTAAATAGTCGCCATCTGGATTTTGTGGCCAGCGATCTACTTTGGCAGTATTGCCGCCAAAATAGATCACTGGATTGAAGACAGATTGATTTGTTGATGGTACTATTCTTTTGGTAGCGATCATTTTTAGTCCCCTCCGCAACCGAAGCTGCCGTATTTTTTTTGGAATCTATTAAGCTGTTTAACCCAAGTTGCCGGATCGGGTCGTACTGATAGTTCTCAACGATAGTTTTTCCTCCAATCTCTGATTTTTCTATAGTAACAATAATTTCGAGATTTTGGGGAAGTACTCCTTTTTTCCTTTCTAAAACCTTGAACTCATGGGCTCTAATTTTTGACCTCCCATCTGGAGCATGCTATTCTATTACGATCATTTTGTCAAAAAGAATGATGAAATTGATTCACTTATAAAAAATAGAAATGAAGTATAGATAGGTTGATCCCACAATTGTTATTGTGCTACGATAATAAAGTTAAATAAACCGTAACATTAGATGTATTTAAATTATTTCTTTTTCTTAAATTCGACAAGGTCAACATGAATAAACCGTAACACTTGGTGTACAGAAACACCCCCTCTATCATGTTGATAAGGGGGTGACTTCATCACTTTATACTCTTCATCTATTTTTTTCAATATAAACGCTCCTCCCACAATGATCCACTCAATAAGCTGCTTCATTCGTGGTAGATAGCGCTTTTTAACTGTAGAATCCTTCATTTTGGGTGAAGAAGCAGGCTGGACAACATCTATAAAATAATCCTCTCCTTTTGGCAAAGGTAATAGTTTGTCTATTTTTTTTCATTGTGCTTAGTTTTCACTTCTTGTTTTAGCTTTCTATAATGTTCATTGTGATCCGATTTTTCTTTCTCTTTTTTGTCCTTCGAATCTAAATTGTATTTGCCTTGATACCCACCATATATATAATAAGAACCTATTTTTTCATCAAACCATAAAAACAAGAGATAATGATTTCCCTTTTCTAAAGGAGTATAGTCTGCGTAAGTATATCTTACTGGTTTCCCATCATTGTCTACAAGAAAAAATGGTTCTGCTACTTCTATTTTTTCCCCTTTTTTCATTTCATTGTTCTTATCTTCTTTCACTATGTGCTTTACTATAACTTTTGTTAATGTATAACCGTTATCAGTAGCTGTGAGGACATTTTTCGAATCATCTGTAGCTGTGACCTCAATGACTAAGTGAGCAATTTCTTCTAACTCTTCATAAGTATCATAAGTAATGAGATTACCTAATATCTCATAGTCTTCAATGGCTAAAGTCTTATTTCTAAACTGGTTTGTGATGAAAAAAGCTGCAAGAATGATAACTCCCAACAATAAAAAGACTAAATACTTCCTTCCTTTTAATAAGCTCAACATGGTTGACCTCTCTTCTTTTTCTCCTCTTTAAATTTTTCCAACACTTCATTAGTATAATAGGAAGATATTAATAAATAAACCTATGTACACCATATTCCCTGAAACAAAAAAACCTTACATCCTATCATGCAAGGCTCTTTTGCTTGTATAGACTTTGAATATCCTTCAATTCCCTTTCAACTTCCTTCCACCCTAACCCGTCCACTATTACTACTCATAATCCGCCGGATCAACAAACGCTTTATACACTAGATAAATCAACAGACAAAGCGCCATCGTGATAAAACCCCAACCAAGAGTGATTTGTTCGATTAACAAATAATTATTGCACAATGCTCAGGCCATTTCAGATAGAGCCAGCCCATTCCGAAAAACATCACGGTAAAGCTCGTAATGACTGCATTCTTGGAGAATGAGCTAAGCTTGCCCCAGCTATCTCGCAGAGGAATTCCAGCTAAGAAAGGTAAGCTAATAAATTTAAATACTTCTACACTCCACATGGTTAAGGCTTCGTCCATCGTCCGTGGAATCATCCAATAGACCATAATCAGGACAAAGAGGAGAATACCCGGCAGCCCATTACGATTCCATGTTCTAAAAAAGGAAGGAAAGCGCACCTGAAAGTAATGAGCCATCAGGAAACCGGAAATGACAAGCAAAGGCATTTGCATGTGCATATGGATAACCATGATCGATTCTAATAGGTGTCTTACTGGCGAAAGAGCTAAAAAGACGAGTAATAGAAAGCCATAGATCAATTGACTCATAGGTTATCTCCCCGCTTCCTGCTCTAAGATACGTAACACTTGTTCAGCAGCTTCATCTACTTTGGTATAATCCATCACATCAATCAGTACTCCTTCTGGGTTCACTACATAGAAGGCTGAATTATGCGAGAAATTCCCCGCTCCATCTGGAATCACGATGACACCAAACTGTGTTAATAATGACTCTAGTTCCTCTGGGTCAGGTATGGTTGCCATTCGCCATGTTTCTCCATCGGCATCAAAGTAATCTTTGTACTTATCGAGTTGCTCAGGACCATCTCTTTCAGGATCGAAGCTAATACTTAGAAAAACGATATCTTCTCCCACATACTCCTCTGGGATGCGTTCATATACTTTGCCCATATTGATTTCTAGTTGAGGACATACTGTTCCACAATAGGCGTAAAAGAACGTGATGAAAACATATTGGTCTTTGAACTCTGCTGGAGTATACGTTCGCCCATTGCTATCTAGAAAGGTGACCTCAGGAAAGACGGGTTGCTCCTTCGTCAGCTGGATCATTCTTGCCGTTTCAGCCGTATAGGCTCGAAACCCATCCGTCCCAAGATAGAATAAGACGAATCCAAAAAGGAGGACAATAATACAAGCCAATGCTGTCTGGCGGTCCTTGATCATGCGATCACTTCCCTATTACCAAGTTTTGAATGGCGGCGATCCTGGTGGTGCGTTAACAATCATATCAACTAATGGTACGACATACGCCATGGCTACTAACAAGAGCATAATCACAATAGTTACACCCCAGCGCTCCGTCCAATATGGTGTAGGTGCAGCATCATCTTCTTGTTCAGCAATTGGAAACTCTGTTTCTCCTTTTGGTGCGAAGAACATGAGGTAAATCACTGCATACACTTGGATCAGAACACCGATCATTAAGAGCGTCCCGCCGACTGCTAAGAACATTAGATAAGGGTCCCAGCTTAAGGCGGTGGCATTGTCGAAATAGGTAGTGTAAGATGTTCTACGTGGAGAACCTAATAGCCCTACCCAATGCATGGCTCCTGCCATAAAGATCATGCCCACTGCCCAGATAATGGATTGAATGACCCCTAGCTTATTGATTTGAGGAGTTAGGACACGCTTGGATATAAACGGTACCAGCCAATAACTAATACCGAAGAAGGTAAGGACAGCCGATGTTCCAAGCGTGAGATGGAAGTGACCGACCACCCACATGGTATTGTGGACCACTTGGTTTAATTGGTTGGTGCTCTGAGCAATACCACCAGCTCCCCCAGGGATAAAGGCAATCATAGCAATCATTGGAGCTAAGAAGCGCACATCGCCCCATGGCATTTTTTTAATCCAGCCAAAGATTCCTCTGCCACCTTTTCTTCGTGCGGTTTTTTCAAATACATAGAACATAGCATAGGCTGTCATGAGTGAAGGAAATCCTACTGCTAAGCTCATAAAGACATGCATAAACTTAATTTCCTCTGTAATTCCTGGGTCAATAATCTGATGATGGAAACCACCAGGTATATTTAAGACAACCAGTAGAATAATAACGACACGAGTTAACACATCGCTAAAGCGTCTTCCTCCAATTACTTTCGGAACAACGACATACCAGGCAGACAGGGCGGTTAAATACCAAATATTCACCAGCGTATGTCCAAATGCCCAGAAGAGAGTACGAGCAACCATAACATTAATGGTTTCTACCCAGCCAAATGCCCAAGGAATAATGGTAAGGACTTCAATTGCTACTGGAATACTACCAAAGAACAAAAGAACGAAAACCCCTGTAGCAAAAAAAGCAAGGATAGGGACATGCTTCCCTTTGTTCTTCTTTCTCCAATTCGCCACTTGTATAAATGCGCCAAAAGCACACATCCAAACCCCTAGGACGATGAAGACCAACCCGATGTAAAACATAGGTGAAGCCGCCATCGGAGGGTAGAAAGTAAACATAACCGATGCTTCATTTTTTAAGATCGGAATAACCGCTAAGACAAAACCAAAGAGCTTCATTCCTAAACCGATCCAAGCCATCCTTCTCACTTTTAACAAAAGACCATCTAACTGATGCGAAAGGGTCGCATAGAAATAACCGATGGTAAAAAAGGCGGTAAAGACCAAAAGAAGTAATAACCCGTGAGCGGTTAACACCTGATAATAATTAAACCAAACAGGTAATTCAAAAAGCCCCGCACGGTTTAGACCTTGTAACAAACCAAGAAATCCACCTATCAATAATGCTGCAAAAGCGACAAAGAGATATAATTGCGATAATCTTGCATCATCTGGATGAATCCCTAGAACTTTATGAATTTTTTCTTCAAACACTTTTTTTATTGCTGCTTCCATCTCGGCACCTCCTTTATTTCACTACAATGGTTGTCGCCATGTATTGATGACCAATCCCGCAATACTCGTTACATAAAACTAAATATTCACCTGC
Organism: Caldalkalibacillus mannanilyticus JCM 10596; assembly: GCF_000615945.1. Lineage (GTDB taxonomy): Bacteria > Bacillota > Bacilli > Caldalkalibacillales > JCM-10596 > Bacillus_AT > Bacillus_AT mannanilyticus. Next base: position 43,612 of record NZ_BAMO01000005.1, read on the forward strand.
TGTATCAAATTTTTGCGTTATTTTTTGAATACTACCCGGCATAACCATGGCATTTAGATTCGTTCCTGCCACTTGGAAACCATGTGTAACATCCTTAGAAGTCATAATAAAGTGGACTGTAGCACCCGCTGGTATTTCGATATTGCTCGGATTAAAGCTGAAAATTTCTAGGGTCATGACAACCTCATATTCATTTTCTCCGATTTGTGTTATCCCTGGGTTATCGAATGGAGCTGTTTCATCCACTTTCTGAGGATCTATCGTTTCCATATGACTGGGTGGACCCATTCCCAAGACAAAGGTTTGGTAGCCCGTAAAGAGCATAAAGCCAATAATCATTCCGAAGCTTAAAACCAGCCAGATTTTTTCATCAAGATGCATTTTCATCTCTTTCACCTCCTAGACTCTTGCGAAATAGAATCCAAATAGTAATATATACGTGAGAAAAATAACACCACCAACGACGCCTAAAGAGAACCATGTTCCTATAAAAGGAGCTTTCTCTTCCTCGTGTGCTTTTTCACTTTTTGCCCTAACGTTCATACGATTTTTATCTAGCATTTACCTTCACCCTCCCTCTTTGATAATGCCTCCTTACATTCATTATATTTGATAATGATTATCAAATAGGTGACTGGAATCACAGCAACAAAAAAAGAGCAAGTCAGAAGAGAGCCTTAGAAAATGCCTTGCACTTTCTGCTCCCTCTGCTTGCTCCTTTTTCTCTAGTAATAAATCAGTCTTTTTTCTTTCTATTTTTGTACTTGATAAAAACAAATGCCACCAAACAATAAATAAAGATAAACAGGGTATAGTAATCTGGCCAAACCGCTTCTTTAAAAGCAAAATGGAATATAGCCGAGCTTCCTATTAACAATAAGAGTGTATAGAAAAATGGTGAAGAAAATTTATACATTTAAAAACCTCCTATTTACAAATAATATACTATATGGTAAATTGATAAAGATGGTTTATACTAAATTACCAAAGGAGGATTATTATGTCAAGTGATAAGTCTACTGTTTTTAAACTTCTTGTGTCTTGCCTTACTATTGTATTGTTTTTCGCATTTGTACTTCCTACAAACGTTGCTACAGCTCTCAATCAACAAGAAAATGATGAACTTATGAGTGTTCTTACTGACAATGAGATAAGTTTATATGCTCATGAACTAGACTATGAAATGCTAGAGGATATCTTTAAAGCTATTGAAAATATACCAGATGACCTTATTGAAGCAGAAGATACAAAGGCGATAACTGAATGGATTAATAATAATACAACAGATGCTTTGGAAGTTAGTGACGAGGGTGTTATCGTAACATTCGGTGTGGTTGGCTGTGCATCTGCTGTAGGTGTAGCTATTCTAACAAATGTAATTCCTATTGCAAAATTAGCAAAAGTAAAGGATGCTCTTAAAGCGGCTGGCGGTGCTACTACATTTGTTAGAGCGTTACTAACTAACTATGATTTATATAGAAGTGCTGGTTATGCAAAAAAAACTGCCATCCAACGTGCTATTAATAAAGCGGCAAGTGAAGCTGGACCAGAGATTAGAAGAGCACTTCTAGACTTTTTTAATGTTGGCAGTGTATACTCCGCTTGTTTTGAATAGAAGGTGTTTATAAGATTTATTGTTGTAAAAAGGAGCATGATCAGCAGATTAGTAGGAAATGATATATTATTCTGAACCTCTTCTTCTTGCTCCTTTTACTCAAATAATATAAAATTCGCCAATTTACTTGTTAATCTCTCTGTGCAAAACAGCCTCTGTAGCCTGACGCACATACTCTATATCTTCAAGCTTCCTCTTACTTTCCTTCAACCAAGCCTCTATATCGATGATCTCCTTCAGCGTCAAGCCAACCCATTGCTCAATCCCCTCCCGTGAAACCTTCACCACAACGTCAGGAAATCGAAAATGAATTTCTTCGAGGTTTTCTATTAAACTAAAGGCAACAATCGCATTATATAATAGGGTTTGATCTAGCTTTAGTGAATCGATCTCTGTCACGTTTTCCTTGTAGTTCACCTCAAGGGTGTAGACATCGGGATACAGTTGATACGTTCGTTCTAGGTTGTTTAAGGGTAAGGTATAAAACAGGTTTATGATATTAGAAGCATTGCCCATATACTTATTTTTGTATTTAAGTACACTTGTTACATCATGAGTCAATAGATCTTTCTGTTCCTCAAGATACTGCTGCTCTTTCTCTGCGAGGGTAGGTAAAACAAAAAGATGAAGAACGGCAAACAAACTGACTCCAATAGAAAGCAATATAATGATAAATGCGTTTCTTGTTCTCATCCTACTCACTCACCTCATACTTTTCCAGAAGGGTTATGGATTTACTAAACAATAACGGTATAATCATTGAAACAAAAGGCAAGGCATAATCAATTCCGATCACCGCAAATTGATAGGGTCCTGTCAGCGAGATAGGTCTCGCAAACCAAATATTGCTGGCAAAATGAATAGCAGTCGTACTCAATATACAAGCACCTATAAATAACCACCATATCTGCCAAGCCATTTTTTTATAACGCAGTGCCGATGGAATATGATAAATCACTACTTTATTTAGAAAGGATTCATGTTTTTTCGTATTCATATATAAGAAGAGGGCTCCTAAAACAACAACTAGAAAAAGAAAGCTATAGTTAAGCAGGGTTCCCAGCCCTACTATTTTGGGTGGAAGTGTGACGATCCAAGCCACAATAGCATAGAGCAGAGCGACCTGAAGCAATTCTGTTTTAAAGCGATTTGTCCATATTTTCTTGTTCCCTTCAATAAGCTCCTCCACATCGCCCATATTATTTATTGCCACTCCAACTGCGTCATCATAGCTCATACCGCTTGCCGTCAAGTCAGCTACTTTGGCTTCAAGATTGCTTACGATTTCTTCTTTTAATTCTCGAATTTGGTTATTTTCTTTGTATCCCTTAAACATGTGCTCCACATGTTTTCTCAGTTTCATGCTTATTCTTCCTTCCTCTCGATAAGCTGATCAATTAACACCTTGGCTGTTCTCCAAGCGTCCAGATTTTTCCGATATGTTTCCATGCCCTCCGGTGTTACCTTATAATATTTCCGCCTTCCTCCCTGACTCTCATCTCCCCAATAGGATTCGATCAGTTCCTGGGACTCCAACCTCTTTAGACTAGAGTAAAGGGATGTTTCCTTCAATTCGTAGTTGCCATTGCTGTACTTGGAAATGGCCTTTATAATTTCATACCCATAGTTATCTCCTTCAGAGAGAACACGAAGAATGATTGTATCTATATTCCCTCTTATTAAGTCGCGACTAATACCACTCTCACCCAATGAATATCACCTCAATTATAACGTAACACATATTACTACGTGTGTCAAAGTAATATGCGTTACGTTATAGTCTGCTTTTTACCATAAGCATAACAAGGTAAGCTGCCCTGAGATGAAAAAACAGACTCTTCCTGATGAATACCCTATCTGTTAGCAAACTGTCAGGGTCTTGTTATTTTTTTACTTCCTCATATCCACTATAATGAACGATGTATCAACCATTTTAGGGAGAGTGAATCAGAGTGAAAAAAAGAGGATGGATAATCATTGGAGTGTTGATCTTTTCATTATTGTCAGGCTGTTCGACCTCCTCTGTAGAGGGAGAGAAAATGGATCAACCAAAAGAGGGAGAGCTCCCTCCAGTACAAGAAACATCTTTTGATGTAGCCACCATGAATGTAGAACCCTATTTCTCTAATCAAGAAGGCACCTTTGTTTTACGGGATTTAGAAAACAATCAGACCTTGGTGTACAACGAAGAAAGAGCTAACACCAGGCAAGGGCCCGAATCTACTTTTAAAATTGTCAATGCTTTAATTGGGTTAGAGGTGGAAGCTGTAAGAGATGAGCATGAAGTAAAACGCTGGGACGGCACAAAGAGATTTCTTGATGTCTGGAATGCGGATCATACCTTAGCATCAGGAATGAAATACTCCGTCGTCTGGTATTATCAAGCGCTGGCACGGGATATCGGAGAAGAACGTATGCAAGAATGGTTAGATAAGATAAACTATGGGAATAAGGATATTTCTGCTGGCATCGATACTTTCTGGCTAAATAGCTCGCTTGGTATTTCTCCTGTAGAACAGGTAGATTTTTTGAGCAAATTAGCCCAAGAGAGCCTTCCTTTTCAGCCGCAGCATATGAAGACAGTGAAGCGAATGATCATTCAGGATGAACAAGAGAATTATACTCTCTATGGAAAAACAGGAACAAGACCTGAACCCCCTGTCGGCTGGTTTGTTGGGTTCGTTAAAACCACAGACAATACCTATGTTTTTGCTGCGAATGTCGATGGGGAAGGGATGACCTCTGCTCAAAAGGCAAAAGAAATCACGTTAAACATCCTTAAGGATCATAAAATTATAGGTTCTAGTGAAAAGTAATTTTGTTGAAAAGTAGTTCTATTTAAAAGTAATTCTACTCTAAATCGATTCATTTTCATTTTTGGAGGAGTGCATGATCAATGATCTCTCATGATGTCTATCTGACCATAAAGCATGGGGAAACAGAAACGAGGAATACACTGATTCCCCTGACTCACCGTCAAATTCTGCTAGGGAGGAAGTGGGATGATATCCTACCTCAAGTACGCTTTATCAGCCCTACATCTCTCGAAAGCATGCCATGATCGAAATGGATAACGAAAACTTCTTTATCGTTGATCTAATGAGTAAACATGGTACACAGGTCAATCATTCCTATATTGAGAAAAATAGACCCTGTGTTCTTCATGATGGAGACACCATTACTCTAGCAAAAGGAACAGCCATCCTTTCCTTTCATAATACGACAGAAGGTAATCATGGACAGACTCTTGAAATGCCCTCTATCCACGATGAAAAAATCAATGAATCAAAGGGTTTAACCGTCCATTTTGAACGAAGAGAAATCTCGATTGATGGTGTTCAGATTTATTTAACAAGCAAAGATACCGAATTGTTTTGGTTGTTGTATCAGAAGGCAAATTCTGCTGTGAGCTATGACGAGATCAAGTTGAAAATCTGGCCTGAACGCGTTTCTCATGATTCAGGAAGACCGGATGTAGGACGAGAGGAGGTTAATACCCTCGTCTATCGTCTGCGTAGAAAACTGGGCACATATGGTCGCTTGATCATTTCTGTTCCTCGATTTGGTTATATGCTTGATCTAGATTCTTTACAATGAAAGGCTCCCTTACCTTAAGCTTACCTTGCCTTGCTGTGCTACAAATGACATAAAAAAAGATCCCAGTTACGGGATCCTTTTTTTCGTTTAGCTAATCTCTAGCGCTTCTTTAGCCATTTGTTCAAATTCATCAAGCTCAGATTGTAGGGCAAATTCGGCGATAGCAACAGGATAGGCTGCCGTCAATTCGATAATATGCTCCTTCATTCTAGACCAAACATAACCTCCTGCTTCTTGATACGCTCGAATCAAACAATCCAACCCTTCTTCTCCAAAGATCCTATAATACCCCACAAAATCATTGGACATATCCGTTACCTTTGCCTCGGTCCAATCAATCAGTCCTGTAACGTTGGCATTCTTATCAATTAAAATATGTCCAGCATGTACGTCGCCATGAATCAGTCCCGTTTCCTTAGGCCACATCTCTACGTCCTGCAACCAGCTCTGCCAACGAGCCCAGAGAGATTCTCCTACTCCATATGTGCGCCTGACTGCCTCCATACGTTCTTTCATCGATTCCCTAGCTTCTTCTGGGGAATGGATCACTAATCCTGCTTCCATTGCCTTCTGCTTCTCCATTCGATGCAGAGAAGCCAGGGCAGCGCCCAGCGTCTGATGAAAACACATTGGTACATTCTTCTCATCTAGCTCCCAGATATAGCTATAGGTTGCCATATCAATAGTTGCCGCTGGTACACCCTGTAATCGTTTGTAAGCGATAAGCTCCTCAGTGTAGACAGACCAATGTGGAACCTCGAAGCTAACCTTCTGATGAATAAGGTCTAATACACTCTTCTCTATTTTCGTTTTTGGAGATACATCCTTACGCCTTGGAAAGCGCAGCACCCATTCATCTCCAGCCTGATCTGTAGCAAATACAACCTGAAAATCAAGCCCTGATTCATTACATACACATGTCTTCTCCTCTAACAGCAACCCGTGTCTTTCTGCTATTTCAAGTACTTCTTTTATTGTTCTACTCATGCACTCGCACATCCTTATTGTATATTTGATATTCCAAAACGGATGGCTTACCTGTGTTTTGAGATAAGGAGCCTAATGATCTCTATTCTTTTTTTGCACACAAAAAGAGGGTAGATTTGTCCCTCCCTCTTATTGCATCCTTCTATATATGCATAGGTTTCCTAAAAATAGGCAGACGAATCCCGATACCTCTACACACAGGTAGAGCCTTTAAGCACTATTCATTTAGCGGCAAAAAGCTTCAAATCGGAATCTACGATAAATCATACCCATTTTCAAGCAACCCTCCATTCATTTACAATTCTCTTCTATCATAGCATCGTTCTAATTAGCTGACAACAATCATTCCTTCATAATCATTGGGCTTTGCCCTTCACACGATTGAAGAGGGAGTCTTCTGTCGGAAAATATAAAAACACAGCTTTTCATCAGAGGGGTGACGGATCAGATCGACCACCTTCCATTGCTGATTGAAATAATGAAGACAGACTTCCCTCACTTTCAAGCGCCATTCTAGAGCCAGCTGGATATCATTTTTTTTGATTTCTTGAAAGTTACTAGGGACGGGCAAGAGAAGCAAATTGGTGGAGGTGGCTTGCTCCTCTTGTTTGAGCTCCACTTCCTTTGGTGCAAAATAGCCCTCTTCTTCTAAATAAACGGTTTGAATACGCTGGGGAGCTTCAGTGACGATGCTTTGCTCAATAGCAAGCTTGTCCATGGAAGAATCAGGTGACTCATGATGTTCTGTCCTCCATTCAACTAGAAATCGATCTGAGGGAATCCCTGCATTCAGAGCATCTGGCATCTCCCCGTAGGCATTCACAAGGTAAGTCGAGCAGACAGCGCCTAATTTGTGCATATTTAAATACCCGTTGACCGTTTCTAACGGGTCATAGGTCCATTTGATAAGTTTGTACCCTTGTTTTCTTGCTTCTTCTCGTTGGACCCATTTTAGCCTCTCACCTATTCCATATTTTCTATAGCTAGGATGAATCCCTAAGGTATGAGAGCATAAGTAGACCTTTTCCCCATCAAAACCAGGAAAGCTATACTGAAAGCCTATTAACTTCTCCTCTAAATAAGCGCCTAAGACAAGCCCCCCGTTTTTAATCGTAGCAATGGTATGATTGACTGACACGGAATCTTCCATACTCCAAATACTCGCTTCCAGTTCTCTAACTTGTGTTAGTTCTTCGATGGTATGCAACCTCCGAACCTTAACCTCTCTTATAAGTTCCTCCTTCAAATCTCTCCTCCACCTTTTTCATTTTCATCAATTACACGCTCTATACCAATGCAATTGGGATAATTAAACATTTGTTTAGATTCTCATCATTATAAGACTTCGTCTAACCTACTCCTAATTTTTCTTTCTTCGTTACTCCCTGTTGTTGGAAGTCTTAATAAGGGGAGCTGGTACTTTCTTAAAATGTTATTTTTTAGCTCATCTTTTTTTAATTGTTCAGGATTATTCTCATGAAAAGCAAATCCATCTACTTCAATGATTAATACAGGTTGTTTATTTAATTTGCGGTATACGACAAAATCGACTGACGCATTATGATTGACAAAAGCCTGCTCAACTGAATCCAGGTTGTCTGTACTTTTTATTAAATTTTTTAAATAAACCTGATAAGTACACGTAATACTACTATATTTACTTTCATTAAGAATATCGTTTAAGAGAGTCCAAATAATATCCTCTGATTGTTGTTTTGATATATTGAGAAGACGGTTTTTATACGACATCAACTTCTCCGAATACTCCTTATACAGCAAATCAAATACAGAAACAATTTCACTATCTATGATATTTTCGTCAAGTGTACTGTACTCAATGTACCGAATCAAATCAATAACTTCTTTCCCAAATTGACTAAATAAATGGTTATCTGTTACTAAAACAAATTGATTTTGAGCCCTTGAAACCGCCACATTAATCATACAAGGATCATCAACAAAGGAGATCCCCTTTTTTCCTTGAAAAGTAGTATCTAGAACAGTAGACATGATCATGACTGATTTTTCTCGCCCTTGATATTTGTGGATGGTATCGCATTCGATTTCATCATCTAACAAGTTAAGTGCTTTTTTTACTTGTTTTTTATACGGAGTAGTAAATCCGATATCAGTCTTGCTTTGAAAGCAAAGCTGATGGTTTTGCATAACTTCCTCTACTATTACATCTAACTCCCTTTGATTGAATTTACCTCTTTCTTCTCCATGTGTAACCTTTCTCATATGATTTCCTTTAGCTGTACGATAAAGAATTAAAGGAATATCCCCTTCTTTTTCCTCTCTGAATGGAATTAATGCACCATCGTAATATTTTTGATTACAAAATTCAATAATTTTGGGATGGCATCTATAGTGTTCTCTTAATGTTTCTTTAGAAATGCTATTTTCGTAAAGCGAAATCATAGAGGATAAAATATTATGTTTAAAATAGTCAAAAGAATCCTCAATATCGATTTGGTTAATTCGATCCTTAATTTTCAAATCAACTATTTGAGGTAATTGCTTGGTATCACCTACAATGATTGCATTTTTAGAACATGATAAAGATAGGGCTGCGGTTAATAAATCCACTTGCGATGCTTCATCAATAATTAAATAATCAAACAAAAAATTCTCAGCTACACAATTTCGTAGTGAGTGGGTAGTGCTCAGGACAATAGGGAAGTGATCAATAAATGTTTTATAATTATTTTTATACGTATTTTCGTCTATGTTTCCCTTACCGTTATACTTTTTATACAATTTATGTTTGAAAATAACAGTTGAAAGTTCTTCATGCTTTTTCAATAAATCTTGAAAAGAATGGTTCGCTAACTCATTTGTAAGTTCTTGCTTTTTCTCTTCTAGAGTTCTAATTTTCATATCATAATATTGTTTCTGTAGATTTAATATAAGTCCCATTTCACTTTCTTTTAATTTCTTAAACTCAGTAAATCCATATTTTATTAGCACCTTTGCTTTATAGAAAATACTATCTAATTTTTCTTTTTCTTTAGCAATATGATTGTCTACTAAAAATGAAATGATTTTTTCTGGAGTTTGACGATAAAATGGTAACCTTTTTATTTCTTCTAATTTATGATGACTCGAATAACGTTCATAATGCTCTCTTTCAAGAGCAAAAGCAGATAACTCTTGTTTTACCACAGCTAGTTGATTGTTTACCTCTAATAAATGATTTATACGTTCATTTAATTCAGTTATTTTTTCATACAGCCGCCTTTCCTCAAGTTGACTTTCCCAACCTGCTACATTAATTTGTGGTAATTTTTCGAAGAATTTTTTGATATTTTCTTTATTCCCTAAGGAAGCTACAATAAAATGATACTTTTCTTTTTCTAACTTATCTTTTATATTCTGTACTGCTGCATTATTTCCAGAAACGATTGCCACTGTCTTTCCTTGCATCATCGTTAGGTTAGCAATGATATTCAAAATAGTTTGTGTTTTACCTGTTCCCGGTGGTCCTTCAATAATAGAAATATTACTTTTCAGAGCGTTTTCTAATGCTTTTTTTTGACTTAAATAAACTTAAATGGGAAGATAATATTGCTAGTGCTGGGAGATAATATTTTTACAGGTTCTTTATTCAAATAACTATACAAAACACTCTCAGGATGCAAGAATGTTAACTTATCAAACTCTTTTTTTAAAAAAGCTTCTGATTTATCATCTGTTTTTGTATACTGCGAAATATCTGTCCAATATCTCAACACTCTCTCCACTAATCCTGTTTTATCCGAGCTTTCTTTATTGGTAAACTTAATACTTTCAGCATCAAAAACTTGGCTCTCACCATTTTGATAAAAAATCTTTATTTTTTTCCCAAAATTAAAAACTTGTGTTACTTGAAAAATAGGTATTTCATTTAGATATATGGATTTCTTTTCAATGTCAATAATGTCTGGATTCTTTTCTATTATTACGTTTTGAATATGATAGCGATGAGGTTTAAATTTTCCCTTGAAAAGGATTTCTACATTTGAAGTATGGATTTTATAAGATGCCACAGAAGATGTTTTATCTTCTCCCTTTAATAGTATTAGATATTTGTTTTGATCCATTTTCCCAATCCTTTGATTTTCATATTAGTTTACACAACTAAAACAGACAGTTCAAAAAGATAGTCCTCTTCATTCGAAGACAAATCATCTAACAGCAAATCTACGTAAATGCCTCCCTTTACTGTCAGGGCATGTTCTTTGATATAGCCTGCCATTCTATCCAGAGCGATGTCTAGGTTGTCATAATTGCCCCGATGATAGGCAATCAAATAATGACCTGCTTCTCTTGTGACAACAGGAATAGGCTGATCTAGCTCTGTTACTTGAGTATAGAAGGAATCGTAATCGTCATACTCTCCTCTAAGTACGTTCTGATAATCAATCATTCCTCCGATACTATATGGACTATAGATGCCATGTTCCTCACATAACTTCATATGTTCACCAACGGAAATGATTAAGTTTTTCAAGTTCTCCGTTGATTTCACCTTACTGACAACCAAATACCTCTCTTCGCTAAATTTGATTCCCATTTTATTTACATCAACCTGAGTCGCCGTCTGTGTCAGTACAATCTTATGCTGGATCAGTTTTCTCATTCGTTGTAACGTTTCTATTTTTTCTGTGAGTTCTTTTTCTTTGCCCTCAAGTAGCTGGACAAACTCAACAGGGCTTCGTCGATCCAAATAGGCTTTGATTTGCTCTAAAGGCATATCCAGATCTTTCAAAAGCCCTATCACATGGAAAACATCAATCTGGGCAATAGAATAATAGCGATAGCCGTTTTCTTCCTTTACAGCAGGAGAAAAAATACCAATTTGATCATAATGAAACAAGGTGTGCTTGGAAACACCACATAACTGGGCAAATTCTCCTGTTGTAAAATGGGTTTCTCTCATTTTACTCATAACAAAACACTCCTTGTGAAAAACACTGCTTGAGTATCGGGTTACCCTATACTTTATTATTTACTCTATGCTATTCTTTTTACTATTTCAAGCGAGGTGTTTTTTGTGAATCATTCATTAGGGAGAGAATTTAATTTCCGTTCTCTTCTTTCATTCGCATTTCCTACTATGATCATGATGATCTTTACTTCGATGTATACGATTGTAGATGGGCTCATTGTTTCTAGATTTATTGGTACAGATGCTCTCTCAGCCATCAACATTGTCTTTCCTGCCATCATTATCACTATAGCTATAGGGGTCATGTTAGGCACAGGGGGAAGTGCTATTATTGCTAGAAAGCTGGGAGAGAACAAGATCCAAGAAGCCAAAGAAGCTTTTACCCTGATTGTTCTTGTTGGTGTAGTGATTTCGATCATCATCGGAATGATCTTCATCCTATTCTTAGAGCCTATTTGCCAGCTCTTAGGCGCTAGTGACCTGTTACTGGAGCACTGTAAGCAGTACCTGTATACATTGTCCTTTTTTATTCCTGCCCTTATGCTGCAAATGCTATTTGAGATCTTTTTTATTACAGCAGGCAAACCTAAGCTGGGGTTAATTCTTATTGTCTTTGCTGGGATAACCAACGGAGTATTAGATTATGTTTTTATTGTCAGTATGAATATGGGAATCACCGGAGCAGCGCTAGCCACAGCGATTGGCTGTCTTATTCCAAGTATAGGTGGGTTGATCTATTTCTTTAATCATAAAAATAGTCTTCATTTTGTCCGACCTTCCCTAAAGAAAAACGTGATTTGGGCAAGCTGTCTGAATGGCTCATCTGAGATGGTAACTAACCTTTCTGCGGGAATCATTACTTGGATTTTCAATCTTCTGATGATGAAACATTTAGGAGAAAATGGGGTAGCAGCTATGACCATCGTTTTGTATACGCAATTCTTGATGACGGCTCTATTTATGGGGTTTTCAATGGGCGTGGCTCCAGTTTTTAGCTATAACTATGGTCGGCAACATCATGTACAGCTAAAACGCCTATTTCAAATCTGTATACGATTCATTGGGGGAGCTCGATTTTGATCTACTCCCTAGCATTCTTGGGTAGAAACTCTTTGATTGCCATCTTTTCTCCAGCTGGTACGCCTGTATTTGATCTTGCTAGAGAAGGGTTCTTGTTGTTTTCCATTAGCTTTTTATTTGCTGGTTTTAATATGTTTACCTCTGCCCTTTTCACTGCTTTTTCGAATGGTAAAATCTCTGCGGTCATCTCTTTTGCCAGAACATTCCTGTTTATTTTAGTGGCTCTCTTGCTGCTGCCGCTTCTTTTGGAAGTGAAAGGAATTTGGCTGGCTGTTCCTTTTGCAGAACTTGTTTCTCTCTTTTTTGCATTCTTCTTTATCCAAAGGTATAAAAGAACGTATCATTATCTATAAGTTCATATAGGCTAGACCATCCAATCCTCCTGCATAAGCCCTAGTTGGTTCAGCAGGAGGATTGGATTTATCTGTCGAATTAACTAATAAAAGTTTATCAGAAATTTATCATTTGAGGTGTTGGAATGATTAATAAATTTGTCATGCCCGAAGTGATTTTTGGTAACGGTTCCATACGTCAAGTTGGTGAATGCTGTCTGCGTTTAGGGGCAAAAAAGCTGTTTATTGTCTGCGACCCCGATATTTTAAATGAAGTTTGGTTAGAGATGGTTATAAATAATTGCCTAGAATCCGGCTTAGAATATGTTGTCTTTACTGACTTAACCATTAATCCTAAAGATACAGAGGTTGAAAATGGCCGAAAGATGTATATACAGCATCAGTGTGATGCTGTTATTGGACTCGGTGGCGGCAGTGCTATCGATGTAGCAAAAGCGGTTGCTTTGTTATCGACAAATGAAGGAACCATTCATTTATATGAAGGCATTGATAAAATTACTGCCGCTTTGCCCCCGCAAATCATGATTCCAACAACGGCTGGATCAGGTTCAGAGGTTTCGCAGTTTTCAATTATTATTGATTCGATTAGAAAAAAGAAGATGACCATCGTTTCTAAGTCTTTAATTCCGGACATTGCCATCATAGATCCGCAAACGCTTTCGACGAAAAGCCCTCAATTAACCGCTGCATCAGGATTGGATGTCTTAACCCATGCGATCGAAGCATATGTAAGTGTTGCAGCTACTCCATTAACAGATGTCCATGCTCAAAATGCCATTTCTTTAGTTGCACACTATTTAAGACCCTCCGTTGCCTCTAGACTAAATGTAGAGGCTAAAGCAAAAATGGCCATCGCCAGCTTGCAGGTGGATTGGCTTTTTCCAATGCGATACTAGGTGCTGTACATGCCATGTCTCATGCTGTTGGCGGGAGATTTCCCTTTTATCATGGCGAAGTGAATGCCGTTTTACTTCCCTATATTATGGAATTTAACTTAATTGCCTGTCCAGAAAGATTTTCGTTTATAACAGAACTACTAGGTGAAGACATTACTGGTCTATCTTCTATAGAGGCAGGAAGAAAAGGAATACATTATGTTCGGCAACTCTCTTTGGATATAGGTGTTCCGCAAAGATTATCAGAAATGGGGAATGTTGAACCATATATTTCAGAAATGAGTAAAATAGCGCTGGAGGATGCCTGTATGATTACAAACCCCCGTGATATTACTTTAAATGATGTGGAAGCATTATTTAAGTTAGCATTGTAGGTGACAGGATGATGAATAAAGCGGAAATGATTGATCTCCTTACTGGAGTGAAATCTTCAAAAAAAAGCTATTATACAGAATTAAAAGAAACCGTATTAGAATTACAAAAGAAAAACATGCAGCTAGAAATCATTAATGAAGTAACAAAAGGCTTTAATGTAGATACATCAATGGATGTCATGTTGCACAACATCTTAGAAAAATTAAATCAAATTTTCACACTTGAACGTTTGTATCTAGCGGTTGTCGATCATAATCAATTGCTCTTAGCTAATGTATACCCTTTAGATTCTAGTAAACTCCAACGCGGAACGATATTTCCGAAAGAAAACTCATTGTTTCAAACTGTATTTGAAACCAAACAGCCTGTTACAAAGCATATCATTCCAAATAAAGCGGAAAAAATGTTTTTTGAGGATGCCATCCTCACACAAACAGATGCTCAATTTTTTATTTTATATCCACTTGTGTGCAAAGGAGAAGTAATTGGGGTTTTTGGTTTTGAGAGTAATCATCAATTTGACTTTGCTCCTGGTGACTATGTCTTTTTTCAACAGCTTTCCGATCAGCTCGCAGCCTGTATTGAAAATATGAACTTGTATCATGCCGTATTAAAAAGTAAAAAGCAATGGGAGGAAACATTTCGTTCTGTTCCTAGTATGATTTTCGTCATTGATCGAAATGAAAGAATTACTTTATGTAACGAGGCAGTAAATAGGTTTGTTAAATTGGACGACCCATCCATCTATCAACAAACCTTTCATCAGCTGCTTGAGATAGATGCCAAGGATAGCCCCTTAACAGAAGCCTACCAAACATTGAAAGCCACATCAAAACAACTAACGATTTTAAATCGAATTTGTGAACTCCATTGTTATCCATCATTGAACGAAAAAAATGTAATGACTGAAATCATTGTTTCAATGAATGACATTACTGAAAAGCTACAAATTGAAGGACAGCTTATCCATTCTGGTAAATTAGCGGCAATTGGAGAGATGGCTGCAGGTGTAGCTCATGAGCTTAATAATCCGCTTACGGCTGTATTAGGGAATTCTCAATTGCTGCTAAGAACAACCAATAAAGAAAAAGTAGAATACAAGCTTTTAGAAGATATTCAGCAGTGTGGAATCCGTTGTAAACATATTATTAGTAGTTTATTAACGTTTTCCCGGCAAGATGAGTATGTTTTTCAGGAGTGTTCATTAAATAAAGCGGTTGAACAGGTGTTGAACTTGGTCCGGTACCAAATTGAACGCCAAAATATTCAAATTGAACTACACTTGGATCATCATGTGTCTACTATTAATGGAAGCTTACAACAGATTGAGCAAATCGCTATAAACTTGCTGCTTAATGCCAAGCAAGCTCTAGAAGAAATGGAAGTGGATAATAAAAAGATAGTAATCGAAACATGTGAAATGGTGATCGAGCAACAGAAAAAAGTTTGTCTGAGAATTACTGATAATGGAGCCGGTATCAAAGCCCCAGATATTCAAACTATCTTTAACCCCTTTTTCACCACAAAAAAAGCGACAAAAGGTTCTGGGCTTGGTCTTTCAGTAAGCCTAGGTATTGCTAAAGCACATGGAGGGACAATCGAAGTAGAAAGCAAGGAAGGAAAGGGAAGTGTATTTACATTAGTCCTTCCAAAAAAAGAATGAAAGAGGCAATGAAATGAGTAAGGATAGACCCAAAATATTAATCATTGATGACGAGGTTGAAGTTGGAAATTTTCTCTTCCATCTGCTCTCAAATAAATATGACATCAAGATAGGATACAGTGGAAAGGATTGCGATCAGCTGCTAGAAACTGAACTCTTTCATCTGGCCATTCTCGACGTGAAATTGCCTGATACGAGTGGTTTAACATTACTAGCGAAAGTGAAGGAAAAATACCCCCTCTGCAAAACAATTGTCATGACTGGATACAGTACGATAAAGACGGCAGTTGAGGCGATTAAACTTGGGGCAAATGACTACATAGAAAAACCATTTGAAAGTATTGATCATTTAGAAGACCTAATAGCGAGTTTAGTTGATGGGACGGGAACAACAGACCAAAATACGCTGGCTAAACTTGCTGAGGAATCAGGTTTCATAGTTGGGGAGAATCATGTAATGCAACAACTTATAACGATGGCACATAAAATTGCCAAAAAAAATGTCAATGTTCTCATAGAAGGGGAAACAGGAACTGGAAAAGAAGTATTAGCTCATTTTATCCATCTTGCTAGTCACCGAAGGGAGCAGCCTTTTCTCGGAATAAATTGTGGGGCGATTTCAGAAGACTTGTTAGAAAGTGAGCTTTTTGGACACATGAAAGGGGCATTTACTGGTGCGATCAAAGAAAAAAAGGGAATTTTTGAAATAGCAAGTAACGGTACTCTTTTTTTAGATGAGATTGGGGAAGCCTCATTGCCGACTCAGGTTAAACTTCTACGCGTTCTAGAAACTGGGGAATTTATGAAGGTTGGGGACGAAAGAATTCGGAAAACAAATACTAGAATCATTGCTGCCTCACATGTAAACTTATCAGAAGCTGTAAACGAAAAGCGATTTAGGGAGGATTTATTGTATCGTCTGGATGTGGTTAAATTAACCATCCCTCCATTGCGGCAAAGAAAGGAAGATCTCCCTATATTAATAGATTTTCTATTAAAAAAACAGCGCGCTACACTTCGATTTTCAGATGAAGCTATGGCTGAATTTCTTGCCTATGATTGGCCAGGAAATATACGGGAATTAAACAATGTTATCAAAAGAGCCATTGCTTTAGCGGATGATGACGTGACAGTCCTAACAACAAATTTTTTACCAGAAAAGCTGTTACAAAGTAAACACCAATACACGACTACTACCAAACAAGCTAGTCATCAAGCATTAAATCAAACTAATCATCAAGCACCACATTTTGAGGAGTTTTTACATGAATGGAATAGAGAAATCCTCTCCTTATGGGCCACCGACACTGAAATTGATCTGGAAACACTTTTACTTCGCGTGAAAAATCTTGAAACCGAGATTGGGAAAGCCTTTGTCCAAAAAATGCTTCGCGAAACGATTGGTGACCGTAAAGAAGCCGCCAAACGGTTACATATCAGTATGAGAAAGCTGCGTTACTTATTAAATGAAAAAGGTTGTCCAAAAAGGTAGAAACACCTTTTTTGAACAACCTTTTTTTAAAAAAATTAATACATCTGCGGATATTGAAATGGGAAACATCCTTTATATTTTTTGTTAGAATGATTACAGCGTCAAAACAATCCGCCCATTGATTTGTCCCTGCTCCATTTTTTCAAACACCTCATTAATACTCTGAAGCGAAGCGGTTTCAATGTTTGTTTTTACTTTCCCTTGCGCAGCAAATTCTAAGGCCTCCTGCATATCCTTACGGGTTCCAACAATGGAACCTCGAACTGTGACTCCATTAAGAACCGTATCAAAAATAGGAATCGGTAGATTATCATGCGGTAATCCAACAACCACAAGCGTTCCACCACGTTTCACGGATTGATACGCTTGTTCAAATGCTTTTTTCGTTACAGCTACACTTATAGAGGCTTGAACTCCGCCTACTCGTTCCAAAATCGCTTCTACAGGATTTACTTTCATACCATTTATAGTTATATCTGCACCAAGTTTCGCTGCTAATTGCAACTTCTCATCTTGAATATCAACTGCAATTACGTTAAATCCCATTGCTTTGGCATATTGTAATGCAACATGACCAAGTCCTCCAATACCATAAATAGCAACCCAATCACCTGGCTTCGCCTCTGAAACTTTTAATGCTTTATACGTTGTTACACCCGCACATAAGATAGGTGCTATTTCAACAGGATCAACATGTTCAGGTATTTTGGCTACATAATTAGCGGGAGCTTTGCAAAATTCTGCGTAGGCTCCATCAACAGAATATCCGCCATTCTCTTGGTCTGGACAAAGAGTTTCCCGACCTGTTAAACAATACTCACATTCGCCACATGCCGAGAACAGCCATGGGATGCCAACTCGATCGCCAACTTTAATATTGGTTACACCTTCTCCAACCTCTGTAACAACTCCGACACCCTCGTGTCCTGGTATTAATGGAAGTTTTGGTTTAACGGGCCAATCACCATGTGCTGCATGTAAATCAGTATGACAAACTCCACAAGCCTCAATTTTAACAAGAACCTCTCCACGTTCAATCCTTGGCTTTTCTACTTCTTTGATTTCTAGTTTTTGATTAAACTGATTGACCACAGCTGCTTTCATGTAAAATCCCTCCTAATTAAGATTCAATTATTTTTAACGCAAGGAATGTGCCAATTTGAAAACCCTTACAAATTAAGCAATAAAACAAACAAGCTTTAAATGATGCCGTAATTTTGTTGAATTCGCCAAAAAATCGGCTAGAATTGCCTTTCTTTTGTCATTTGCACTTGCCTAGGCTGTATTGTCACCAACTAGCAATGAATAGATTTACTAGGCAGGGAACAGTCAAAAACCGTCATCCCTTGCTATTCAGTAAAGGTTAACGGTTTGATTATTTAATCAATCTATTTAATCAATCTATTCCATAAATATATTAGCGTTTCCAAGGAGTTCCTAGCTTAGGCAAAGCCCAGCGATCCAAGCCGTACCAACCAGCTACTTTCCATGCTAGTACTAGCCAAGTTGCAAGAATAAACAGAACGGGATTGGTGCTCAATGTCCCAGCGAGCAAGAAGCTTACATTCATCAATCCACCAAAGAATGCGGCAATTCCTGTTAGTAACCCTAAAATTAAACCTAATCCCACCAATACCTCTCCATAAGCTACAAAATAAGAAAATATGGTCGCATTGGGAAGGGCTATATTTTCAATAAACCAGGCATACCAGCCAGGAACATCTCCTCCTTCTGCTGCTTTTGCCAAGGCTCCTTGTAGATATCCACCAACTGCGGCACCCGCATTCTCTCCAGTCCAAGCGGGGTTAAAGACTTTCTTCCATCCTGCTGTCAACCATGCCCAGCCAACATACAGGCGAATCACTAGCCAAATCCAAGCGGAACGTGTGTCATTAAATAGAAAATTAGAAACAGGGTTTTCAGGTACAATGATGTGTTTATCTTTCATAACTGTGTTCATTGGGTATCCCTCCTAATTTCTTGATGTATCTTACACCTTTATGATACAATTACCCCTGCGCATCCGATGTGACGTACATCACACAAAGGTTGCTAATTATGAACAAATTAAGACTGTTCAAAATTTTCCAAGAAAAATCAAGGAGAAGTTAATAACTAGACTTCCCTCAAATGGAGGTTTTACTCCAACTTATGGTTAGAACCAAATAAAAAAAGATGACCCCTGCTTAGAGCCATCTCTTGTTTCTCTTTCCTTTTTCTAAAAACAAATTTTATAGACCACCTTGTTCTTGCCTGTTCTTTTTGCTTCATGCACTAGCTCGTCCACTTCTTTAAAAACTTCTTCCACGGCTAAAGCAGATTTTTTACAAACGCCAGCACTTATGGTCGTTTTTAATTGATCATACTCCCATTCTAATGCTTCCACATTTTTTCTGATCCGTTCGATAATTTTGACAGCATCCTCCAGAGTAGTATCTTTGATGATGATAATAAATTCTTCTCCTCCATAGCGCCCGATCTCATCTTGCTCTCTGATCGACATCTTGATTGTATCAACCACTCGCTTTAATACGTCATCTCCAACAAGATATCCCAAAGTGTCATTAATGGATTTAAAATTATCAATATCGACTAAAGCAATGACGCTATCCTTTTTAACCTCCTTGTCCAAAATTTCAAAGATCTTTTCGCGATTAAAGACTCCCGTTAGTCCATCTGTAATCGATTGATGGTACAACTGGTTTTTTAGTTGGTTAATTTTTTTATTTTCGTGTATTTTCCAAGTAATTGCACCAATTAATAGAAGAATCACTAGGGTAGAAAGATATAAGGAAATACGCTGGTATTCAATTTTCTTATTTTGTGCATTCTGCAATTCAAAAAGCAAATCAATCTTCCCTGTCAGTTCTTTTTCAGAAAACTCTCTCAGCTTAGAGGAGGCTTCATCCCAGCTTTTAAGCAGTTCAGGGTTTTTATCCCTTTCAATGATCCTCACGAAAATATCCGCCGCTTCTTGATAATCTCCATGCTCATAATAGCACTCGCCAGAAACATTTCTACATAATTAAGATAGGAATAAGGTTTTTCGATATGCTGAATCGTTTCAAGGATTTCCCTACTAAAGTAATAGCTTGCAATCGCCTCTTCAATCATATGAAAATCCTGTTCAATTTGCCCTTTAAATACGTATAGAAAATACAAAGTCGGTTTAGAAATATAGAGGTCATTCGCCTTTTCAATTAACACATTGATTTCTTTCAGAATAGCGGCTTTTTCTGATTCTTCTAGAGCAAACTTAGCCTTCGTTGATAATATGTTCCCTTCGGCAAGAAACTGCATATTAAAGACCATATTGCTATTCTGCTCTACGCTTTGATACGCTGTCATGGCCGGTCCATAGTACTTCAATGCCTTCTCATACTCTTGATACGAATAATAAATATGACCCATGATAGTGTAATAAATGGCTTTATATTCCTCATTTTTGTTTTTAGTCGCTAAAAGGATCAGCTTTTCAAGATACTCGTTTGCTTTTTCGTCGTTGGTCAAATAGTAATAAGCGAGAGCTATTGTATCATAAGCATACATCTCAGTTATTTTATCCTGATTTAGTTCTGCTAATTCTAAAAGCCTGCTCCCATAATCAATAAGTTCTCCACTGTCTCCATAGAAATCACTCAGCTCAATTTGTCTTTTGAGCACTGCGATTTCTACGTCGGTATGATTGGTTATTTTACTAAGTTCCTTAGATTTTCCATAATACTCTTGGGCACTCTCAAAATCATTATGAACAACACTATAAAGTCCTTTTAAATAAAAATAAATGTCAGGACGATCCGCCTTTATCCGTTCTTGGTCTTGCTCAAACCTATGAATCAATTCTTTTAAACCTTCATCTGTTCGTTGCATTGCTTCTATATTCTGAATCGTCAAAGATTCAAAGGCATGAGCAGGAACAGAATTAAGCATCCAAATCATAATGATGAATGCTATTAGTGAACAGCCTTTGCTACTTGAACTTTTAGGAATAGTAAACGATGTACCTTTCCATAAGGTGTTCTTCATTATTCTCATGGTCCACGCCCTCTAGTTTATTAGTCCTTCAATCATAAATCCAACATATTCCTCAACCACTTATAAAAGCTTTCTATATATCCTATTATATCAGGTTTAGGAAGTGAGGAAATTTACTATTTTCAATGAAAATATTCCCAACCTTTGGCGGTCAATCATCGCTATCCCCTTCTTCAATTTTGGGCAATCATTCACATTATTTTTTATAGACAATACTGTGCGTCACACTATATAATGTTACCAAAGGAGGTTGCTACATGTCAGAAAGAGAAGCCATTATTCAAAATATTCAACAGGAAATGAAACGAGGAACCTTAGTTTTGGCGGTTTTAACCCAAATGGACCAACCACAGTACGGTTACTCTCTTATACAAGCACTTAACAAACAAGGACTTATGGTAGAGCAAAATACCCTATATCCCCTGTTGCGAAGAATTGAAAAGCAAGGACTCTTAGAATCTATATGGCAAGTGGAGGGAAATCGCCCAAGGCGATACTATAAAATCAGTGAGCTAGGGATTCAGGTACGGAATGAGCTTATCAATGAATGGAAGAACTTCGAAAAAACCATGTCAAATTTAATAGGAGGCGAAAATGATTAAAGATTATCTATACACCATTGGGAAATATTTATCCCCTGCCCAGAAGGATGAGGTGCTCAAAGAAATTGAAGCCAATCTTTATGATTATCTAGAAGAAAATTTCGGAACAAAAGAGTATGCCGAAGAAGAAATTGAAAAAGCAATCAAGTCCATGGGACATCCACGTAAGGTTGCTGAAGCTTATATGAACGGTCCAAGATGCCTGATTGGTCCTGCTTATATCGATACCTATTGGTTGGTACTAAAAATCGCCTTCATCGGTACAGCTATTGGCTTAACAGTGGCAAATATTCTACCTTACCTGAAGCAAAGGATGGCATACAGTTTTTCTTAAAATTGCTTGCTCAGTTTTGGCAATCTGCTCTCTCTATTGTTGGAATGGTCACATTAATATTTGCAGCTATACATTATTACCGTCCACATGATGTGATCGTCAATGACGAACAGTGGTCATTAAGCTCCTTAGACAAAGCGCCAGAGCCCACACAGACCATTAAAAGATTTGATTTAATTGTTGAAACGTTTTTTATCTGCTTAGGATTAGTGGTTATTAATCAATCGACCCCTTTCTTTACTGTCGACATTAACACTGTTGTGATTCCCATGATTCATATGGAATACTTTGCTCCGTATATCATTGGGATTAACCTATTACTAGGTGCCTCTCTTTTACTGAACATGTATCTCCTGTTTAAAGGACAATGGCAAGCTCAAACAAGAGTACTCTCTTCATTCCTAGACATCCTTGGTATCCTCCTCGTTGCCAAATTGATTTTCACACCTGAGATATGGGACTTTTCAACAATTTCAACAGCCTTGGGTGAAGATGCTGACCGTATTCTACAACTCGTGCAAACAGGGATCTATATTGGATTTGCTGTTTTTGTCATCATTACTCTTTACGAGGTTTTCCGTCATCTCAAGGTTTTATTAGAAAGCAAAAAATCCTAAATTGAAATCATGCTACCTTCTCATGATGAAGGTAGCATAATACATTTAGGCTTTCTCATGATACATCTAGACTTTCTATATAAGCTTTCATTGAAGCCTTGTTCCAATGATTAAAAGCTTTCATTTAATAGGGTAATATCTTCCTCTAACGTATTCTTTAAATCAACGCCTAATCTTTGAACCTTTTCTTGATAATAAGCTTTTACATCCTCCCATCTATAGTACGGATAATGCTCCGTTTCTATAGGAAAGGCAATCTCTTGTTCGTTTCTTAACATCTTCACCAAGTAGTCATTCCCATTTGAATAAAGAACCCACTGGATGTTAGCAGCCATTGGCGAAATAACAGAGGCCTTCCAAATTTGAGATACTTGTTCCGCTTGAGCTGTACTTACATTTGCACCTTGGATATCTAAAAATGAGGATAGAGGAATGATCGTTTCGGCATGGGCAAATCTAAATATACCAGCAACATCTTGCTTTCTCAGTGATTCTTCAGTAGAAACAATCAGTTCCTTCACTAGCGGTGCACTAATATTTTGTGGAAGATCCGTTGATGGTAAAGACGGTCCTTTTTCATAAAAATCCTCTATGCTATCTATCCCCTCGTACCATTGCAACTGAGCGTCTGTAAAATACTTTCTAAATTCAAAGGGTCCTTCCCCTTTTAAGTTCGACGAAATAATATAGAGCTGATAGAGATTGAAAGCGGCGTCTGTTGGATTCTTCAGATTCACTTTTCCTTTTTCATCTTTTAATTTGAACTCTCCCGCTGCTAAGCGATTGTAAAATGCTTCGGAAAAAAGCTGTAAGAGCACTTCTCTTGCATAAATCGTGCTTTGCTCTCTAGATAGATATTCTTTATAAATCCCGATCCATTCTCCGTTATCTTTGTACTCCTTATAATTAGGCGAGATATCAAAAGGTCTTAAATAAGGATCTCTGTTTTCTTCATAGGATGAAGATTCGATGTCCAGATCCATCCCCGCTAAGCTTTCTCTTAGTCCATTGAGAAATTCATCTCTGCTGTCAGGGGCTCGATCCTTGAACGTAGCAAACGCCTTGATTTGTTTCTCTTCACCAAAAATACCTCTATAATGATGCCCTGCTCTGATTCCCATATCCTTTAATTCTTGCTTTCCAGAGATGGTCAGTTGGCCATAATTTTCTCTTTCCACTTCCATGAGTCTAGCCACCTCATTTTTCAGTTCTCTTCCTACATCCGTAATGTCTCCCTCATTTTCAGCGATGGTTAATAGCTCCATCAGTGTTTTATCATACTTAGCACTGGATAAATGCCTTGAACCATGTCTTCCTACATGATTGATAAAAATCGGTTCATAGCCTGCTGGTGGTTCAGTATAAGTGGTTTCTTGATAAGGATATGGAGCCTTCGTACTCAGAAATTCATTCTTTTCTTCCAATAATTGATGATCTCCTGAAACTTTTGCCCGTACATAGACCGTATTTGTCTTTTCATCCCATTCAACCGTTTTCCCTAGAGCATCCGCCAACGCTCTTATGGGAACATAGACTCTTCCATCGGCAAGAAAGGGTTCCATTGAATTGTCATTTTCACCGTTTGCAAAGTGAATCTTTTGTCCTTCTAACACCAAAGAAATAGGTCCACCTGAAACTTCCAGTGTTCTTTTCGTAGTTGCAGCAAAAGCATTGATCACAAATGTAAGTGTTAACAGTCCCATTACTAGGATCGCTACTATGCTCTTTTTCGTTCTTTTGTTCAGCATGCTTGTTTCCTCCCAAAATGATAGATCTTCTCTTTTAGCGCACACTCCAAGTCTATGTAGTTTTTTTTATAAGAAATGTGTGCTTCATTTCATTATAGGTTTAGATTATTAATCAAATATTTTGAACTTGTTTGCTTTTTGTAAATTTCATCCCGGTTTTGGAGTTAAAAAAAAGCTCTCAATCATCATGACTAGATGATCGACAGCCTTTTTCGCCTTTTTATTATTGTACTTCTGAAATCAACTTTCTGAAGTATCGTACTCTCACTTATTTAGAAGACAGCACGCACACCTATCCTTTATTTTTCACAACGGGCATCCAGATTTCACTCCTGTTTTCCTTACTTGCCAGGATTTCTGGACCTTCGACATGTTCATATCCTGATGATGGGAACCACTCAGAATAGATTCTGCTCCAGGTATCTTGGACTTCCTCCCATTCTCCCTCTACTTCAAAAACAGCCCAAGTAAACGCAGAGATATCTAGCGACTCCAAGTTATTTGGACAAGGTTTCGTCGTGGCAGCAGCAATATAAAAATCTAGTTCACCCTGCTCTGATCGTTCCTCTGAAAAATTAGCACAGACATTGATCACTCCAAAAGGCTCCAGATTAGAAAGTCCCATGATTTGGTTGGAGGTTTCTTCACTAATTGTCTCCCACATCTCTACAATCTCTGGATTTGATCCAGTGGGAACTAACTTGATCCTCTTTTTCAAGCCTACCACACGAAATGCTTCCTTCTCTTCTATTCTGTATTTCATTTCCGTTCCTCCCTTAATTGATAATTGAAAGGTCATTCTTGGATAAGCCTTCAATGAATAGCCTTGGTTCCTCGCCTCTGTTGGCGTGACACCATGCAAAAGTTGGAAGGCTCTTGCAAATGAATCTGGCGATTGGTAACCGTACTTTATAGCCACATCAATGACTCTCACATCACGGCTTTTCAGATCAAACGCTGCCAAAGTAAGCCTTCTACGACGAATGTATTCTGAAAGCGTGACTCCTGAAAGGAAAGAAAACATCCGTTTAAAATGATATTCAGAGCAGCAGGCGATTCTCGCCATTTCTCTGTAGTCGATACCATTCGTCAAGTTTTCTTCAATATAGCTTAGCGCCTTATTCATGTTTTCAAGTGAATCCATTTTATGACCTCCCTTTATTCAAAAGGATAGCAAATCTAGAAATGAAACGTCCGACATTCGGTGCACGATTTTGTAGGATGTTCTATGAACAATGGCTTCCACTTCCCATGCCTCTTCGTTCAGCTTAGCTTATTTCACATTATTTCTTTCTACTAAAATAAGGACCACACCAGTCCCGTTCATGTGTATTGACATATGTCCAATTGAATTCCTTATCTGTCACATAAATATCAGATTCATTGAACAGATCTTCAGCCGTCAACAAAGCAGCATTTTCAACCAATAGCGCAAAATCTAAATGTTGAAAAAAAATATAACAGCTTTCCTTTCGTTCTTGGTTGAAGGCTATTTGAGCTTCTTTCTCTTTTAAACATTCTTTCTTCTCATAACTAAATATGTGCCACAAATAGCCACATGCACCTCCAGCATCATGTAACATGATAGATTTCTTTTCATCAGCACTTAGATGATGAACGAATTCTTCTTCCCATCTCTTTCTTAAGTAAGCTCCCCACTTAGGTATTTCTTGTGTTTTTATTTTTTTACTTCTTAGCGTATAGATGATATTCATTTCCTTTTCTCCATTTCGGCAGGCGGGATTCTAACGTACAGAAAGCTTTGTTCTAAACTCATTTTCAGTTACTGAATAGCAAGAATCTTAATCTTCACTTCAAATTCCTCATCCTTATGGACAAAATCCAGGAATCCTTGGTGCTCCTCCACGATATCCTTAATGATTTTTGTCCCCAGTCCTTCGTGTGCTTCACCCTTTGTCGACTTTCCATACGTTTGAAATAATCCATCTAGTATAGGAGAAGGGATAGGTAAACTATTGTTTTTACATAGAAGTAGATACAAACCGCTTCTTTTGTAGAATTGCACGGTCAGCAGCGGCGCTTGATTTCGTGCTTTTTGCCATTCTTCACAAGCATCCAGACTGTTCGATAAGAGATTCCCGATAAGATTGACTATTTTTTGGTCAGAAATAGGTAGCGTAGAAATGGGGACATCTAAGTCGTAGACAACCTCTATCCCCAGTGCTTGGCACGCTTGTAGGTTTGGTGCAAAACTCCAGCTACCGCGCCCCTCTCTCCTTTAATCGAAAAATTGGTTTCCTCATAGTTATCTACTAACGCATCTAGATACTTCTTGGCTTCTATTGATCTGCCATCCTCCAGCATAAAGTGCAAGGCTGACACATGCTTTAGAAAATCATGTCGCTCACTACGAACCATCCGAAACGTTTCATTGATAGCGGCTAGCTGCTCTTCATGATGTTGACTATTGCGCAAAAGCACAGCGATTTTTTCTCCCAATAAGCCCTGACAAACTCCAATCCAATAAAGAGGGTTAACGGAAGCAAATGCAGCCAAAAAGGAAGCTCCACAATATAGAAAAAGAAAAGAAGCCCTTGTAAAACAGCAAGTAAACCATTCCACTTCCAGCCTACATACTCTAAGTGCAACAACACTCTTCTAGACAAAAAATAAGCCACTCCACCTGTCATAACAATAAGAATATAAAAAGGGATTCTTTCACCCAGCCAGAGGTTCAGATGAAAGAAACCAAGTAAAGCAAGCACTGTCCAATATTGATTTGCTCGTTTCAAATGAAGTTCACCCTTTGTTAAAAATAATTTTGCTGTAAAAAATCCACCTTATCTTTTGTAATCATTGCCTGCTTCTCTAGCCCTTCAAAAGAAACGACATACGAGTTCTTAGCATAGAGTGAGAAATTTCTCACGTAGTGGATGTTAATAATAAAGGAGCGATGTGAACGAAGAAAGTCCCGCTCTCTTAGCTCTCCTTCTAGTTCATTTAATGTTTGATACGTTTTGATCTGCCCTGTTTTGGTATAAATCGTAGTCGAACGTCCGGAGCGCTCTATGAACACAATATCCTTCTTTTGCACGATATGAATATCGTTTTTTTGTTTGATATACAATCTGCCCGTCATTTCAGCTGACTTATTCTTTTCTATCAATCTTTCAATACTCTTGATCAAGCGTTCCTTGGAGTATGGCTTCATGATGTAATCATGGACATTCAATTCAAATGCGTGAACGGCATAGCCACTGCTTCCAGTTACAAAAATCACGGCTATGTCCAGCGCATGAGAGTGGATTATATCCGCCAGTTCATAGCCTGATAAATTTGGCATTTCGATATCGGCAATCAACAAATCTACTGCCTTCTTTTTGATATAATCATATGCCTCCTCCGCAGATTGAGTAGAGAACACAATCTCTATGTTAGGAAGCCCCGTTACAATGCCATTTAATTTATCTAAGTCAATATATCGATCATCGACAAGTCCTACCTTCATACTTCCGCCTCGCTTGTTAGGTAACGTAGTTATTCTTTATTTTACCACTATTTTTAGGTTTTTGATCCTTTTTACGACATGAAAAGGCATATTCACGACATAACTAGTGATTCTCTCCAAGCTTGAAGCTATGATAAGGACAACAAGACATCAAATCTAATGAGGTGAAAAAAACATGATTGAAATCATCGAAGTAACCAAGAGGTTTCAGGATAAAAAAACACATGTAACGGCATTGAAGCATGTTACTTTTACAGTGGAAAAAGGACAGGTGGTTGGACTGCTGGGAGAGAACGGCGCAGGAAAAACAACATTACTTAGAACCATCGCCACTCTCCTCACTCCATCAGAGGGAAGGGTATGTGTATCAA
Source organism: Caldalkalibacillus mannanilyticus JCM 10596 (assembly GCF_000615945.1). Classification (GTDB taxonomy): domain Bacteria; phylum Bacillota; class Bacilli; order Caldalkalibacillales; family JCM-10596; genus Bacillus_AT; species Bacillus_AT mannanilyticus. The sequence continues at coordinate 71,776 of NZ_BAMO01000005.1, forward strand.
ATTACGATACCATAAAAAATGCAGATGCGATTAAAAAGAAGATTGGGGTGCTATTTGGAGGAGAAACGGGGTTATATGACCGCCTAACGGCTCGGGAAAACCTAGAGTACTTTGCCTCTCTGTATGGAATGAATAAGCATGAAACAAAGGTACGGATTGATGAATTAGCGAAGATGTTCGGAATGAGAGATTACTTAAATCGTAGAGTTGGTGCTTTTTCTAAGGGAATGCGTCAGAAGGTTGCCATTGCTAGAGCCATCATTCATAATCCCGAAATCATCCTTTTCGATGAGCCAACCACTGGCTTAGATATTACCTCCTCTAATGTTTTTCGACAGCTTGTCCATCAGCTTAAACGTGAAGGAAAAACCATTATTTTCTCCAGCCACATTATGGAGGAGGTCACTATGCTATGCGATACAGTAGCTATGATGCATAAGGGAGAATTAATCCACCACGATTCGTTAGAAAATCTTTACAAAGCTGAAGGAACCCGCGATCTTAATTATATTTTTATGAGCAAATTAGTAAGGGGGAACGAGCACTATGCTTCGTAACATCTATTTCAAAGAAATGAAGGATTCATTCCGCGACCGCCGCACTTTGCTGCTAACCGTACTTCTGCCCATCATCATGATGACAGGACTCGTATTATTCTACGAGAGTATGTTTGCAGATGGAACAGACAAAACGTATCACCTTGCCATCCACCAATCCGAAGTAGGACAAGTAGAAGCCTTGTTGGCTGATTTTGAAAATATTACACTTGTAAAATCTCCTGACCCAGAAGCTACCTTAGACGAAGGAAACGCACAAGCAGCTCTTGTACTTAGCCCTGGATTTATAGAGCTTGTGCAACAGGGAGAAGAAGCCAGTGTGACAATCATTGGTAACTCCTTCAGTCAAAATTCCTCTCAGCTTATGAACCTAGTAAAAACAGCTTTAGGAAACTATGAAAAGGAGGTCATTGCTAACCGTCTGGAAACACAAGGAATGTCACAACAAGTTGTTCAACCCTTTACCCTAGAACAAAAAGAACTAGCAGAGAAAAACAGTAGCATTAATCTAGTTGCTATGCTCATCCCTTTAATCCTAGCCCTCGCGATTGGAATCGGGGCTGGTCCATCTGCTTATGATTTATTTGCAGGAGAAAAAGAGAAGAAAACAATGGAAGCCTTATTAATGACACCCGTGAACCGTATGACCTTACTAGTAGCAAAATGGTTAACGATCTCTTCTATCGGAGCCATTACCGGAATTATTACCTTAGTCGTTGTATCACTAGAAATCTTTTTCCTAACAGAAAATTTAAAGAGTGCACTCTCCTTTGGTGAAAGCACCTATCTTGTCGTTGGCTTCTCCATTGCTGTTTCCATCGTTCATGCCATGTTTGTTGCTGCCTTGCTCATGATCACCAGCATTATAGGGAAAACAATAAAAGAAGCTCAAAGCTATAGCACTCCGCTCATGATGGCAATCGTCTTCCCATCTGTGATTATTACAGGAATTGGAGTCAATGAATTATCTCTTCATCATTTTGCTATCCCGATGCTCAATATCTTTACAATCTTAAAAGAATTAAGCTTTGGCATCATTAACTACCTACACCTCGGCATAATGATTGGCAGTAACCTCCTCTTCATTATCGTCGTATTCATCATTGCCAGAATTATGTTCCTCAAGGATAAATGGGTTATGAATTAAAGGAAAAGGAAAAGGGCATTCCCATTCGTGTGTTATCTTGATAACCACTGGGAAATGCCCTTTCTTGTTTATACTTGAGAATAATGATCATGACTAGACATTAATGATTCAGATCAATATCTTCTTTTAGAATCTCATATACTTCTTTTGGATTTTTCATTTCGCGACGTACTCGCTCTTGATTAAGTGCCTCAGAAACTCTTTCAAATTTCGTGTACAATGCAGGAATTTGTTTATCTTCAGCGTATTCGATTTGTTTTAATAGCTCTTCATATATCTTTGCTCGTTCATCTAAAAATTCTACACTCATCTTATCTTTCATCGAAACAGTATCATACATCTTTTTGCCATCAATATTTGCAGACATGGCTGTTTCGACATTTAATAACAACTCTTCTTTCGTAATTAAATCAGCAGTGGTTAAACCATCAAGCAACCCCTTTTCTTTAATTTCTCTTCCTAATTCATCTGCTTCCGATGCACCTTCAGCATATTCTTCTGGGTTTTCAATATTCGCTAGCTTTTCATTAATCTTAGCTACGCGTTCTCTAAATTCAGATATTCTTTCTTCTTTACTTGCTTTTGAAGCTGAAACAGATGCAAAACCTAAGGTAGCAATAAAGCTTATAATAATTAAAATGAAAATACTCTTTTTCATTGATTCTTCTCAAGCAATCCCAAAGCCACTTTAACAGCTTCAATAGCATGAATCCTAGCTGTATCAAATAAAGGAACCTCTGAATCTTCTTGTTTTATTAATAAACCAATTTCCGTACATCCCAGGACAATTCCCTCTGCGCCCTCAGCAAGTAATCCTTTCATTACTTGTTGATAATACTCCTTGGATGAAGGATGAATTTGTCCCAAGCATAGCTCTTCATAAATGATTTTATTGACGTTGTTTCTTTCCTCTTGATTTGGAATGATGACCCTAATTCCAAAAGACTCCAAGCGTGCTTTATAAAATTCTTGTTCCATCGTATATTTCGTCCCAAGTAAACCCACTGTTTTTAGATTTGCCCTTTGAATTTGATTCGCTGTGGCATCCGCAATATGCAAGACCGGTATATGTATTTTTTCTTCAATAGCATCAATGACTTTGTGCATGGTATTCGTACATAGAACAACAAACTCCGCTCCAGCTTTTTCTAAGGATAAGGCAACGTCAGCTAACACTCGACCAGCTCCCTCCCAATCCCCCTCTGATTGAAAACGTTCAATCTCAGCAAAATCTACACTATATAACAAACATTTCGCTGAATGCAAACCACCTACTTTATTTTTCACTTCTTCATTTATGATACGATAATACTCTGCCGAAGACTCCCAACTCATTCCACCTATTAAACCAATTGTTTTCATGAAATCCCTCCATTCTATTTAATATAACTAGAAACATGAGCCTTCGCTATGACGTTATCGATTCCTGTATTTATGATCAAAACCGTGTAAAGATCATCAGAGCTCCCCTTTGCTATAACAGTTGAGTACTCTCCTGTTTGTTCTAGTGAGGCAAATTGATATCCATTCAGACTTGTTATGAGCACTTTATATTTACCACTTGTAACATTCGATACTTTAATATTTACCGTATCGGGATGCTCTCCAGAGTCTCCTCTTAATATGAAAGAAGTGCTCCAATTGTTTGCTAATTTTAAATCTAATTCCTTTGCTACATCTATACTTAACGGATCCAGTTCATCAAATTCGATATTCTGATATACATTCTTAGTAAGAATGTCATTGATTACAACTTGATTGTTATCTACGGGAAACACCTCAAAAGCAGTGAACTTTTTGAACTTCTCTTGTAATACTTTATCTTTAGATTCTACTTCTACTGCGAAGGCTCCTGTTGATAGAGTGAAAGCTGAAATCAATAAGAATACAGCAAAAAACACTGAGGCTACTCGATTTTTGTTTATCATAAAATCAACACTCCAACTTTTGTATCGTTTGATATGGTAGATTATACTACTTATTCATATATAAGTAAATGCTAGGATTGTGCCGACAAATGATCAACTTGCCTCCTAACCCCCGGAATCACAACAAACCTACCCACTAAAAAGCTGGTGATAGCGGCATACAGACAAGGAGCCATGACTAGAAAGAGAACAAGATTTAGTTTAGCGATATAAAATAAACTCCAAAGCAGCATCAAGATAAACACTGAAATCCATAGGTATTTGATCGTTAGGACAAAGGCTTTGGCGGCACACTCCTTCACACTCTGTTCTCGCTTTACCAATATAGTCAGCGCATACGTCAGCCAAACGAGTAAAAGTCCAAAGAGATAAAAGAAGAACATGGATAACAGCTGACTTTGCGGACCCGTTTGCACATTCAGAAAAAAAAGAATGGCATACACTGCCACTCCACAAAACACAACGGCAAAGGACATCCATCTATAAGAGGCATAATGATTGTAGTACATAGCAAACCTCTCTGATATTTGAACGTGATCTTCACCGCTTCTTATCTCTTTCATTGTCGCCAATAAAGCACAGCTCGAAGGAATCAAGCCATAAACAATAGCCCCTTTTAGCAAATACATCCAGAACAGCATACTCACTTTCATATACTTGTACATTGTTTCTATGATTTCAACAACCATCTAGAAGGACCTCCTTTACTCGCTTTCTCTCTAAGCACATGTCCTTTTTGGACTCTTCAAGTAACATTATTTAACGGCTCCATCTGAGTAGCCATTGTAGATATATTTTTGTAAGGTTAAGAAAACAATAATGGTTGGAATCACAATGATCATAATTCCCGCACAAATCACTTCCCACTGATTGCCGTAGGGTCCTTGAAACTTAAACAAAGCCGTCGATAGAACAGCAAGCTCTGACTTTGGCATATATAAGAAGGGGGTGTAGAAATCATTGTAGATTCCCACTCCTTTAAGTACAATGACCGTAGCAATCGCTGGTTTAAGTAGCGGAACAATAATTTTACTGTAAATCGTAAAATACGAAGCACCTTCTAGCATCGCTGATTCATCAAGAGAGGTTGAGATACGATTCAAAAACTGAAGGAAGATATACACCGCGATAATATCTGTTCCCAAATATAAAATGATAGCGGCTCCCCTAGTATTAAACAAACCTAGACTATTAATAATTTGAAAGGTAGATACCTGCATCGTAATACCGGGAATTAAGACAGCGAACATAAAAGCTCCGATCATGAACTTTTTCCCTCGAAACTCAAAGCGACTTAAGACATAAGCAATCATAGTACCCAAAATAATAGCGCCTGTAGTAGCAATTCCAACGATAAGCAGAGTATTAAAAAAACCAAGGAGCATATTTCCTTCTGTAAAAGCCCTAGTGTAGTTAGCAAAATTAAGCCAATTGGAGGGCGGTTGTAATAGACCTGTAGAGCTATATTCTTCTGCGTCTTTAAATGAAGCAAAAAATACAACAAGAATAGGGACGATCGCCACAAGGGTTCCTAAGAGTAAGCTAAGGTACTTCAATACACTCAGGATGGCATACTTCATTCTTAACAACATCTAGGCATCTCCCTTCTCAGCAAACAGCTTCTTTTGAATCAATGTAATAATAAGGACAAACACTAACAATACCACACCCATCGCTGCTGCTAAGCCTACTTTGTTAAATTTAAAAGCAGTATCTAGGGTTTGAATGACAAAGGTGGCCGTTCCATTAGCCCCTTTGGTCATAATAAATGGAATTTCAAATACCGCAATGGCTCCACTGATAGATAAAATAATATTTAGCTCAACAATTCTGCGAATACTGGGCAGGATAATATGTCTAAATTGCTGCCATTTGTTTGCCCCGTCAATTTCCGCTGCCTCATAAATATCGGCGGATACCGACTGAATCGCTCCTAAAAAGACAATAAAGTTAAAGCCGACATAACGCCAAACCGAGGTAGCTGCCAAGGAAAAGTTGTTTATATTCGGATCCCCTAACCACAGCTGACTTAGAGAGCTTAAACCTATAAGTTCTAGCAGCGTATCTAGCGTCCCCTCAGGTCGGAAAAAAAAGAGAAAGATAAAGGAGATTGCTACACTATTAAGCAGAAAAGGGAAAAATAAAACGCCCTTAAAAAAGTTTTGGGCACGCACTTTAAAACTTAAGATGGTGGCAAAATATAGAGCCACTGCCATTTGAATAAAGGTAGCAAAGAAATAATACAAGCTTACTTTTAAGACGGAAAAATACTGGGGCTGAGTAAAAATCGTTATATAATTATCAAGACCTACAAAGGTCATCTCGCCATATCCTCTCCAGGAATGGAAGCTGTATTTAATCATATTGAATAACGGTAAATAAGAAAAAGTAAATAAAAGAGCAAGGGGGAGAAAGGAAAAGGAAAGAATGATGATTGTTCTCTGTGTCTTATAGCTGTAATCAGATAATCTAAATTTAAAAGCTGGTCCTCTATTTAACTTATTGCCAAGGCTTGGGTCATTTGAAACCGTTGATATCTTTGACATAAGTATGGTTCACCTCCACGACATCCATAAACTATTTTTCATCTTGCTAGTATGGCTTAAAATTGAAGGGAAAGAGCTTACGCACTTCCCCTTGATAAAAACATGTATACGTTTGCAGACTAACGAACCTGCTCTCTGCCTTTTTTCCACTTCTGATTAAGGTCATTCATAATATCATCAAAGGATTCTTTTCTATTTCCAACAGCTGCCTCTACAATCCGTTGTTTAAAGTCTGGCTGCCATAGCCCTACCTCTGAAACCTGATCAATCTCATCAATGATGCCTTCCTCTCCTGCCCTTGCTGGAGTATTGGCGATAAATTCAACGTTAAGTTCCTCAAATGACTTTAATGTTTCGGGGAATTCTCCATCAAGTAAAGGTGAGATTCCACCTTGAGATTTGGCATAACCAGATTCATTCATAAACCACCATAACCAAGCCATTGCAGCCTCTTTATGCTTACTATTTTTATTTACCGCCATCTTATAATCTCCACTACTTGCTGTATACACAACTCCATCCTTCTGATAAGGAAATGGCATATACCCGATGTCCTCAGGATGATCAGCCAGCTCCTGCACCTGTGAAATTGCCCATGAACCTAGGACCATAGCTCCAATTTCACCTTTGGCAAGCATCACTTTCGAACTTTCCCAATCTGTTGTGAACGGATCTCTTTCCACTAGTCCTTCTTTGACAAGATCATACAACAGCTTGTAAACAATATAATGTGGTTTGCCGAGAGCAAATGGGTCGTCCATATCAATCATCTTTCTATTCACATAGCTTGGATCACCCGCTACGGATAAGCGATGATCCTCCCATTGGTTCAACGTCCATCCGGCTACGTAGTTTGTATAGTAAGGAATCGCCTCAGTATTTTCTTTGATTTTCTTCATCGCAGCAAGAAACTCATCTGGCGTGCTCGGAATCGACGTAATACCCGCTTGCTCAAATACCGTTTTGTTGTAGACAATACCCGAAGCGTTAACGACAATAGGTAAGCCATATACGGTTCCTTGGTATTCTCTTTCATCAGCAAAACGGTAGGTTTTACTTAACTCATCTAGTGAACCTAGTGACTCAAAGTAGGTAGATAACTCGGCTAAAGGTATATCATTAGGAATTAAGAGGACATCACCATAGTCTGTTGTGTTCATTCTAATTTTTGTTTGTCCTTCATAATCGGTAAAGGCTTCAAAGCTTACTTTTACATTAGGGTATTGCTCATTAAACCTCTTAGCATACTCTTGAAAGACCGTGTCCACGATATCTGTTCTCTGAGTCAAGACCGTAATATTTCCACTGATTTCTGTCGGATCCTTTGGTTCTCCCGTCCCCTCATTCGAAGACTGTGATTCTACTGGAGCTTTGCTCGTACACCCAACTAAAGTACTAATCACCAGTAGAACAATCAGTGTCATTATTATTCGTTTAGATATTTTCATTTGAATCCCCCTTATCTAGTCATTCATGTCTCCTGTTCATTTCCTGAACGTCTTCACCGGTGTTGTAAACGTTCTCAAATAAATAGTAGCACACCTATTTTTTGTTTTTATATGACTTAGATTAGGAAAATTGTTCTCTATTATGCTCTTATCTTGTTCGATTTCGATACTCTTTCGGCGTCATACCCACCATTCTTTTAAAGAGCTTGTTAAAATAAGCAGGGTCATGATACCCCACCTTATGTCCTACTTCATATGTTTTATAATCCAGCCGATTTTTCAATAGCTCTTTCGCTTTATTCAGCCTTATTTTTATTAAATAATCCGTAATGGTTTCTCCCGTTTCTGTTTTAAAGTACTTACTTAAATAACTTGGGGTAAGAAACACTCTCTCAGCCAATCGTGAAAGATCCATTTCATCCTTGTATTCCTCTTCGATGATTTGTTTGACTATTTCAATGGTGCGATTCCCTTGCTTATCACGCTTTTCTTTTATGTTAGCTAGGATAGAAAGAAGCAAGTGGATAATATACTGTTGGATCTCTCTTAACTTGAGACATTGTTGTTGAATGTGTTCTTCCCAATGTCCACCCTCTATTTCTTTAAGTACTTGAACAAATTCAGGGATTTCTTTGCTGGCAGCATGCAGAATATGCTCGCAGATTTGCAATACTTCAAGGAGAGGAAAACGGCAGCGATAGATTTCTTCAAATATTTTTTGGAGGTGCTCTTTTAGTTTCTTTTCATCCAGTACCTCGAAAGCACTAGGTAATTCCTTTTCTATCAGCGTTTGGATGATCTTTTTTCGATCGAGCTGGCAGGTAATGTCCTTATATTCAATGATGCTTTGATTTAACGGTTCATACATGGCATACTCACAAGCTAGATTCGCTTGGTTATATCCTTCACTCCACCCCGTAATCTCCTTCATTTCTTGGCTTATTCCGATCGCAATAGGCTCCTGGGGCATGCTTTCTAGATGTTCCTCTAGGGCTTGTACAATCCTAGCGATTTCACCCCTGCTTTGTTCTATGCGAGAGTCCTGCTGAGAATCTTGAAAAAACATAACGATTACTTGTTTAGCTCGATCAAGGTGGATTCCCTTTACCTTACAACACTTTTTTTGTAGAACCGTATCCAAATCTATGACATGATTTTTAGATTTAACCACCAAAAAAAGATAATGCGTCGTTCCTTTAGGGATAATGTAGGTTTTCAAATAATTGAGTATTTCTTGCTTTTGAAGCTCCCCTTTGACGCCATCTGGATCTAAGGTCAGGTGCAGCATATTGTCTTCTACAAGGCTTTTTTCCTGTTTCGTCTTCTTTCTCTTTTCGCTAATACGAAGCAGCAGGGAGTACAGCTCTTGCTTATCGATTGGTTTTAGTAAATAGTCCGCTACCCCAAAGCGTAATGCATTTCTGGCATATTCAAAATCATTATATCCGCTAACAATAATGCAAGTTACATGAGGTAGCCTTGTTTTCACATGTTCCACTAACTGAATCCCATCCATCTGCGGCATATTAATATCCGTGATTAAGATATCTAACGGACCATCTTCTTCAAGATAGCGAATGACTTCTAAGGGATTTGAAAAGCTTCCCGCAATTCGATATTCCTCACTCGCTTTAGAAACAATTTTCGTTAAACCTAACCTGATTCTTTCCTCATCGTCCACAATGATAATATCAGTCATCTCTGTTCTCCCTCCTCTTGTTGTATGGTAGAGAAAGGAATACTTCTGTCCCTTTCCCGACCTCACTCTGGATAGATAAACCATACTCTGTCCCGTAATAAATCTTGATTCGCTCATTTACATTTCTAAGACCTAATCCAGATTTCCGATGCTCATCAGGCTGTTGATGATGACTTAACATAACACCTCTGGAGATCTTCTGCTGTAGCTCCTCTACCTTTTCTGGCTGCATTCCGCTTCCGTTATCTTTTATTGAAAAAACAACTTTTTCTTCAAACATTTCATAGGTGATTGAGATCAACAATGGCTCTTCTCTGCTCCCTACTCCGTGCAGGATCGCATTCTCTACAATTGGTTGAAAGAGCAGCTTGATCACTTCCATTTTACAAATCTTGTCCAAAGGCTGAACCTGCAAGACAATCGAATGATGAAAGCGAAAGTTTAGAAACTTTACATAGTGATCTAGATGATCAATTTCCTCATGGAGAGTCACACGCTCATTGCCTCGATTAATGCTGTATCTTAATAGCTTGCTTAAGAGGAAAATCATATCGGCTGTTTCATCATCATCATTGATTTCAGCATTCATTCTGATGCTTTCTAAGGAATTGTATATAAAATGAGGATTGATTTGACTCTGCAAAGCATCCAATTCAATCTCTTTCTTTTTTAACTCAACCTGATATACATCACGAATTAATTGTTTGATTCTATTTAACATTTCATTAAAGTGCCGACCCAGCATACCTACTTCATCATTATATTTCACATGGAACCGAACATCTAAATTCCCATTTTGTACTTCTTTCATTAATTCTATTAGTTTCCTCAGTGGATTGGTAATGGCGAAGGTTACCACCATCAAGATAAACAAAGCCAAGCTATAATACTCGTCGTAATGATGATCATGACTCTTTGTATTTCTGCCACTTTTTCAGTTAATTCCACCAACGGGACCGTCACGACCATCTTCCACCCATTTCGCTTGGAGGAAGTATACACAACTAAGTGCTCGGCACCGTTGATCATGGCTGAAAAACTTCCTTTGGCTTCATTCATTTCTGCCAGTACTTCATGCCTAGAAAAATCTTGCGTAATCAGCTTTCTCTCACTATCGAAAATTACCTTATTCATTGAATCTAATAGAATTGTTTTTCCCTTTGTGGTAAGATCTAAATCCATGACAACCTCTTCAATCATGCTGATATTGGCATCAATCGCGATCATTCCAACTGACTCTCGGGTAAAGACTTCCTTAATATCTCTCACGACTGTAAAAACATATCGTTCAGGGTCATAGTCATTTATGATATCCTGAGTGCTAAATAAAATAGCTTGTCCACCCGCTTTTCTAGCAGATTCAAGCCATTCTTCATATCTCGCATCCAGATCAGCTCTGGCTCCACGAGTTTTCACATCCATATAAACACGTCCATCATTGTCAAAAATATAGACTGAATTGGTTTCATTCTTCATGTTATTGATCATTTGTGCGAACAATCCTATATTGCTTTTTAACTCTGTTTCAGCAGCCCGATCCTCTGCCCTCTTACTTTCTGAAGCAGATTGGTTAGAAAGCATAAGCAATTCCTGTAATTCTCCTAAATAAGCAGGTGTCGCCGATAATTTCATCATGCCATCTATATCGTCATCCAGCCGCTTTAACATTTTATCTGATATCTCACTTACGTATAAAATGGTGTTCTCTTGCAGGTTTTTAGAATAGCTTTCATACGATACATAGCTTAAAATCACCATGGGGATCATAATCAGAAAAACAAATACTACACTAATCTTTTTGGTCATAGAGGTATTGGGGAGAAAATGAAACCTGATCATTTTTTGCAAGATATTCATCTCCACTCCCCCTCATGACATCGTTTCTCTTATTATATAATAGGATTACACGTTGCAGGCAGAGTTCACAGTATGTTTTTTAAGGTATGAAAAGATAATTTCTACTTTTCCAACAATTTCACTTAGACCACATTCATAGGGAAGAAGAAAGTGATCTCCCTTTTTTACGGGATATTCCTGTTGATCGTGCTTCAACAGACCAACTCCATCTATGACACTTCCTAGCATAAATAGATGCTCCTGTCTGAGCTCCGTCCGTTCATAAACCTTTATTTTCTTGACCGAGAAAAATTCTGTGTCAACATACAAATACATGTCAGCCCCGTTCCCTCTCTCGACTTGAGGACTGACCTGCTCCTGTTTGGCATCCATCGTCGTCACAGCCAATGCCTTCTCCACATGAAGCTCTCTCGCATGTCCCCTAGAATCCTTCCGCCCATAGTCATAAACACGATAGGTTGTATCAGAGTTTTGCTGTGTTTCTAAGATCAGAATACCAGCTCCAATCGCATGAATGGTTCCACTCGGTACAAAAAAGAAATCCCCAGGCTTTACTTTTACCTTCCGTAACAACTGATCCCATTCTCCAGCAGACATCATTTGACTAAATTCTTCTTTGGTTTGTGCATGATGTCCATAGATAATTTCTGCTCCCTCTACGCAGTCAATAATATACCAGCATTCTGTTTTCCCTAATTCTCCATGCTCAAACTCCTGAGCAAATCTATCATCGGGATGTACTTGTACAGATAAGGGCTCGTTCGCATCAATGATTTTCGTTAATAGAGGAAAGCGATTACCAGAAAGATTGCCAAACAACTCTCTCTTATTCTCCCACAGCTCCCCCATTGTTAGACCGGCAAACTCTCCATTTTTTATGGTACTTTGACCATTGGGGTGAGCGGCAATCGCCCAGCATTCCCCCGTCTTGACTGACGGAACATCATAATGGTACAGCTCCTTCAGTTTCGTCCCTCCCCAAATCCGTTCTTGGAAGATAGGCTCCAAAAAAAGAGGACTCCTATTCATCCTTCCTCACCTCCCGCTTGTGAACATATTCTTGTTTGAGCACTAGCACTCGCTCCAATTAAGCCTGTACTCTGTTCTAGACTCGAGGGAACAATCGGTGTGCTTCTTCCACTTGGATTGAGTGCATATCTCTTCACATAGTTTTGTACATAGGAAAATAACGGCTCTCCCATTTTGCTCACTCCCCCTCCAATCACCACCATTTGAGGGTCATATAGATTGATGAGACTTGTAACTCCCAGCCCAATATAATGAAAGGCTTGCTCGATAAGCTTCGTATATTCTGGCTGGCGCTCTACATATAGGTCATACACCTCTTTTGTAGAGAGGGTCCTGCCACTCAGGGTGGAGCCATTTCTAGCAATGGCGGTCCCCGATGCCAGCCATTCAAAACAGCCTTGTTGCCCACAGACACACTGCCCTCCCTGAGGATCGATGACCATATGACCTACATCTCCAGCATTGCCGGTTGCCCCTGTATAGAGAGCATTATGCAGAAACAGTCCCGCTCCAATTCCTGTACTGATGGTTAAATAAATAAAATCCGTGCAACTCTTCGCGGCTCCCAGCCATTTTTCTGCTAGGGCTGCCGCACTGGCATCATTCTCTAAAAAAATAGATAGATCAATTTCTTGTCTGAGCTTCTCTACGAGAGGGTAGTCACTCCATGTGGGCAGGTTCGGAGGAGATAGAAGCGTCCCTGTTCTCGTATCGAGTGGACCAGGAGCCCCTAGCCCTATACCAAGCACCTGTTCTTTAGACACCCCACCCTCTCTTATCAGCTTGTGAATCTCAGCAGCGATTCTTCTTTTCATCTCATCTGGCTGCTTGTACTGACTCTGTAAAATGATGGTTTGTTTCAGCACCTTTCCTTGCTCACTAATCAGTCCTATGGCGACCTTGGTTCCACCGATATCCACCCCAACAGCGTAGACCATCCTAACCCCTCCACCTTCTAATCCTCTATTATTTTTTGCTATAGTATTCTCTTATGGTTTGTTCTGCTTTTTTCCCATAGAAACAATAGTCATCATTGGTTGCAGCTTCTTCCTGGTTATATAACGCAGCTGGCCAATCCCATAGCATATAGCCACTAAACCAAGGAACATGATCTAGTTTGGCAAACATCGTTTGATAATAGCGGTCTTGCTCTTCCATCGAAGCTTCCCCTTGATGTCCCCAATCATTGGGAACCGCTGCTGAGCCTAAGCGACTGGGACAGCCTGCCTCCATGAAAAAGAAAGGCTTGTTCCATTTGTTCACCACTTGTTCAATTCGTTCAATTTGTTTATCCCACGTATGTTCAGGATAGTATCCACTGGAGGAAATCACATCTACTGCATCCCACCATGTGATGCGCTCTTCCTGGTATTTATCGCAGTTGTACGTGATAACTCCACTGTATACCTCGCGCACCTTGGCAATAAGGCTTCGCCATTCATGCTCCCATCGATCTGCTTGCACCATCTCACAACCTATACAAAACATCTCGCACTTGGTTTCTTCTGCGATCTTGGCATAATGCAGAAGATAGTTCTCATAGCTCTTAAACCAATCACTCCAAGTGGGTTCCCCAGGGACATCAGGGGATAAGAAATTGATATGAGCTCTCCATGTGCCATCTGCACAATTGACTACCGGCTTTAAGCACACCTTCAAGCCCAATTGATGTGCTTCTTCAATTCCCCAATAGATTTCCTCATCTGTTAACACGGGTTCATCCCTGTACTGAATATGCGGGGAATGAGCCGTTTCCTGTAAAGCCATAAAAGCAAGTGTCGTCCAGTTGATCCCCAGACCATTCATCTTTTTCATTGATTCTTTTGCTTCTGCTGTTTTCCACGTTCCACGGACTCCTACCCAACCCCAAGTAATTCCTTTAATAAACTCCATCGTTTCACTCCTCATCGTTTTTTTGCTGTAGCTTACAATAGAATGCTAGCTTGATAGGTATTTTATGTTCCAATTCCTATTCCTAGATTTTTGGTGATTAGCGCCTGTCTTTGGAGAACACATTCATGAGAGCGAAGCGGATCCTCAGGTGTGTTCATCACATAATCTACTAAGCGCTCCACTGTAGTCCGAGCCACATGACATCTCGTATCTGAGGAAGCATAATAAATCAATACCTCCCCATTCTCTCGTGCTACAACACCATTACAGAACACCACATTTGATACATCACCCACCTTTCTTCTCCCTCAGGGGCAATCAGATGACCACCCGGGCGATGAGTCACTTTGGAAGGATCATTCAGATCAGAGAGAAAAGCATAAATCACGTAGCGTAATCCAGCGGCTGTATTGCGGACACCATGAGCAATATGCAGCCATCCTTGAGGGGTTTTTATCGGGGCTGGACCTTGCCCATTCTTTACTTCCTTGATGGTATGGTACACTTTAGTCGATCACCTTTTCCTCCTCAATGATGGCAGGTCCATCCTTTCACTGAACCCCCAGCCGATCCCACCACCTTTTCCTGCCTCAATAAAGCCATCCTGTGGTCGAGTGTAGAAGGTATATTTGCCATTCACAAATTCTGGATGAAGCACTACATTGCGCTGCTGAGCCGAGTTGGTTTTTAAATTAGACAAACGCTCCCATGTCTTTAAGTCTTTTGTTCTAACAATTCCGCATTGAGCGACAGCACTTGAGGTATCTCCTGCGGCTGCATCAGGTCCTTACTCTCCGAACAAAACAATCCATATATCCAGCCATCCTCATGCTTAACCAAACGCATATCATACACATTCACTTCCTCAGGAGTGGTATCAGGCAGGAGAAGTGGCTTCTCCCAAAAACGAAATTGATCCACCCCGTTTTCACTTTCTGCTAAGGCAAAAAAAGACTTTCTGTCATTCCCCTCTACCCGAGCCACCAAGATGATTTTTCCATTAAACTCGATCGCTCCAGGATTAAACACGGCGTTCACTCCCAAGCGTTCCATAAAGAAGGGATTAGATTCGTAGGAGAAATCATAGGTCCAAAAAGGGGGAATATGCTCTTTGGTTAGGACTGGATATTCATAGCGTTCATAAATTCCATTTCCACCACGAACCTTTCTATTTTTCCTTTTCAGTACGTTTTCATAGCTTGTAAGCACTTCCGTTTGACGCTGTTCAAATAATTCTTTCTCTTGTTTTAATAGCTGATCAACCCTTTCCATTACTTCAAAACAAGCCCTGCTATTATGGTACGGACATTTCCAAGGCTCTACCTTAGGCCACTCCTGATACACTTGCCGCTCTCTGTTCACTTTCCAAAACCATTCTCCTCGTTCACGATCCACCAGCGCTTGCTCAATGAATTGCCAGATGCGTAGCGCCGTTTCAGCATACTTAGGCTGCTTCGTTACCTGATAGGCATTGACAAAGCCAACGACTCCTTCAGCCTGAGCCCACCAAACCTTGTCATCATCTATGACCCTTCCATCCTTGGCTTCATTTAAAATGCTCCATCATGATCAATGCCTTCTTGAAGGACCTTTTCAGCCATATCAATAGAAACAGCTTTCACCCTTTCGATGATGTCTGGATCTCCTACTTCCTCGGCGGCTTCAAGTAAGAGCCAGCTACCTTCAATATCATGCCCGTAAGAAATCGCCGTTGACCTCACTTGCCAGCATTCATCAAAGTAAAGGGCAAATTGATGCCAGCTCGAATCAATAATGGACGAAAGGGTCAGCTCAATTAACTCCTTTTGTTTGTTCTTGAGCCCCTCATCCCTCCAAACACGATAGAGGTTGGTATACGCTTCCAAAATATGCAGGTGGGTGTTCATAGACTTAGGAGCGAATAAGCCTTCTTCCCCACTTAGCAACAGCTTTTCATCTCTCATCCAAGTGCCTGAAAATGATTCAAAATACCCTTTGTTTCGCTGATCATAACTGTGTCTTTCAATAAGTTCATAGAGCCGAATCGCTTTTTGAAGACTCTCCTCTTCCCCTGTCGCTCTAAAATATTCAGATAGCCCATATATTCCAAACGCTTGATTGTATATATGCTTTCCTCTTTCCAAGGGCTGCCCTGATAATCGACTAGCCAATAAAGCCCCTCATGTTCCGTGTCCCAGAAATAACGCAGCAAATAGTGATAGGCTCTTTGTGCCATTTCCAAATACTTTTCATCCCGATACTGAAGGTAAGCTCTGGAAAAAGTCCATAAAATCCTGGAATGAAGAATGCAGCCCTTTGGCGCTTCTGTCTTAACTACTCCAGCCTGATCAATGTACCCATAAAACCCTCCATGCTGATGATCAACAACATTCGTGAGCCAATACGGCAAGATGTTTTCACATAGCTCTTTTTCCACTGCATCCTTTAGTTTTTGTAACTGACTTAGCCCTGTCATCATGATCCCTACTTTCAATTTGTTATTTTTGTTATTTATTTTGTTATATTAATTTGTATTATATCACTCCAAAAACGAATATCAAGCAGTTTTTATTTATGACTTTTTTATGTTTTTTAATTGAAATAAAGCTTTTCATTCATAGAATATACCTCAGAACACCCCTCAACACATTTGTTATATTTATTATATTTGTTATATTAATAACAATTTTGTTTTATTATTATTGTTGTTAGTATTATGTTATAATGTTAGTTAGCCATCTATTTACACCTATAAAAAAGCACACGGAAAATAAGAGCATGATAAGGAACTAGAAAACTTTCTTCTGTCTATGAATACTGAGGTGAACGAGTTAATGGGAAGCAGAAAAAAAATAAGTATGCAGCAGATTGCGGATATGGCTGGGGTTTCTAAGTTTGTTGTCTCAAAAACATTGAGTGGAAAGCCAGGTGTTAGTGAATCAACCAGACAAAAGGTCTTACTAACTGCCAAACAATTAGGCTATTATAAGGAACAGAGCCAGCTTCACAAATCGAGCGAGCATGTCGAAAACGAAACACCCTCCCCTGTTAAAACAGGTTTTATTCTCGTCGTAATGGCAGAAGATAGAAACCAAAATAAACAATCTACTTATTGGGGAAGAGTTCTTGAGGGGATTACCAAAGAAATTCAACGCAATCAACAAAAAATGATTATTATTACCGAATTATTTGAGCTTTCTGAGATAGTCAAAATGGAGAGCTTACTAGGAATCATTAGCGTTGGGTATCTTTCCACCGAGGTCATGGTGGACCTACATCAATGCAATGTCCCCATGATCATCATTGACCATGAAGACCCTCTCATTGCCGCAGATTCGATTTTTACCGATAATTTCAGCGGGATGTTTAAAATGACGAATCATTGCTTGGCTCTAGGGCATCAACATACTTTGTTTGTAGGAGATCTTCATTTTTCCAGAAGCTTTTATGATCGGTGGCTGGGCTATAGCTTCGCTTTGGAAAAAGACTCTCTATATTCAACAGCCACACCAGTAAAGAGAGGGCTATTCTTTTCCTATGATGATTCCTTGTTTAACAAATTAAAGGAATGGGTCACAGAAGCTAAGGAAAAGAAAGAAGCCTTTCCAACTGCCTTTATTTGTGCCAATGATGACATTGCCCACAAAATGATAGAGGCTTTAGCCGAGCAGGGGATTCATGTACCGCAGGATTGTTCTGTTACCGGCTTTGACAACTTGGAATTCTCTAGCTATATTCAGCCTCCTTTAACCACTGTTCAAGTCCTAAAGGAGCTTATTGGTTCTCGGGCTGTTTCCAAGTTAATGTGGCGGATTGAACATCCTGAATTCCCACCTGAAAAAATACTCATCTCAGGAGAGCTGATCATTCGGACTTCCACAACCAAGGCAAAAACCTGAGAAGTCATTGATAAATATTGGATATAAAAAAATCCGAAGTGGATAAAGGAGATCCTTAATAAAGGACATTTCCAATTCCCTCGGATTTTTATCCACCTATTTTCTTTTTATGACAGCTGATTCAGCTTTAACACTTAGACAATATCCACGATACTTCGGATGTGAAGGGCTTCTTTCAACTTCTCGACTCCCTCTCTACTAGCTACCTGCTCTTTCTCTAGGCGAATTGCTTTCACCATTGAAGGCTTATATCAAAATAGTTGTCGCTAAAAATAACATCAGCATCTTGAAGCTCAAGCTCCACATATTTAGTCATTGTATCTGTCGTTAGATAAATAACATAGTGTGACTCTTCCTCTACTATCTTCGTTGAAATCGTAGGTTTTCCAAATTCAAAATGCTTTAATGGAGTAAATAAAAGAACATCATGACTTTTTTGTTTTCCGTCCAGAATGAAAGTATATTCGAAGTAATATTCCCTTTCTTCCCGCTCCTCAATTACGCCTGAAAAATCCAGGAGTTTATCCTTCGTTACACTTAATGGAGCAGCGGTTAAGTCCCTTACCTCTTCTTGTATTAAACCATCCCATCTATGAACCAGTTTCCAGTGCACCTTTCCTGAAACTTGTGTTAACAGGTCATTTGTCAAATGTAATTGCACAGTACAACCTTCATCCAAAGCAGACAGCAAAACAGGATCATAAAAACGCTTGGCAAAGTAATGAAGGGCTTTCCAACGCCCATAGTAATCAATGCTAGACCATGAGGCAACTGGCCAGCAATCATTTAACTGCCAGTAAAGTGAGCCCATACATCTCCCACGATGTCTGCGCCAGTGCTCAACACCATATTTTACAGCTTCCGCTTGAAGAATTTGCGAAGCATAGACCAAGGAGGAGAGATCCTTAGGATATTTCATATTCTGAGCTAAATAATATAATATTTTCCCATTGGCTCCATCATTTTTTTGATGGCTTTCCATCACTCTAGAGAAAATATTTCGATCTTCTGGGAGGGTAAAGCTTTCAATCGTCTTCATACTCGGAAAGGATTGAAAACCGAACTCTGAACAAAATCGAAAGTAGAATTTCCGATACTCTGTAAAGGGCTTTAATCCATGCCACACTTCCCAATAATGGACATCTCCGCGGTTCTCATCATTTGGATTGTCAAAGCTTCCTGTGGAGGAAGGCGAAGACGGCCAATAAAAACGGTCTGGGTCAAATTCCTCTGTTAGCCTAGGCAGAATCTCTTCAAATTGGATCAAGTAATCCTTACGCAGCTTGTGGGGTTTAGGGAAACCCCACTCTTCCCAAGCGACCTCCATTTCATTATTTCCGCACCATAAAGCAAGGCAAGCATGGTGACGGATTCTTTTCATGTTATCCTCTGCCTCTTTCGTTACATTTTCTCTAAAGTCTTTCGTCAATTCATACTGTGCACAGGCAAACATAAAGTCCTGCCAAACAATTAGTCCGTAGCGATCGCACAAATCAAAGAAATAATCATCAGGGTAATATCCTCCGCCCCACACCCTAATACAGTTAAAGTGTGCTTTGATACAATCTTGTACCAGTCTTTCGGTTCGCTTTGCATCACAGCGTGGCAAGATGCTATCTTCTGGAATATAATTGGCTCCTTTAGTAAAAATCGAAATCCCATTCACCTCCATCTGAAAGGAGGTTCCCCATTCGTCCTCCTCCTGACGAATCGATAAGGTTCGCAGCCCAATATGAAGCTCTTTTTTATCAAGCTCTACCTTATTTTGGAGCAAACGCACTTCGACTTTATATAATGGCTGATGTCCATATCCATTGGGCCACCATAGTTCGGGTTCATCAATCAGAGCATGAATACGATTCTTTAATAACACATTTTCTTTATGAATGACCAGCCGTTCTCCAGCTGGTGGAGTGATGATTATTTCCAAATCCAGCTCATGCTCACTCCAGCTTTCAAGCTCAATTTGAACTTCGACATTCACATGCTTCTCCTGATGAGCCTGTGAAATGTAGACATCCTGTAGTTTTGCCTCGGTATACCCTATTAAATAGATATCTCGCCAAATTCCCGCATCAGGAAGCCGAGGTCCCCAATCCCATCCAAACATACTATGAGCTTTCCTTAGATAAGGAAATCCTGCAACAGTCGTATCCACTCCCCATAGTGAGCGCTCTTTTTGCTTGTCTGTCACATATTTTAGCGGAGAGCGAAAAAGAATTTCAATTTGGTTTTCTGTTTGTAGATGCTCCTTCACATCGAACTCATAGGTGCGGTGCATATTATCTGTTCGCCCAATTTCTCTGCCGTTCAGCCTGATTTCCGCAAGCGTATCTAGCCCTTCACACCTAAGCAGGATTCTATCCTGTTGAGCCATCTCTTCAGAAAGACGAAATGAACGTGTATAGATAAAATCGTGTTGCATTACATTCATAACCGTTTCTTCATGGTCACGAAAAAAAGGATCTTCTATTACTTGAGCCTGTAACAAATCATGGTACACTGAACCTGGAACACTAGCATCAAGCCAATCTGTTTCCCCTACTTTTTTCATTTTCCATGTCCCGTTTAACAAGTATTTCTCCACTCCAGCCACACCCTTTCTTTCGACCTATCTCTTCATTCCTTGAGCACCGCTGTATTGATACCGCTTTCACTCACATTATACAAACGAGAAATATCCAATGAAATGTGATAGATTAACATTTATTGTTCTCCATTATCATTTGGTCAAAAAAAAAGCAGCCACAGAGTTTCCCCTTGTAGCTGCTTAAGCTGATAAATGATCCGTCACATATTTGGTTAATATCCTAAAGATTTTTTTGCCTTTTGCCAACGCTTATTTAACTTCTCAAACTCCTGTTGTAAGTCAGGGGCTACAGCTAATTCTTGAACAAGAGCTCCCGTACCAAACGGAATCTGAGCAGCATTACCTATCCTATAGAAAGTGGCGTCTCTGTCCGCACTTTCAATTAAGCTAGGTTGATAGGATAGAAACTCCGTCATTTGCGGCAAGGTAGGCTCATTTGTTGTGAGTACGGGAATAAAACCATTTTCTTCAACATACCCTGATTCCTTCACAAAAAAATCAATCCAAGCAAATGCCGCTTCTTTATTCTTACTTTGTTTGTTCACACCGATCATCCAATCAGGTCCATAGGAGCATATAACCTACCACTATTATCGTATGGGAGAGGAAAAATGCCAATCTCCTCAGGAGCTGCTCCAGCATCTATAATCTGATTAATGACCCAGCTTCCCAAGCAATACATTGCCGCTTCACCATTAGCTATTTGACGCTTGGATTTTTCCCAATTATTAGATAATAAATCAGGCTCCACTAGCTCATGCTCGATAAAGTATCTGAGGATAGAAATCCCTTGACCCCAAGCGTTATCTAATTGAAACGGTTCTTCTTCATGAACCATTTTTCCTAAGTATTCGGCATCCCCTGATCTCCAGGAAACGGAATGCTCTCCCCATACCCCTAAGGGCCACTGTGCTCCATAATTACTATAAAGAGGAATCACTCCTACTCCCTTTAATTTATGTGCCGCTTCAAAAAGCTCATCAAGAGTAAGAGGGATACTGGTAATTCCCGCCTTGGCAAAAGCTTTTTTATTATACACAATGCCCAGTGTATTAACCCCAGTTGCCATGCCGTAGCGTTTTCCTTCATGCAGCATAATATCTGTAAATCGAACATATTCAAACATCTCATCAGGGAGAGGTTCAAAATAATCTTTAAATTCACTGTTGGGAACATATTCAGGAATAAGCAACACATCTCCCGCTTCTCCTGTTGTCAGGCGAATCCGAATATCATGCATATAGTTTTTTAACCCTTCAAATTCCACCTGAACATGTGGATGCTTTTCCTGAAACTTAACAGCATATCGTTGCATCGTCCCATCTGCTACCAGATCTACTCTATTAGTCAAGACCGTTATCTTACCGGAAAGGGGCTTTTCTTTTTTCTCATCATTATGATGAAAGGAATCCTGTGAATGTTCAACTTCTCTAAGCTCTGCAGGGGTGAATGATAGATAGGCTATTAATAGCATGGAGAAAGCTAATAAAAGTCCGAGCAAGAGGATCAGACTTTTTTTCATTATGACTTACCTCCTAGTCTGACAGTCTATTATTATCTAGTCCCTATCATCATATGCTAGATATGTTACCGCTTTCAACCACTTTTTTTTGTATTATCTTACGGTCACATGATCTAAGTAAATCGCCGTCTTCCCGTTGCTATTTGCTGGTGCTTTATACTCTACACCTATCTCTCGAACATCATGCAGATTACTTACTTTCGTCAAATCAATAGATAGTGCGGTTGTTCCGTTTGCCTGCAAACTGACAAATTCACCTGCATTCCATCTCCAAGCACTCCCTGTTTTGACGAAAACTCTTGCTGTCATGCCACTTCCTACATTTCCCCACGAAGAATGGCTCACTTTAATTTCTAGGTTTTTGAATGAACTAAGATTTCGATTCACTGTTTTTTGCAAATGGTAGCTATTATTGCCCAGAACGACATCTGCTTTCAACGATTGAGTACCATTTGCCGACCATTCATTCGAAGTCCATGGTCCTCCGTCTAAATTCACACCCGACCACGATTGCGTATTGTTTTCAAAATCATAGAGAACAGTGGCTGGATTTGATTGACCATAATCAATCTCTCCCCTATTTACAACCCATGAATCATTAAATAGATCCCATGCTCCTCTGTTGTTATGTGGACTCCATTTATCATTCCAAGCTAGGAAATAGACAGTACGTGGATATTTTTGTTTAATTGCTTGAATATAATTTGAATAATCAAAGGAACCAGCCATGCTTTCAGGAGGACCGATTTCAGCAAAAGCAAAAGGTTTATCTAAAGCGATCATTCGATTATATTGGTCAGTAAGGCTATGTGGATCAGGATGGTAGGAATCAAGAGCCACAATATCTACATAATTTGCTCCTGGGTAGTAACTTGTTACATGATCTCTGTAAACATCAGGTGAGTAAACCCAAATAAGGTTATTCAGCTTACGCTCATGAGTAAAATATTGATACATATCTCTCCATGCGCTGATATAGGCATTGGCACGTGTTTGATCAAATTGATTGTAACCTTCTGCTCCCCACCAGAACCATTCTCCATTCATTTCATGTAAAGGACGGAAAAGAACCGTCACTCCATTGTTCTGTAGCTCGTCCAACCCATCTGCCATCTTATCCAGCATATCCTTCCACCTTCTACCCTCTGTTGTCCTGTGATTGGTTAGATTTTGGAACTGTGAAGTAGGCAAAATTGTTTTGTAGTTTTCCCCCGAATGAAACCCTGGATTTGGCATGTGTACACTGATCGTGACCAAACCTCCTTGGTTCCAAAAGTTTATTAATTCTTGATTGCAGCCATAGCTAATTTGATCGGCTACATACAATCGCGTCTGCCAATTCTTATAATCACAAGATAATATTCCTGGCATTTTTCCTGTCAGCTCCGCTTGCGCATTTGTTTGATCCAGGCTAAAGGTAGAATCACTGTACCCTCCGAAGTGTCCCGACACCACACGTTTATTACTCTTGTTTGGTAGATTGGCTAACCAACTATACACGTTTTTTGTCGTTTGGTTCGCATTAGGATTCGATAATGCAGCACCGTTTGCTTCTGACGACATTGAGATCGTCGGCAGGACCGAAAAAAACATAATAAAAGCCATAACAAAAGCCACCTTCTTGTACACCTTCATTACATAATCCTCCTCTATCCTTTTAATTGTAAGCGATTACATTTTTTATCTTAACATAGTGATTGATTAGAAAAATATGGTTGGATTATGATTTGTTGTTCTCTATTGAGGAGTTCATATAATGAATTTAGATGGCAGGGATGATGATGTTTGATTCTACCCCATCTACTGTACAGTTAAATAAATAGACAGGTTGATAGTAACCTTTGGAGTCTAGATAATACTGTATCTTTACTTCGTTTATCTCTATCGCTTCTATCCTATTCTTAGAATATTGAAATTTTCCTTTCAGCAGTTCTCTATATGCTTCCATCTCACTTTTAATACGAACATCCTTTACTTTGACATAGGTAACTAAATCGTTCCTTATTTTTTTATAGAATGATCATTGTAATAGACACAAGACAGAACACCATCCACTAGCTGATTATCCATCATGTATTGTTCAACAGTCCATTGATACTCTCCAACATCTTTATGGTTTAGAGTAGCCATTTCAGGTATCGAAACCCCAAACGCTTGTAGTTTTTCTATTAATCTATCCACATCCTCATCCATAGGCTCTATCTCTTCATCAAACATGGAGAAATCTATGAAATCATAACTTCCATCTAAATAATTCAACCATAGATGATAAGAAGGAGTGCTTTCCACTCTATAATTGGCATTATTATGATAAGCAATGATCACCATATCCTTTGTGTCAATTCCTACATTTTCAAAAAAATCTACAGCAAATCTTTCTGCCGAATCCTTTGCATACGTCGGCGCTTGGTAAATAGGAGATGATGTTCTCTGTTCCTTTAGTTCAATATGTACATTGGTTATTGTGTTTTTCATGTTTATCTTAGCAGTATGAGCTACAGATAAATTCCCAAACTCCTGTAAGTGATAACAGATAAATATTCCCCCGAATACGGTGAGTACAATAAATAGGGGCGCAAAATATAGGAATGCTTTATCCCATTCCCGTATTGTTATTAACGCTAATAAGCCCATGACCATACCATAGCCAATGACTGCCCCTAGAAAATTGTTAAATAAATCGTCCACGACAAAATTTCCTCGTCCGGTCACTAGCTGTAAAGACTCAATAGACATGGTAAATAATAATCCTGCTCCCAGGGTCCACTTTATTTTAAGAAAGGTTCGATGCAATAGAGGCAAGAGTATTCCTAACGGTACAAACATGACGATATTTAAAATAACAAATTGCCAATGTCTAAGAGTAAAATGGTTCCATGCTTCCCGATAACTACTCAAAAATAAAAATCTATATTTCCATGGTCGCTTGAACCTCGCATAAATAAGGTAACTCCCAGCACCATGATGATATATCCAGTCAGCGTTCCCCCAATAAACCATTCTTTCTTAGTGATTCTTTTTTTCCCACCTAGAAGCCTTTGGTATATAAGCACATAGCTGATCCAAAAAACAGCCCCTAGAACAATGACTCCTATTAGAGCTAAATGGATATACTCCATGATGATTCCAACGATTTCTTGTCCCCTCATTGTACTCGTCTCCCTTTTTCTTTACCTTTTCATCAATGTTTTTCTTTATTAAAGACGTTTTCCCTCATGATTTTATGTCACTTCTACCATATAAAAAAAGCACACCCTTTTTTGCCCAGATTATGTCTAAGGTAAAAGAAGGTGGCTCTATTACAACGGAATGCATGTAGCAATCGCTGATAAGGTCAAATATTTCAATTGCTTATTTTCCTGCTCCGGCATTCTTAATGACATGACTTCTTACTTCAGAAGCTTCTCTTAAGGTATAGGTATAATAATCCGCTGGCTCCCAAGCAACTCCAGATCCTCGTGTTTCCATAGAACCACTGTTGACAAAATAACTGCCACGATCTTTTATATAGCCTTGGTTTCTTGGATTATCCATAAACTTTGTTGGGTTTTTTACATGTTCAAAATAGTTGTTCTCTGACACTATTTTTGCCGCATTCCCAACACCAATACCATATCCTAAGGAGGATGTATACCCCATATCTCTACCGTATTTGCCCATATCACTATAATAGTTGTTATATAGGTGAACCATGCCAAATCTTACTCTAGGATTTCTTTGGGTTGTTCCTCTAAACCAGCTATCATGAATCGTTACTTTATATTTATCCGAATTAGCATCGTTATCATTATTGCTAATCGTCATGGTCTTATTGTGCTGTTCAAATCTACTGTTTGAAATGGTGATGTAATTTGCCCCGTTTACGATATCTATGATCCCATCCCCATGCTTTCGCATCGTGACATGATCAATCCATATATGATGAGCAGCTGTTCCCGTAATTTGAATTCCATCATAATCGTTGGTTTTTCCGTCCCAGTCATCATCTACATATGTACCTCTAATCGTGAGATTCTTAACAATAACATTACTGCCCTTGATTTTAAGTCCACCGTTTTTAATTTCAGCGTTTGCATCAAGACCTACTATTGTTTTATTTGAGCTTACCTCAATATAATTTCCTTTAGTAGGAATAGTAATGGAACCAGATATTTTTATAATATATTTATCTTTATTCTTTGCATACTTCTCTAAATCGGCTGCATTTTTAACAGTCACCTCTTTTCCACCTGAACCCCCTGTTGTTCCCTTTACCCCTTCAGCATCAACAGAAGCCCATCCTGTAGGGCAACTATATGAGTAAGAACTAGCGCTCGAATCATTAACCATAATGCTTAACATCATGATAAAAACAATAAAAATGGATCCTGCTTTTTTCATTTTTAACATTTTATTTCCTCCCTTTATACAGGTTCCTTCCATAATCTTGTGAACATTAGCTCAATGTGTTATTTTCGCTTGACTACATTACTCTTTCTATGCACTTCCTCATTCTTCCTGCAAAAACACTAAATTTATCCATTTTAGTTTCTTATATTTCCATTCAACCATACTAAAAAACACCTACGTAGGTAGGTGCTCATCTTGAATATGATTATACCATGTTTACTCTCGTCGCAAGCTTACGAGAACGAGGGTGTTCAGCAAGAACGGAATCTCTTAATCGTATAACTATAGGATGTTTAGAATGAAAAAATGGCTCCTTTGAATCGTAAAGCTCAATCAATTCTCCTTTTTCAAGGACGCCAATTCTATCAGAAATTGAAAAAGCAGCTTTAATATCATGTGTAATAAACAGATAAGATAAGCCGAAGTCATCCTTTAATTCACTTAATAGTTGTAAAATTAAGCTTTGTGTTACCATATCTAAACTACTTACTGGTTCGTCAAGGACGATTAACTTCGGTTTAAGGGCGATAGCTCTGGCGATGTTAATTCTTTGCAATTGTCCACCGCTAAATTGATGAGGGTATTTTTTTAAATCCTTTTCACTTAACCCTACTCTTTCTACTAGTTCAATAACCCTTCTTCTTAATTCTCCTAAAGATAGTTTTTCATAGTTCTCTAATGGCTCGCTTATAATCCTTTCGGCTGTCATCCGTGGGTTAACAGCTGAATAGGAGTCCTGAAAAACAACTTGTAGATCACGGCGAATTTTCTGTTGGATTGCTTTCCCCGTATTATATAGGTCAAATCCCTGAAACAAAACCTGACCTTGTTGTGGAGGTTGAATGCCGAGAACGACTTTTCCTAAGGTGCTTTTTCCGGCACCGCTTGTACCAATCAAGCCCAAACATGTTCCTTCTTCAATAGAAAAGGAAATATCATTAAGAACTTTATTTGTTTGGTTCTTCCCTATAAAAAATTTCCTAGAATGAAAGCTAAGATTTACTTGTTTTACCTGTAATAAGCTCAATGAATTCACCTCTTGGAAAATAAGGTCGGTCTTGTCTGTAGCAATTTCTTCGTGTACTCATGTTGGGGATGATCAAATAACTCTATTACATTTGCCTCTTCAACGATTCTGCCATGTTGCATCACAATGACATCATCCGCCATTTCGGAAATAACACCAAGATCATGGGAAATGAGTAAAATAGATGTTCCATATTCAGAACGAACCTGATCTAATAGACGAAGAACCAATAATTGGCTATGAAGATCAAGTGCTGTAGTTGGCTCATCTGCTATAATTACAGAAGGCTGTAAGCATGCAGCCATAGCAATCATCACTCGTTGAAGCATCCCTCCACTTAATTCAAAGGGGTAATTTTTCAATAGTTTTATAGGGTCAGGTAAATCAACACTTTGCATCACACTAATCGCAAGCTCCCTTGCCTGCTTTTTATTGAAAGCGGTGTGAGATTGAATCGTTTCGATAAATTGATGACCAATTGTAAAAACAGGAGTAAACGCATTCATCGGATTTTGCATAATAAAAGCAATATCCTTCCCACGAATTTTCCGTATTTCCTTGTTTTCTAAACCATTCAATTCCCTACCTTGTAGTGTAATACTTCCACTGATATTCATTGTTTTCCTATCGTGCAGCTGTAAGATAGACATGCTTGTAACAGTTTTACCACTACCACTTTCCCCAACAAGACCTAGAACCTTCCCTTTTTTCAGACCAAAAGTAATATCCTGAACAAGTGTGGAAAAACCTTCAGAGGTTCTCACTTGAACATGTAGGTCCTTTACATGTAAAATATTTTGTTCAATGGTTTCCAATATTCAACAGTCCTTTTTCATTAGCGGCGTTTAACCCCAAATCTCTCTGAGAGTGATTCACCTAGTAAATTAAAGGTAACAACGACTAGTATAATCATTAAACCCGGATAAATCATTAATGTTGGATGTGTCCTGATATACGACTTTCCTTCATGAATCATCGCCCCCCACTCTGGTATAGGAGGTTGCACCCCTAAACCCAAAAAGGACATCGATGATAAATTCATGATCGCCCAGCCCATTTCTAATGTCCCCATTACGGCTAGTGGTGGGAGAACATTTGGAATAATATGCTTTTTAATGATCGTCCACGTAGAAGAACCACTGATTTTAGCTGCAGTAATGTAGTTCTGTTCTTTCAGACTTAGAACCATTCCTCGAATGATCCTCGCATAATACACCCATTGTACGAGAATCAACCCTAAAACGACTTGTTTAAGACCCGCTCCCCAAATACCAACAAAGCCAAGCACAAACAATAGACTTGGAATTGCCATTAGCCCATCACCGAATCTCATTAACACTTGGTCAATCCAACCGCCTTTGTATCCAGCAATGATACCAATAATCAACCCTATACTGAGAGCTGAAATAAAAATGAGCATAGCATACCCAAGTGAGGTTTGAGCCCCATATAGTATACGTGAAAACGTACACCGCCCTAAGTGATCCGTGCCTAATGGGTAATCCAAAGAAGGTGACTGTAATTTATGAGCTAAATTAACCAAAACGGGGTCATTAGGCGCAAGCACGGTGCCAAGAGCGTGATCACAAATAACACACACAGAATCACAGAACAAAGGAGAATCACTTTTTGACTTTTTACTATTTCACGAAACTTTGTGATCATTAGTGCTGACTTCCTTTTCTTGAAATACGAGGATCAATATACATTTGGATAAGGTCGACTAGTAAGTTACTAAGTAGGAATATACCTGCTGCTAATAGTACATAGCCTTGAATAACAGGAACATCACGGTTGAAAATAGCCTCTATAAAATACCGCCCAAATCCTGGCCATGAAAAAACGATCTCTACAATAATAGCCCCAGTCATTAAGTTGCCTATATTCATTCCAAGTCCAGTAATCATAGGCGAAATAGCCATGCGGAGTACATGCTTTCCCATAATAACTTTTTCATCAATCCCTCTCGTCCGTGCAAAGAGCACATAAGGCTCTTGTAAATTTTCAAGAACGCTGGCTCGTAACAGTCGAGTATATAAAGCTATGAGAGGAAAAGCCAGGGTTACTGAAGGTAATATTAAATGCTTCCAGGTTCCCGTACCTTCTACTGGGAAAAGGTCTAATTTTACAGAAAAGAAAAAAATAAATAAATATCCAAGCCAAAATGATGGAATGGATGCACCAATAAAAGAGAGGAAGCGACTAAAATGGTCAATTCCACTATTCTTCTTCATACCTGCTAGAAAACCAATTGGAACACTTACTATAATTGCAATTAAAATACTGCCTACAGCTAATTGAATCGTTGCTGGTATTCGAGAGGCGATCTCTCCCCAGACTGGCTTATTCGTAACATAAGATATGCCAAAATCAAATTGGCATATCTTCATTACGGCGTTCACATATTGAATCAGGAGAGGTTTATCTAGACCAAACTCATGTCTTTTTTGCTCCAACATCTCATCTGTAGCTTGGATATGTGCTGCAGCAAAGTATGCTTCAGCCGGATCCACTGGTGATAGGTGAATCATTCCAAAGGTTACTAGAGTGGTCAATAGAAAGATTGGGATGATTGTCATTATTCGTTTCAAGACATAAGTACCCATGAAAAAACTCTCCTGTCGCTTACTCGTTTACACTAATTCCTGTAAATGGATGTTCATCTCGGTTAGCAGGGAATGTAAAATGAGAAACACCCTTTTGATAGATCGCTATTTTCTTAATATACGAAATAGGTACAATAGCACCTTGCTCTTGTAGTGAGCCTAAAATCGCCGTGTACAATTCTTGACGTCTAGCTTCATCAGTCGTTTGTTTAACCTCAGCGATTTGGTTCAGTAACTCCTCTTTATTAGGATAAGCTGAAATAGCTTCACTAAAGCCAAATCCTTCTGTAGCCACTACGTTTACAAAAGAATGTGGATCATATGGCGAGCCATAGTTACTGAAGAAATTCAGATGAAAATCATTCGCTTTAAATCTTTCAACTTGAGTGGTAAGCTCGACACCAACAATATTTAATTTAACACCTAATCCTGTCCATTCAGACTGTAAGGTTTCCGCCATTGTTTTTTGAATGGATTCAGCAGAGTTATACATGAGCTCAATTTCCAATGGTTGTCCATCTTTTTCACGAACATTTTTTCCTTCTATCAGCTTCCAGCCTGCTTCATCTAGTAATTCTTTCGCTTTTTCAACATGATAATCAACCGCTGTTGTATTGATTTTTGAAGTATACGGGATGTTTGTTGGTAAGATATAATCAGCCACCTCTTCCAAACCAGATGTTACTCCCTCAACCATTGCTTGTTTATTAAATCCAAGATGTAATGCTTGACGAACACGTACATCTGATAGCTGTTCTATATTCGTATTCATCACTAGCTGTCTAGTAGCGACTGGTTCAGAAATGCTTGTCTTATAGGAACCAGTGGATTCTAGTTGCATAAAAGAATCTATACTGATAATACCCTCACCATAAATGAGGTCTATGTCCCCTTTTTCAAAAGCAAGTACGCGTGTTTCAGCATCAGGGATGACTTTAACCATTATTTTCTCTACATTCGGAAGTTCTCCCCAATAATTTTCGTTACGTTTAAAAGTAGCAAATTCATCTACTTTATATTCATCTAATACCCATGGACCTGTACCAACAGCTTTCTCTATCCCTTTTGACGTGTCTCCATCTTGAGGGAAACCAGCTTCCCCTAAGAATCGAACTGGGCGTACAACAGCTAACTCCTGAATAGTAGGGTAATAGGCTTCTGTTAATGTTAATTTAAAGGTATACTCATCAATGATCTCTGTTTGAGCGATCTTCGAAATAAACCCTAACCAACCATGTGTATCTCTATTTGTTAAAATAGCATCAAAGTTCTTTTTCACAATCGCTGCATTGAAATCTGTGCCATCAGAAAATTTCACACCTTGACGTAAAGTGAATATATATTCTGTTCCATCTTCAGAAATATCCCATGACTCTGCTAGATGTGGTTTTAACTCTCCTCCATCATGGTAGCTAACTAAAGGCTCATATATCATAGATTGGGCAAATAATTGAGATGGATTATAAATATGTGGGTTCATTTCACCAATATCTCTAGGCCATGCGAAAGTAATCGTGTTATCACTTACCGTGGTAGATTCAGAATTTCCTATCGAATCACTTGAACAACCAACTAAAGCTATAGATAAAATAAGAACCATGACGAACAAGTATAAACATTGTTTTTTTGGGTTTAACATAAAAAATCGATCCCCTTTAATTGAAAATGAAAACTATTATCAATAATAAAACTTTGTCTATACTGTTGTCAATATTAATAAATAGCTACCACGCTAAATAAAATTGATGAGATTATACCTTTTTCGTTTCACTCTTAAATAAATAGATTCACATTCCCCTCCTCTGCATTGGCTAAATAGACTGCAACACCTGCATATTCAACACCATCCATGATCTCTTCTTCTTGCAACCCTAATAAATCAACGGTCATTTGACAGGCTACTAATTTCACATCTTGCTCTTTCGCCATTTCGATTAAATCTGGAAGTGGCATGGCATTATGTTTTTTCATTATGTCCTTTATCATTTTAGGACCAAAACCAGCAAAATTCATTTTAGAAAGTCCCATTTTATTGGCACCTCTTGGCATCATTTTTCCAAACATTTTCTCTATGAATCCTTTTTTGACTTGAATATTCTCATCTTTGCGTAACGCATTTAAGCCCCAAAAAGTATGGAAAATAGTGACCTCATGATCAAAAGCTGCTGCACCATTCGCAATGATATAAGCTGCCATTGCTTTATCATAGTCGCCACTAAATAATATTATGGTTGTTTTTTTCTTTTCTATCATTTTTGTTCCTCCTCACTTTATAGTTACCCTAAAGGTATATTTAAGCTTAAAACACACTTTTTTACTTTTACCCTTACCTGTATGGGTATAATAATAGATAAAATAAAAGCGGGTGTCCGCCCTTATATTTTATCTGCTTTTGACAAGCAGATTCACAGCCTCTTTCACTAACTCTTCTGTATTTTTTTCGCCACTTGCTGCTGCAATACGGACACACTCCACCAAATTAGAACTCACCACAACACCTATTGTTCGGTCAATAGCTGTTCGGGTGGCAGATAACTGAGTAATGACTTCTTTACAATCTTTCTCTTCTTCCATCATCTTTAAAATTCCTCTAAGCTGCCCTTCAATACGTTTTACTCTGTTTTTCATTTGCTCATTATACTCCATTTGGTTTACCTCTTTTCAATCCAAAATTTAATCACTTTATCATCTTGCTCTGTTTTTAAAAGGGTGTGACCAGCATTTTTTGACCATGCAGGTAAATCATTTAAAATGCCTTTGTCTGTCGCATGAAGCTCTAGCACTTGACCGCTCTCCAATACTTCAATCGCTTTTTTTAGTTTTACAATTGGCATGGGGCAAGTCAAGCCACTAACATCGACAACGGACTCCACCTTTATTTCATCTGTATTTTTTATAACGGTTTCCCCAAGGTCATTTGTTTTCGTTTCAACATTTTTGTTTATATTGCTCCCAAATACGGAGGAATATGTTTTCCAACCGCCATCAACATTCTTAACGTGGTATCCTTTATTGGTTAAAATCCTGCTTGCTAGGTATCCCCTTAATCCAACTTGACAGCTAACATATATGGTTTGATCCTTTGGCAGTTCCTCTAATCGGTTTCTTATATCATTTAACGAAATATTGATCGACCCTTCAATAAATCCAAATTCACGTTCCATTGGCTCTCGAACGTCAATCAATAGTCCACCGGCTTTAACAAGCTCATCGATTTCATGCCACTGAACCATTTCCAATTCACCTTCGATGACGTTAGAGGCTACATAACCTGCCATATTGACAGGATCTTTTGCTGAAGAATAAGGAGGTGCGTAGGACAATTCTAGATTCGTCAAATCCTCCACCAGTAAGCCACCTTTAATTGCAGTAGCAATGACATCAATACGTTTATCTACACCATCTGCTCCCACAGCCTGTGCACCAAATATTTTGCCAGTTTCTTTATCAAAGATTAACTTTAACGTAAGCGGTGCTGCTCCTGGGTAATACCCTGCATGAGAATTTGGATGAATATGAACAACTTCATATGGAGTACCTGCACGTTTTAGCGTTTTTTCATTATTGCCCGTTGCCGCAACCGTTAAATCAAAAACCTTCACAATGGAAGTTCCTAATGTGCCTTGGTACTTCTCCCTTTTCCCCATTATATTATTTGCCGCCATTCTCCCTTGTCGGTTAGCTGGTCCAGCTAGTGGGATCATAGCCTTTGAACCGCTTATATAATCGACAACCTCTACGGCATCCCCAACAGCATAAATATCTTCATTAGAGGTCTGAAGGTATTCATTTACAATGATTCCTCCGCGCTCACCAAGCTCCAACCCTGCTGTCTTGGCTAATTCATTTTCCGGTCTGACCCCAATAGAGAGAATTGACATATCGGTATTAATTTCTGTTCCATCAGAAAGAATAACCTTTTTTCCCTGATCCGCAAATGACTGGACACCATTACCTAATAGTAGCTTCACGCCTTTTTCTTTTATATGCGTGTGTAAAATACTAGCCATTTCAAAATCAATTGGAGCCATAATTTGGTTCGCCATTTCAATAATCGTTACTTCTATCCCTCTATCTACTAGGTTTTCAGCCATTTCAATCCCAATAAACCCACCGCCAATCACAACAGCCTTTTTAGGATGATTGGTATCAACATAATTTTTGATTTTATCTGTATCGGGAATATTTCTTAATGTGAATAAAGTCTGATTTTCATTTAATCCCGGAATTGGCGGAACAATTGGTTTAGCCCCTGGTGATAATAATAACTTATCGTACGCTTCCTCGTACTCTTCTCCGATTTGTAAATCCTTGATTGTTACTTTTTTGTTAGCAGGATCAATGCTCAATACTTCACTTAAATTCCGAATGTCAAGATTGAATCGCTCTGACATCCCTTTTACGGTTTGGACTAATAATTTGCTTCGGTCCTTGATGGTTTCACCAATGTAGTAAGGAAGTCCACAATTGGCAAAAGAAATATGTTCTCCACGTTCTACAAGAATAATTTCCACATCTTCACTTATTCTTCTTAATCTCGCTGCAGCTGTCGCTCCCCCTGCAACACCACCAACAATAATGACTTTCTGTGTCATGTTAGCACCTCCAAATATGATGAATTCGATATCTTCAAATATCAAGTTTATACCCTGTAGGGTTTATACCTATATGGGTATTATAAAGCACATTATAAAAATGTGAAGAGTATTTGTGTTTCTTTCACAATATCCTCACATTTTAAAATTTTTATTCCGACGTCAGATAAGACATTAGTGCCCAAAACAAAAGGGCGAAAGCACTGACAGATGCACCTAATAGACATACTCCATTCCATCCAAAAATTGCGTAAATATTGGTTGAAGCAATTGAACCTGTTGCACTGCCAATAGAATAAAAAATCATGTAAGCAGCAGTAAGTCGACTTCTCGCTTCAGGACGTACTGTAAAAATCATACTTTGGTTGGTGACATGTACGGCTTGCACAGCGAGGTCAAGAAGAATAATACCAACGATCAATACAAACAGAGAATGATCAATAAAACTGATTAGGAACCATGATGCTAACAATAAAGCTAAGGAGATACCTGTTGTTCGCTGCCCTAATCCTTGATCAGCCAGACGCCCTGCCCGAGTAGCAGCTAATGCTCCTGCCACTCCAGCAAGACCAAATGCACCAATAGCAGAATGCAAAAGAGAATGTGATGTTGAGCTAAGAGGTAGTACCAATGAAGTCCACAGAATGCTAAATGAAACAAAAATTAGCATTCCCAATATTCCACGAACCAGTAGGATTCTTTCTTGTATGATTAACAAAAGGACGGAAAGCAATAGCTTCGGATAGGACATCGATGTTTGTTTGCGTTTTGAATTTGGTAATTTTTTGTATAATAAACCAACGATGAAGAGCATAAGTGCGGCAGACGTAAGATAGACTAAACGCCAACCACCTATATCTGTCAAAATACCGGCAAATACTCGGGCGAGAAGGATTCCTATCACAACTCCACTAGTAACGAAGCTACTGTACTTCCACGATCTTCCGGAGAAGACAATGTCGATGCGTATGCGACGAGTGTTTGTGTTACAGTAGCAAGCATTCCTACCATTGCCATACCTATAAAAAGTACTGTACTCGATTGAGCCAAACCAATAACAACGAGAGCAGCAACAGATAATAGCATTTGCCCAATAATCAGTCGCCGTTGGTTCAATAAATCACCAAGTGGAACTAGTAGGAGTAATCCTAGTGCATAGCAGACTTGAGTGATTGTAATGATAATGCCAATAGTTGAGTGATCAATCTTGAACTCATACGATAGTGCATCAAGCAACGGGTGGGCAAAGTATATATTGGCAACAGCCATCCCGCAGGCGGTTGCAAACAATAGTACCATAAATCTAGACATCGGTGTGCTGGCTCCTGATTGTAACGAATTGTCACGATGTTCAGCAGTACTTGTTTCTTTTTCTTTAACATTCAACATTATTTTTACATCCTCCTTTGTGCACCTATAGAATAATGTACCGATCAGTACAAAATGATTCTTAACAAGAATAACTAACTAGAAGTTGTTATGTCAATACTTATTTATCGTTTTTACTACTTCTCCTAAAAAATTATAGTTGATTTGACAAATTAGCTATAATTAAATAAGATTATAATATACTGATCGGTATATAATATCAGTATACTTATGGTTTTGCTGAAAAAAATCAGCAAAATAAAAGAGTTGATAAATGAAATGTCCGCAAATAACCAATTAAACTCAAATATCTTGAAGTGATTCATCATCTCTAAAATTTTTATAGTAAAAGAGGGATTTATTATGGTTAGACAACGTGAATTTGATGAAGATAGAGTATTAACTGACGCTATGAAACTTTTTTGGGAGAAGGGCTACAAAGCTACTTCATTAAACGATTTAACTGCTAAGATGGGGATACAAAGACCAAGTTTATACTCAGCTTTTGGGGACAAAGAGGAATTATTTGAAGCTGCATTACGCAAATATACAAAACTACATGCTTCCTATATTCGAACAAAACTTCAAAACACTCAACCTGTAAAGGAAGCATTTCGCACATTTTTTGAGGAATTGGTGGAAGAGGAATATAGAGAAAGTCCGAGTAAGGGTTGTTTTTGTATTAATACAATGGTAGAACTTGCTCCTCACGATGAAAAATTTGAAATCCTTACAAGGGAACATCAGATGTATCTTTCGGTCATATTTCAAGAAACTATTGCAGCAGGTATTAACTCAGGAGAGTTCGAAAGCAGCTTAAACGCTAAAAAATTAGCACAGACACTAGTCGTTTCTTTAATCGGACTTACAGTGTTAATGAAATCCCGTCCGGAGCGCTCATTTGTAGATAATACTGTAGCGATGATCTTATCATTATTAAAATAAATTCTTCAAATGAATTGTTAACACCTCTATCAAAGATGAAATCTAAACAAAATGTAAGAAAAACAGCACTAGATTTTAGTGCTGTGCTGTTCTTATATATGACTAATTACATGCTTCCTAATATTGATTATCTTTTTATCCCTATTCGTTTTTCTTTTTTGTAAATAAGATTGCACGCCCCCAGATAATATCAAAAAGGGCCGGAGCGACTTTAGTTTTTTGGTTGACATAAGCTCTGAAACCTATAAAAGCTTCTTCATTGTTGTCAACTCCGAATGCTGATCCTTGGGGGTTACCTGTGCTATAAGGTATAATAACTTCATTGCCTTCCTTGTACTCTCTTGCCATTTTCATCACATAATAGTATTTAGCGTTTTTATAATATTCGGGGAAATACTCATCAGCGGGATATTGTAATTCATTTGTTAGGCGACCTGCTACAACTCCATTCAAAAGTTCTTCACCATAAATGCTGTTAGCTAAATAGGTTGCAAACCCCGTTTGTGTATGATTAACCCCATATATTATCACAAAATCATCATCAGAAGCTAATTTAAAACTTTCAGTTCTCGTATAGACTGCATCTCTGTCATCTATAAGAGCGTTTCTATCCTGCAATATACTCTGATAACCTTCAATTTCCCAGAGATCTAACTCAAGATCTACAATATCATATTCTTGATTTTTGTATTTTCGAATAATTTGATTTCTCAAGTAATCTAGTGTATCTCTTGATTTTGGAACGATCTGGTATTCAGTAATCCCTGTTTCTCTTTTTTTAAACACTGGTATAGGCCACGGGTTTGTAGTGGGATAGGGAGTTTTAGGGGTAATACGCAACACCGTAAAATATCTTTCAAGGTTGTCAATATAATCCCAGCCAACTTCAGGATTTTGAAAAATTGCAACCCTCATGACAAACATAAAGTGAT
The DNA here is from genome assembly GCF_000615945.1 of Caldalkalibacillus mannanilyticus JCM 10596. Lineage (GTDB taxonomy): Bacteria > Bacillota > Bacilli > Caldalkalibacillales > JCM-10596 > Bacillus_AT > Bacillus_AT mannanilyticus. The sequence goes on from NZ_BAMO01000005.1 coordinate 109,732, forward strand.
CTTTGCCTCTTTCCAGCCCCATTCTGACTAGGTCTATAGGGATAATATCATTGTTCATGATACCAGTGTCAAAGCCTGATTCAACAAGAGCATTACGCATTTGCTGATTTACGTCTTGGTCTGCAGTGGTAATGATAATTGTGGAACTGTCAAAGGGATTTCCGGGGCTTCCATTGGGTGTACTGTCCGTCCAGATAAAATTGTTACTTATTTGATCCCCCATGCTAGCACCGATAAAGTGATAAAAACCAGTATCTTGATCCCCTGATGTAACTGTATCACTGTAGTCCTTCTCAGCTTTATTTTCAACAAATCCAAGATAACTTCTAAAACTAAAGTAAACTGCCGGAGGAGGCGTCTGTCCAATTAATACAATTGCCTCGTCAGGACGGAGCTTATAATTAAATCCTGGTCCTACATATTCAATATTGGCTGGATAATTGTGCGGATCGTTAGGATTATAACCTTTTGGAGGTTTCTGCATTGGGGACGGTTCCTGGTTTGGTGCTGGCGGAAGGAGATAGCTCCATAGGGTACGCCAGCATTATTGGCAAAGGCTGTGTCGATTATACCTTCACTGGCCAGTTTTAGTATATCAATATATCTTAATGTGCCTTTCTGAACAATAAAGCCCCTTTCTTCTAAGAGGGAAACAAAATGGCTTATGCCATCTTGTTCATTAAAGTAGGGGTTATAGATTGGTGTGTTGGCCCAGTGAGGATATGGGGATGTTTTGTAAGTATTGTGCATATTAGGTAAGTGATACATTGGTGGGTTAATGCTATAAGGGTAGGAGGAGGGGTTATAATTATTATGCATTCGTCTTATTCCTTTCAAAAAACTTTTTGAAATATAATATGGGCTACGTTTAGAAAGGGTACCTAAAGTAACTTGTATATTTCTTAGTACAACGATAATGTACAGTACTCATCTTTGATAGGTCGATTCGCACCATTCAGCGGGCTTTGTCCACTAGTCCTATAGGCGCCATTATACAGTTGACCTATACAGTCAAACTTTATATAATATAACTATACAGTTTAACTGTATAGTTAATTAATATGGTGGGATGTTAAATGAAAAGGCATAAGTTGCTTCCCTTAACAGAAACAATGCATTATATATTGTTGGCTTTGCGAGAGCCGTTACACGGTTATGCAATCATGCAAGTGATTGAAGTGATGAGCAATGGGCAAGTTCGGATCGCGGCGGGTACATTATACGGAGCAATTGAAAACCTATTAAAATACAATTGGATTGTACTTGTTGCTTCAGATGATCCACGAAGGAAAGTTTACCATATTACTAAAGAAGGACTTGCGGTTTTACAAATAGAAAAAGAACGGTTAACTCATATTCTCTCCCTATATGAAGGAGGTAATTTTCATGAAGAAGATTAAACTATTTGTTGATGCTCATAAGCAAGAGAAATGGTTAAATGAGATGCTTCAACAAGGATGGGTATGTAAAAAGGTTCATACTTTATTAGGAATATACTATTTCAAAAAGGCAGATACACTCGATCAAGTGATCCGCCTGGACTTCCAAACATTTAAATCAGAAGAAATGTATCAGCAATATATTCAGTTACATGAGGACTTTGGTTGGGAGCATATAGGAGGTTCACGCTGGTCATCATTACAGTATTGGCTTAAACCAATTAACGGACTTGATGAGTTATATTCAGACAACGCATCTGAAAAATCCCATTTACAACGCCTGACCAAATCCTATGGTGAATCTACTTTATTATTTCTAATATTAACAATGATCTTTTTTAAAAATGCTTCACAGTTTTCAAGCCTAAAATCAGCCTATTTTACACCTGGTCTATGGGATAGAGAAGGTACAGATTTTTTATTAGCTTTCTTATTTGAAACACCCTTTGCACTTTTAAGATTTGGTTCTCCTTGGTTAGTACTTATTACGGGCATAGCATTTATGACTACATATGTAAAATACAAGAAACTATTAGATAAAACGGCGTGATTAGTAGCCGACAATATTTATCTATAAGCTGTTATAAATGCGCCACCTGCTCCACTTCCCTTGGCATCAATAGAATAGATATATCATAGGTTTATCAATAAATAAAAGTAAGTCTGATGACTTTCTTATATGGTAATTCGGGATATATATCCATAACTCTTCATAGGCATTTATTACGGATTCGTCAAAATAGTCAGGAATGCCAGAAGCACCCCTGACCATGAAGATAGATGGCTAGCTGTAGGGAATTGATCCGTATTGGTCCCTATTTCTGCAATGATGCTTGCCGCACTTATTTTGCTCACTCTTGGCATCGTTTGAAGAAGCTGTAATTCTTCTTGGTATTCCTTAAGATAATCATTCATCCGTTCATCTAATTGTTGAATAGATTCTTCTATAAAAATGATATTTTTTTGTGTACATCTAAGCCAGCACAATGAGTTACAATAGGATCCATCTCCATTTTTCATCCTCCAAATTGAAATGTACCTAGGTAGGAGGAACCGTTTGAATTTAACATTTTTCTGTACATGATCATCCGTAAGAATCCCTACGGGATGTCAACAATGGGTGTAATCATGGCTGTTTTTTACTATACACTACATAAGCAATAAGCCCAATTAAATAGCCTACTCCTGTTCCTATACTGACTGTAAATATTAGAAAGATTGGTTTGAAAAACATACCTAAAATTGTACCGATAGCACAACCCAAAATCATACCCATTGGTATTAAACTATCTATAAAAATTTTAGATTTTGAAGTATTATCCACTATTGACGTTCCTTTCCATGTTATTTTATTTTAGTATAAAGTAACACCATTATCATTTGAAAATTTCCTTAGGTTTCCTTAATATAGGAAAACAACATCCCTACCTATATTTTCACCTCTATTTAAGTTTACTATAATCGAAAGTTAATTTTTTTTATAAGCTTTCACTCAATGTGCTCTATAATAAGTTGAAACAGCCTACGATACCAGCAATATTAGCTACACCTAAAGTTGCAACTGCAGCAATACAAGCAGCACAAACAGGTGGGACTGCTGGACAAGATGCTGCACAAGTACCTGCAATTAAGTACGCAACTACAAGATCAACACTAGCTATTAAAGCAATACATGCAGCAACTTCTTTAATGCCCTCTGGCTGAATTTGTTGATTGCCTTCTTCAAGGGAAGCTTGTAAATCTGCTAACTGTTTTTCAAGCTCACTGTTACTAACATAGTCTAAATCAGTTTCTTCTTCATGTGTTAATTTACCATCGGAGAAAGAAGTGATCACGAATTTATTATTATCACTTTTCGTAACCAATATTTCCGAGTAGTTTATAATTTCATTGTTTGAGTCAAAAATCAAAGTAAAGTTACTTGTAAAGCTGTACTGGTCTCCTGTAATAGGAATCGTAGCAGAGGTGTAGTCAGTATCATTTTGGGTAATTTTCAAGAACTTAGCATTACTAAAATCTAATTCAACCTCTGAACCATTCATAACTACTTCGTTGTTGGAAATTGCGTTATCAATCAGATTTTTAATGTCCTGAATTCTCTTAGAATCTGTAATTTCACTTGTTGTATTTGCAACATCATTCATTCTTTCAAATGCAGATTTCAACCCATTGTCTATTTTTCCGTTTTCTCCTACTTGTTGGGGGTTTAATGAGGCGATTGTTGAATTACTAAACAATCCAAAGAAAAGTATTAAAACCACCATCCCAATCGAAATAGTTTCCTTCCAAAATCTCATACTAGCATATCCTTTTTTTGGAAATTTGTATTCATCCCCATAGTAACATAGAATGAGTAGTATGTATATAGGAAAAAAGTAAATTATTAGGATTCTTTTCTTTAATTTAGAAAATTCATAGATTAAACACTTTTAGAATGAAAATTAACTAACTTTATTTATGTTAGTTGAAACGAAAACGGTCTTTGTCAATATAGTTGTCGCATTTAGTTGTGATACTACGTCAAGAAAATAGACATGGATTTTTCTACCGCGCTTTCGCTTGGAATTATAAAAGACCTCAATGTATTCAAGTAATGGTAGCTTTTGATATTCGTAGGAGGCATATTGAACGCCTCTGTCAGAATGATGTATGACGCCTTTTCTTAGATTTTGACGTTTATATGCCATTTTTAATGCAGAGAGAACCAATTCCTTTGTCATGGTTTTATCTATAGCCCAACCTACGATTTTACGAGAATATATGTCCATTACGCTAGCCAAATACAACCAGCACTCATGGGTTGGAATATAGGAATATCTGATACCCAAAAATGATTTGGCATAGAAGCTTTAAACTGTCGATCCAATACGTTTTCACTTACTGAGTGTTGATGCTTTGAATTCGTTGTAGCCTTGTATTTTTTTACTGTACACGATTTCCATTGATTCTTGGTCATAATACGGGATACTGTATGTTCACTTACCTTTACACCACGTCGATTCAGCGTTTTTGTAATTTTGACGTTGCCGTAACGCTGCTTGAATTCTAAGTGAGTCTGTAAAATCTCTTGTGATAATTTCTCATGTTTTTTATGCCTGTCACTTTTCTGCCGTTTTAACCATTTGAACCGCTTTTAAAAACTCCCGATACATTGCACATCACTCGGAAATGGGAGCGATTTTCATAAATGAAATCGTATTTTACCGAGAGATTTTCGCGAAGTAGTGCATCGCCTTTTTTAATCTTTTGCCATTACCTTTTGCCATGCAGACACCTCACTGTCATTGATATATTTGTTATAACAATCTGTGTCTACTTTTTAGTCTAGCATTACCTTGTCCAATTATTTCACTAATAATTCGATCATGCAATTCTTCTACATCATAATCCATATTACTTAATATTGTAATTATGATCTGCCTGTCTAAATCATAAGATGTTATAAAATTCGCTCCGGGATCACACCCTTGAAAAGAAGGTATTTTACCATTTAAAAGCCATACCCCGTAACCATAGCATCCTTCTGAAACTTGAGGAGATAACATCATTTTCATAAACTTTTCTTTGATTAATCTACCACCTATCAATGCAGCCCAGAATTTTTCAACATCAGGTGCTGTTAAAAATGCGCCACCTGCGCCGCTTCCCTTGGCATCTATAGAAAAGATATTTGTGCGATAGTTGTTATTTTCTTCATCATAAATATAAGAAAAAGCACATCTCGCTGGTAATTTATCAAGTTCATAATAACCCGTATCTGTCATGTTGCTGGGATTAAATATTGCTTCTTGTAAATAGACATCGAAAGGTTTCCCTGTTATCTCCTCAATAATTAGGCCAAGAACAACATAACCTGTATTGTTGTATTGAAACTTTTCACCTTTCGGATACATCATAGGTTTATCAATAAATAAAGGGATTAAGTCTGATGACTTTCTTATAGAATAATTTGGGGTATTTATCCATAACTCTTCATAAGCATCCATTACCGATTCGTCAAAATAGTCAGGAATGCCAGAAGTATGATTCAACAATTGTTTGACCGTAATTCCCGGGTCAATCTGCTTCAAATTAAATTTCAGTATTTCTCCGATTGATGACTCAAAATGAATTAAATCTTTTTCAATAAGGGTTAAAATGGCAGTGGCTACAAACACCTTTCCAGCTGAAGCTGTACCAAACCTCGTGTTAATGCTGTTACGAACTTCATTTGCCCTGTCAGCAAAACCATATTCACCTTGAAATATTTTATGACCTTCTTGAAGTACAGAAATTACTCCACTGAATTCCTTGTCAATAACATTGTTTATATCCATACATAATACCCCCTAATAAAAAAGTGATCAATTAAAGTATTCAGTTTTCAAACTAAATTTACATTTATTACCATTATTATATATTTTATATACACTATGGTCAATAGTTTTAAAAATTCGCTTTATTTCAGTTTTTCATCTTTAAATTTCTAGATACTCTCAGCAATGTTGAATCTCCTTATATCTATTCAGTTATTTCAGATCTTATGTAGTAAACTCATTCCGCTTTTCAATATTCTTCAATAACAAAAGAGCCTTTCAACGCTAAAAAAGGCTCTTAACTCACTGTTACATCATTTATTTACATCTCATTCCCTTCATACCCCTGCTCTCCCGAAACCAGATCTTCCTGCAAATCGCTTGTAAAAGTCATAAGCATATCGAAAACGGCTAGGATAATCCGGCTTACCTGCTCGTTCAAACGAAATCTGAAATGCTTTAACAGCATCTTCTATACCCATCTTCTTAAGTCCTTCGATTCCACCATATCTTTTTAATATGGCTTTCGTTGTTGAATCACCGCCATTTAATTCATACCAAAGGAAGCCAAGTTGTGTGTCTAATGCCCATTCACTCCTACCTTGAGACCGAGCGTACCTCACTAATTGATCCCAACGCCCTCCTTTTTCCCACTGAGCAATTCCACGTCCAGGTCCACCACGAAATTGTTTCTTAGTTGGATCAATTCCAGACTCCTGTTTTAAGTTCCCCATGATACCAGCAGTTGCCCCATCTAAAAATCCTTTTGCTTTAAAAAAGTTCCAAACTTTCTCATCATTACTATTACCAGATGGGCTGACAGGAGCATTATTTGTATATGGTTTAGCCACTCTAGCGTTGGGTATAACGATCTTAGTTCCAATTTGAAGATTATTTGCGTTAATATTTGGATTTGCTTTTTGAAGCGTATCAGTACTTATTTTATATTTTTGTGCTATCTTCCAGAGGCTGTCACCTGGTTGAACCGTATAATTGGGTACTTGAGTCGGTGTGGAATATTTCTGTAACAAAGCCCATGTGTCCTTCCCGACTATTCCATCCACTTTAAGATTATGTGCTTTTTGAAAATTCCTTACAGCCGTATCTGTTTTCGAGCCAAAATCTGAATCAATTCGCCCTGGTGAGAATCCTGCATTTTGAAGTGCTTTTTGAATACTAGCTACACCTTGGCCCTTTGAGCCTATTTTAAATGTTGGTCGAGTTATTACAGCAGTAGTCATGTCAACTCTCCTTAGAAAATAGAATGAGCAGCAGCTGTGCTTTTGGCACATTAAATAATTTCTGAAGAAACGGTTGAATTTATTCGTTCTAATTGTTTACATCATAACTCTCAAGAGTTTGTTTCAAATGGTGAAAGAACAGAAGACAAATTAATTATATCGAAAACACCCTCTCCCAAAACGAAAAAAACCAATTAGGTAGGCAGATGAATTTTTTTCATCTGTCTACCTAATTGGGAGCTTATCAAAGAAAAATCAGCTTTCACTAATTACTACACATTATTTTTCTTTAAATGATAAACCAGCTTTTTCTAATGAAATTCTCAAAATTGGTAAGGAAGCTGGTCCAATACCATGGATTTTTAGAATTTCTTTTTCGGTGTACATTGAGAGCTTTTGCAAAGTATCAATTCCTTCGTGAACTAAAGCATTTCTGGCAGGTGAACTTAGTTTCGATAGAAAGCCACTTTCAGGTTTATTCTCCTGATCACAAGTAGGGCAACTTGGACAGTCACTACTTTTGTAATACTTATGTCCTTTTTCACAAACTCTTAAGCTTTTTTCTGCTTTCAATACAACCCCTCCTACTAATTATTGCTAAAAAAGATTCCGCTGTTACAACCCTTATTAACCTTTCCGTACGAGTAGTGAACAACACTCCACATGGCTCGTATGCGGAAACATATCCACCGGCTGAATCTCCTTCGTTTCAAATCCCCCTTGCTCTAGGACCTTCAAATCCCTTGCTAGCGTGGACGGATTACAGGATACATACACAATCCGCTGCGGTTTCATCTCAATCATTGTTTCCAATAGAGCGATATCACAGCCTTTTCGCGGAGGGTCAACGACAATCACATCTGGAGCCAGACCCTGCGCCTTCCACCAAGGAATGACCTTCTCTGCTTCCCCTACTGCAAACTCTACATTCTCTATGCCGTTCAGCTTCGCATTCCTTTTCGCATCTGCAATGGCTTCTGGAACGATTTCTACACCAAGTACCTTCTTTGCTTTTTGTGCAAGGAAGAGGGATATTGTACCGATTCCACAGTAAGCATCAATCACTATTTCATTCCCTGTCAAATCCGCATAGTCTAAGGCTTTATCATAGAGCACCTTGGTTTGAACAGGATTCACCTGATAGAAGGATCTTGCCGATATGGCAAATTGAATGTCGCCAATCGAATCGTAAATATATTCTTCTCCCCAGAGTACTTTCGTTTCTGCTCCGAAGATAACGTTGGTTTTCTTCGTATTAATATTCTGTACAAGACTTTTTAATTGTGGGAACTCTTCTCTTATCCCTTGGACCAGCTCTTCCTGCCGAGGAATCTCATCTCCATTGGTGACCAGTACAATCATGACCTCTCCACTGCTGAAGCCATACTTAATAACGACATGCCTTAACAAGCCTTGATGTCCTTCCTCCTGATAAGCTCGAAGCCCTAAGCGGTAGGCAATCTCCTTCACCTTCTGTACCGCTTGGTCGTTTTGCTCATGCTGAATGAGGCATTCTTTCATTTCAATAATCTCATGGGTTCCTTGCTTGTAGAAACCACCCACAAGCCCTCCCTCCTGCTCTCCAATCGGAACCTGTGCCTTGTTACGATACCTCCAAGGATTCTCCATGCCTAGTGTAGGGTGGATCATAACCTTCTCTAGGTCAAGCCCAGCGATTCGTTTCATATTATCTGCCACCTGCTGTTGCTTCTGCTTCAATTGCTCCTCATAGGACAAATGCTGCAATTGACAGCCTCCGCATTGCTGAAAGATGGTACAGGAGGGCTCTACACGATGCTCACTTTCCTTGATAATCTCTAGAAGTCTGCCGACAGCAAAATTCTTTTTGACTAAAATAATCTTAACCTTCACCTGTTCCTGAGGAAGAGCATCCTTCACAAATATCGTAAAGCCTTCGTGTTTTCCAACCCCCATTCCTTCATGAGTTAAGCCATCAATATGGAGTTCTATGTAATCATTTTTGCGAACGGGAATCATTTTTTCTGCTTTCATCTCTATTCAACTCTTTCTATGGTTCGTCGATCTACTAACGGAATTGTATCATAACTCTTCTGCAAAATAAAAATAGCACCACACAATAATAAAATCTAGGAACTATTCACTTTAGCCGATCTTGCAAGTTTCTATTTGCGTAAGTAAGGAGAGCAATCTCCAAATATAAATTGGACAAATTTTAAAAGGTATTAACTTATTCCTCTTTTAGTAATAAACAGCTGTAAAATTCCTACTAGCACTCTTATAAATATAGATACAGCTAATATTTTACCTATTCCAGGGCTTACTATTGGCACGATGTGTATACTCAGTAAATAGGTGATGTACACTAAAGCTAGGCTAACTGCACATTTTACTAGAAACTGAGTTTTGTTTTTCAAATCAAGGATTCCTCTCTTACCCATTTTCAAAGCTTTATATAATTGGAGTAATATAAGTACAGACCATAACATTAAAACTGAGGACATTGAAACTATAGCAGCATTTACTTTATGACCTAACTTGTCAAGGACATGTTTCTCTTGAAACACTTTATAATACCAAGAACTCAACACTTCATTAATTAGATATGTGCCATTATCACCATTAGTTAATATCACAACTCCATCTCCGGTATTAGGCGCTAGTGAGAAATTTGCTTTCCAGCCCTTGTTACCTCCATCATGAGCAACTAAAAGTCTGTTGTTTTTATCAGTGTTTACAAAATGACCTAGTGCTGTAGTTTCATAGATAAACCCTTCTAACCCTCCAATTTCTAATACAGGCTATACATCTCTCGAATTGTCTCCTGTCTTAAGAAATAATCATCTTCATAATTATCAATTTCTGTAATTACGAATTTACTCAGATCCTCAATGGTTGTATATAACCCTGCTGCTGCCTTTTCTATAAACAAATAGTTTGGCAGTAACTCTAAGTTTGTATTGTATGCCTTAGCCGTTCTATGATGAAGCTTCTCTATCCACTTAAAACTACTGTCCTCCATGCCTAAAGGAGTAAGTACTGCTTCATCCATATAAGTAGCAAATTCTTTGCCAGTTACCTCTTCGATTAACAGCTGCAGCAAATTATATCCTCCACCAGAATAAAAATATTTGGTTCCTGGTTCATCAATCAATTCAACTGGCTGAGAACCTCCACCAATTCCACTAAGAGACTGTTCTAATGATGGCAGCTCATTAACTGGTTCATATCCCGGATAACCTCCTCCTCTGGATAGTCCTGCTGTATGACTTAACAACCTTCTGATCGTAACCCCATTCTTGTTATATTTCGACTCAGGAATTTGCCATCTTGTTATGTATTTCTCGATAGGGTCATCCAAGTTTAATATATCATCTTCTACGAGTTTCATTATTCCAAGAGCAGTAACTGATTTTGAGATAGATGCCACTTGGAAAACGGTATCTTTATGTATTTCAATTTTTTCTTCAACATCTGCATACCCAAAAGTACCTATCCATCTGAGTTCACCATTTTCTATTAATGCTATTGATGCTCCAGGTATATTGTATTTTTTTAATAAAATAGGAGTTTTTGTTTCCAAATTTTCAATCATGCCGTGAATATCTTCATTTTTTGTTAAATTGTTATAATCTAGAAAAAATGGAGTAATCAACACAATTAAAAATAATCCGAAAATGATCAACTTCCTCATATCTTAGCCCCCATACAAGTATTTGTCCCAAAACTAAAGAACATTTTGACAGCCACCACATTGCTGAAAAATGGTGCAGGCATCCTTCACAAAAATCGTAAAACCTTCGTGCTTACCAACTCCCATTCCTTCATGGGTTAATTTATGCAGCCAAGATGATATACTTGCCGATAGTACAGCAAAAAACCTGATTCAGCTTTTTCTGCTGAAAACAGGCTTCTTCTATGCGTATTTCTTGATTAGGCAAATAAGGTCTTCACTCGATCGATCAGCGCGATAATAAAATCTAAGAACTGACGAATCATGCCTCGTGTATCTTCACGGTTTAAGAAATCGTCCAGGTTATCTCGGATGTTTTGAAGCTGTTTTCCGACCTGATCCCAGTTAATATTTAAGCCTTTTAATCTTTTTAAGAGATGAATCAAAGATTGTATGTCTTGCTCATTCAGTGAAACTCCTATTTCAGAAGCCACCTGCTGAATTAAGTTACGGTAGTCTTCATCGGTTTCAAGAGTCGTGTTGCCTAAGGCTTCTTTTAACCTCATCATCAGCTCTGCCGCCTCTTCTTGTCCAATGCTTTCGCCTAATTCGGCGGTACGAACCATTTCTTCATTCGCCACTTGCTTCTGCTCTTCGCTAATTTCAATATCTGCGGCGATTTCAAACGCCTTTAATAATCCTGTCAGACCTGCTGTTCCTGATACAAGAAAAGGAGCCGTAACATAAACATCTGCATCCGTCACCCCAGCCGTTGCTAAGGCATTGGCAAACATCGCTTCTGTGACCCAGCTAATGTTTTTGGTTGTCACATTGATACCTGAGCCTTCTGGCGTTAAGGTAATCTTGACAGAAGAAATCGCTCTTGTCCCAATTTTATCCTTGCTAATATATTTCCCTAGATATTGATGCTCCTCCTTGTTTGAAACAAAAATGATTTCAGTTTGCTCGTCTACACCCATTTCTTGTAGCATTTTCTTGCGTTGGTCGTCATTTAGATTTTCACCTAGTGTAACAACTGTTCTTCCTTCAATCTTATCTGCTGATGCCGCCAGTGGAAAGAATACCCAAACCATAGAAATAAGAGCGAGTATCGCTGTCCAGCGTTTTATTTTTTTATTTAAAAATATCATCTTTTATTCCTCCTTCAATTCCTAACACGTCCATTATACTTATTCGTATTAGTTTATCCATTTTAGTGGGGGGTTAAAATACTCAAATGCTTATGCATCACTTTAAAATGTCCTGGAAGCTGCCCCCCTAGCTCCCCATCTAAGTTAAGTTGTACAAGGTTATCTGAGGTGACCTGTAGCTCTGCTGTTTGAAAATAGATGACTCGCTCATCGTCTAAATGCTCTCCTCGTACAGCATGAGTGGCGAGCTTAATAAATTCAGGAGTGCTTGTTTTCTTAACCACAAGGACATCAAAATATCCGTCCTGCAAATCAGCTTTAGGGGTAAGGCGCTCGAATCCACCGATCGAGTGACTATTCGCCACTAAAAACATCATGATTTCATCATCAATGCTTTTTTCTCTGGATTCTATCTTCATTCTAGCTGGCTTTAATTGGACCAGCTTTTCAATCCCCTTCATATAGTAGGCAAGCTGCCCAAGAACGGTTTTTAATTTACTAGGCACTTCATAGGTTAGCTCTGTTAAGGTTCCTCCACCCGCAATATTAATAAAGTATTGATCATTCACCTTCCCAATGTCAATCTCTTTCTTATGTCCTCGAATCAGAATTTCACAGGCTTTATCTATATCTCGAGGGATGCCTAAGGCTCTGGCGAAATCATTCGTCGTTCCAGCAGGAATAATTCCTAGTGTAGGGCGAATTTGTAATGGTGCTAAGCCATTAATGACTTCATAGAGAGTTCCATCTCCACCAGCAGCCACTACCAGATCAAAGCCTCTTTCAGCAGCGGCTTTAGCAGCATGGGTCGCATCTGCTTTTCCCTTGGTTGCATGGCAGGAGGTTTCATACCCTGCTCCTTCTAAGCGGTCTAGTATATGTAACACATTCTTTTTTATTAATTCTCTTCCGAAGAAGGGTTGTATATGATTCTAGCTCTCTGCATTCAATCACCTAGATATCCTTGTATTTTTTTAACATCTACCCTATATCATATCCATTAAGAATCAGCTTGTCATCCTCATTTTATGAACTTTGCTAGAAAATTATCATTATTTTTTCTTTCCTCCTGATGAAATCATTTCTCTTGACATGACTAAATAAATAATATATATTAAATTACAATAAGTAAGTAACATATTAAAGGTAATATTCGAACAAAAAGTATTTCTTTTGTTTGAATAGACCTTTTAAAGTTAGCAGAACTTATATACCAAGGAGGAATGACTATGTCCATCAAAACAAAAAATGTCTTATCTGTTAAAGAAGCGATAGAATCTAGAAAAAGTATTAGAAAATATGTTCAAGCTCCTATGTCACAAGAAGAGCTTCAAGAGGTATTGAGCTTAGTTCAGTTAGCACCAAGTGCTTGGAATCTACAGCCTTGGAGATTTCACGTGATCACCGATTCCGCTTTGAAGGAAAAACTACAAGAAGCTGCCTACGGTCAGCAGCAAGTGACTTCAGCTCCAGCCGTCATTGTCGTGACCAGTGATATGGAGGATGTTTTGGCTCATTTAGAGGAAACTGTCCATCCTGGATACGCCGAGGATCAGAAGCAAGGACATATCGACAATATGAACTCCATTTTTGGAGCCATGAGTGTGGAAGAGCGAGGACAATGGGGACTAACCCAAACAAATATCGCTCTAGGATTTTTGCTTGTTGCCGCTCAAGGTTTAGGCTATTCCACAGTTCCAATGCTTGGCTTTGATCAAGCGAAGGTTCGTGAGCTATTAGGGCTTCCAGAGCATGTCTTATTTGCTGGTATTGTTCCTATTGGTGTTGGTGCTGAGGAAGGGTATCCTCATCATCGTTTTTCTCTTGATAAGATCGTTACTTATAAATAAGGAATTATAGAAAAAATGTGTTAAAAAAGCCTCTCTTACGCGTGAAGTCATGGATGATGACATCACGATCAGAGAGGCTTTTTTCATTTCACTATGATTTTCTTATCTCTTGACGATCTCTTCTTTTAATAATTTGTTCACCACTCCAGGGTTTGCTTTCCCCTTTGTTTCTTTCATGATTTGTCCCACAAGGAAGCCTATTGCTTTCTCTTTCCCTGCCTTATAATCGTCCACAGATTGCTGATTATTGTCTAAGACCTGATTCACAATCTTAATTAATTCACTCTCATCACTGATTTGAACAAGCCCTTTGTCCTTCACGATTTGTTCAGGGTCTCCGCCTTTTTCTACCAGATCATTGAAGATGGTTTTGGCGATTTTTCCACTGATGGTTCCTTTTTCGATCAAGGATACCAGCTTCCCTAGGCTTTCTGGCGTTAGAGCAAGATCCTCCAGCTCTTTCTTATTGGCATTGAGGTATCCTAATACTTCCCCCATGATCCAGTTGGCTGCTTGCTTCGCATCCTTACAATGCTTGGTCGACTCATCGAAGAAGTCTGCCACTGACTTCTGAGAGGTGATGACACCTGCATCATAGCTGCTTAAGCCAAACTGTTCGATATAGCGCGCTTTTCGAGCATCTGGAAGCTCTGGAATCGTCGAGCGAATCGCTTCGAGCATCTCTTCACTAATCTGCATACGCACCAAATCAGGATCTGGGAAATAACGATAATCATGAGCTTCTTCTTTTCCACGCATGACTTTGGTTTCTCCGCGAACATCATCCCAGCGTCTGGTTTCTTGAACAACCTCTCCACCTGATAGAATCACTTCCGCTTGGCGCTTTTCTTCGTACTCCAAGCCCTTCTGCACTCCTTTGAAGGTGTTCATGTTCTTCAGCTCAGTACGTGTCCCGAATTCCTTTTGTCCAAATGGGCGGATAGAGATATTGGCATCACAGCGCAGTGAGCCCTCTTCCATCTTACAATCAGATACTTCTGTATATTGAAGAATGGCTTTGAGCTTTTCTAGATAAGCATACGCCTCTTCTGGGTTTCTTAAATCTGCTTCAGACACAATTTCAACTAAGGGGGTTCCCACTCGATTAAAATCAACTAGCGAGTAGTTTTCGCCTTCAACGTGAGTTAATTTACCTGCATCCTCTTCTAGGTGAAGACGATTGATGCGGATACGTTTCTTTTCCCCATTGACTTCAATATCGATCCAGCCATTTTGTCCGATCGGTTTATCATATTGAGAGATTTGATACGCCTTGGGTGAATCAGGATAAAAGTAGTTTTTGCGATCAAACTTACTATCCATCGAAATCTCACAATTTAAAGCTAGTGCCGCTTTAATCGCATATTCTAAGGCGGTTTGATTCAATACAGGCAGTACACCTGGATGCCCTAAACAGACGGGGCAGGTATGTGAATTGGGAGGAGCCCCAAATTCCGTAGAACAATTACAAAAGATTTTCGTTGAGGTGCTTAATTCTGAGTGAACCTCTAAGCCTATGACCGTTTCAAATTTCATTTTGACTCCCCTCCTAATTGCGGACGAGCGAGATGGTGCTCTGTTTTTTGTTCGTAGGCATGTGCCACACGTAATAGCGTAGACTCGTCAAAAGCCTTCCCGATAATCTGTAAGCCCACAGGAAGTCCGTTAGAGGCAAGTCCACAAGGAACACTAATCGCTGGAATACCAGCTAAGTTCATGGGGATGGTCAGTAGATCCTCCACGTACATCGTTAGCGGGTCCTCTGTTTTTTCCCCTAATTTAAATGCTGTGGTAGGCGCAGTCGGTCCAATAATGACATCATACTCTTCAAAAATCTTTTCGAAGTCCTGCTTGATCAAGGTACGAACCTTTTGAGCCTTAAGATAATACGCATCATAATAGCCTGAGCTTAAAGCATATGTTCCTAACATGATACGACGCTTTACCTCATCTCCAAAGCCTTGGCTTCTTGTTTCCTTGTACATCTCTAGCAAGCTAGTAGCTTGATCCGCTCGAACACCATAACGAACGCCATCATAGCGTGCCAGATTGGAAGATGCTTCAGAGGAGGAAATGATGTAATAAGTAGGAACCGCATACTCTGAATGAGGCAGTGACACCTCTGACCAGCTTGCTCCCATTCCCTCTAAGACCTTTAATGCTTCTAGGACTTTCTCTCTTACCTCAGGATGAACACCTTCTCCTACATACTCTTTAGGTACAGCGATCTTCAAGCCTTGAATATCCCCAGATAGAGCTGATAAATAATCTGGAATCTCTACATTCGCCGAGGTGGAATCCTGACGATCATGCCCTGCAATGGCTTGTAAGACATAGGCTGCATCCTCCACATTCTTCGTCAAAGGACCGATTTGATCTAAGGAGGAAGCAAAAGCAACCAAACCAAAGCGAGAAACAAGTCCATAGGTTGGCTTAAGCCCCACTACACCACAAAAAGCAGCAGGCTGTCGAATGGAGCCTCCTGTATCTGATCCTAAAGCATAATAAACCTCTCTTGCCGCTACAGCCGCTGCTGAGCCACCGCTTGAGCCACCAGGAACATACTCTTGGTTCCATGGATTGCGTACGGGAGAAAAGCCTGAGTTCTCATTAGAGGAGCCCATCGCAAATTCATCCATGTTCACCTTTCCCACGGTCACCGCTTGAGCTTCATTCAGCTTTTGCACAACCGTTGCATCGTAGACAGGCTCAAAATTAGCCAAAAGCTTACTCGCACATGTTGTTTTCAAGCCCTTTGTTGAAATATTATCCTTTATCCCTTGGGGTAAACCGAAAAGCAGTCCTCTTTCCGTACTATCTACCAGCTTGTCCAGCTCGGCGGCTCTTTGTTTGGCACCCTCGGCATCTACTGTAATAAAAGCTTGGATTTGCTGATCCACTTCAGCAATTCGTTGTAGGGATTCCTCTACTAATTCACTTACTGTAAGGGATTTGTCCTGCAAACGCTGGTGAATCTCCTGTAATCGTAAATCTAATAATGACATGCTCTTTCCTCCTCTCTATAAAACACTTGGAACCTTCACTTGATTTTCTTCATGATCCGCTGTATTCTTCAATGCCTCTGTAACAGGCAGAGATGGTTTAACTTCATCCTTGCGAACAACATTATGTAAGGGAAGCACATGGCTCGTTGGCTCCACACCTTCCGTATCTAATTCATCTAACTTTTTAGCAAACGTAAGAATTGAGTCAAGATGCTTCGTAAATGTTTCTTTTTCCTCTTCACTCAGGCTTAGACGTGCTAAATGAGCGACATGCTCCACTTCTTTTTTTGTCATTGTACTCATGTTTCACCCTCCTACCCCTTTTTTTCACATTAAGATGATCATATCAAAGAACCCACTATTGATCAACTCTCACGGCGTCAGTTTACTGAATAATGCGAAGTTTCGTTCTTCGAAAAATAAGAACAACAAGAGTGAGGTTAAGGAAAATCCCAGACCAATCAAGTAGAGAATCATAATGACCTGCTTCTGATTCAAGCCCTTGGACAAAAGGCGGTGATGGAGATGAGAACGATCCGCCTGATAGATCGGACGTCCTTCCTTAAGCCTCGTTATAATAACTTGTACCATATCGAAAATCGGAATCCCCAGAGCGAGAATGGTGACCATGACGGAGATAAACGTCGCCCCTTTAATGGCTCCTTCAATCGACAAAAAAGCAATTGTAAAACCTAAAAACATGGAGCCTGAATCGCCTAGAAAAATAGTGGCAGGATGAAAGTTGTGACGTAGGAAAGCCAGAATCGCCCCTGTCATCACCATCGACAAAAGAGCAATCGCCATCTCTCCTTTTAAAAAAGCGATAAAGAACAGGGTTAAGGTAGCAATCGTACTGACTCCTCCTGCTAATCCATCCATTCCGTCAATGAAGTTCATCATGTTCATTAGTCCCACAACCCATAGATAGGTCGCTAACAGAGATAACCAGAAGGGAAAAACATGAAATCCTCCTTCTCCAACCCAATCACTGATCCCTACAATTCTTGTTCCACCCCAGAAGATGATTGTCGCCGCAACAAATTGAAAAAAAAGCTTGGGCCAAGGGGAGAATTCCTTCCCTCTTCCTTTGTACCAATCATCTATAAGTCCGATTCCAATCATCATACATCCGCCCAAGATAAAAGAAAGTGTGAGTCGATTCACACCTAAAAAAATAATCACCAGAGGGGTGACACCAAGGAATATAGCCAACCCTCCTGTTAAGGGAATGATTCCTTTGTGCTGTTTTCGTTTGCTCGGCTGGTCAGTAATCTTGTAAGTATAAGCCACTCTTTGACCATGGGAATAAACAAGTAGACAAAGCAAAAGGAGGATAGAAGCGGTAATAGATAAAGGAGCATTCGGATCACCTCACTACGTAGTTACACCTAGTGTGACCCAATTGCTCCCTATCCATGAATATTTTAAAGAAGCTCCGATACTAATTTTGCCTGAGTGAAGAGCAGCAGATAATCTCTTCCCCCTGCTTTAGAGTCGGTTCCAGACATATTAAACCCACCAAAAGGATGGACTCCGACAATCGCCCCTGTACATTTTCTATTGAAGTATAAATTTCCGACATGAAATTCGGTACGTGCTCGCTCTAAATGCTCTCTGTTCCGTGAAAAGATGGAGCCTGTTAGTCCATACTCTGTATTATTGGCAATTTCTAAAGCATGATCGAAATCTCTTGCTTTACAAAATGCGACAACAGGTCCAAAAATCTCTTCCTGCATAATACGGGCATCTGGAGCCACATCAGCAATAATGGTCGGCTGGACAAAATATCCCTCAGCAGGTCCCTTCTCTCCTCCATGCACGAGTCGTCCTTCTTTCTTGCCGATCTCAATATATTCTAAGATTTTATTCTGGGCATTTTCATCTATTACGGGACCCATGAAGTTATCTTGCTTCTTAATATCCCCTATCTTAATCTCCTTGGTCAGCTCGACCACTCGATTCAGCACCTGATCATAGACATCCTGATGAATCACTGCACGGGAGCAGGCAGAGCACTTCTGTCCTGAGAAGCCAAAAGCCGAGAACATAATGCTTTGAGCCGCCAGTTCAAGATCCGCATCATGATCAACGACAATGGTATCTTTTCCACCCATCTCAGCCACCACACGCTTTAACCATTTCTGCCCTTTATGCGTTTTCGCTGCTCGTTCATTAATTCGTAAGCCCACTTCTCTAGAGCCTGTAAAGCTAATGTATCTCGTCAGCGGATGATCAACAAGATAATCGCCAACTTCTTTCCCGCTTCCCGGTAAAAAGTTCACCACACCCGCCGGTACACCCGCATCCTCAAGGATCTCCATAAATTTATAGGCAATGACCGGAGTCGTACTTGCTGGCTTCAGGACTACTGTATTCCCAGAAACAATAGAAGCCGTTGTCATTCCCACCATAATCGCCAGAGGAAAGTTCCATGGAGGGATCACCACTCCCACACCTAAAGGAATATAGTAGAGTTCATTATCCTCATCAGGAATTCGGGTCAACTCTTGCTGTTCGGACAAGCGAATCATTTCTCGACCATAGAATTCCATAAAATCAATAGCCTCTGCTGTATCAGCATCTGCCTCTGCCCAGCTCTTCCCTGCTTCATGAACCATCCAAGCAGAAAACTCATGCTTACGGCGGCGTAAAATAGCGGCTGCCTTAAATAAGTATCGGGCACGATGTGGACCAGGGACTGCCTTCCATTTTTCAAAGGTATGTAGCGCGGCATGCATCGCTTCCTCCGCCTGTTGCTGAGAAGCTTTCGAAACTCTTCCCACCACTTCAGACATTCTCGCGGGATTGAGCGAAGTGATTTTCTCCTCTGTTAGGATCTTCTTTCCCTGAATGATAAGGGGATAATCCTGACCTAGCTCGCTTTCTACCTTCTTTAGCGCTGCTTCAAAATCAGTACGATTCTTTTCATCCTTAAAATTTGTAAACGGTTCGGGTCTGTAATCGACTAGCATGGACAGAAGCCTCCTTTACGAATTAAAAAATGATCAACGGTAGATGTGCATGACACTTTCTCCTTGTGCAGGTCGAACAAAAATGGAACGAGCTTGATTTACAGATTGCAAATAAATATTGAGATGCACGTTAGCAGGGAATGTATCAACGGCACTTCCACCTAAAAATTGTGTCAGCTGAATTACCTCTGTTTTGGAGGAAAACTCAGTAGTTACATTAAATGTTATTTCCACAAGCTTATCATCTATAAACCTTCCAATTCCAATGATACCCACAAAGTTAGGATAAAATTCTTGAACATCCTGACGATATCTTGAGAAAAGAGTAGATAATTCCCGATCATACGAGTGAAGCGCCTGTGAAGGAAAGAGGAAATAGACTTCGTTAATGGTTTTCCAGCTATCGACACTCATTTGATTTTTTCCGGCTTTTCCTACAGATAAGAAGTTCCCTGGGACCATTGAATTGCTTTCTTCCAATCGATATAAAGCAATCGTGATGGGAACATCAGGTGCCTTCTTCCGTACTCTCTCTACGACAAGATCAGCCATCTTCGCTCCATGATTACGCAACTCATCGTCAGAATACAGTAAGTTTAAGCTTGTTCCATCCTCTTTTTTCTGCTGATAGGCAGAAGCCAGGGATAATCCTATCACAATACCTTCCACCTCTCCCTTGAGGTTGGTATAATTGTGCTCCAAAATATGACGCAATATTCTTTGTTCTGACTCCTCAGGGTTTAAGCCTAGTTTATGTTTTTCGCTTTTGATTCTAAGCCAGGAATTTAACTCATCCCTAGTAATAAATTGTCCCTCACTAAATAAATGACTTTCTATAGGAAAGAATTCCTGAGCAATTTCTAATAAGCCCAATTCCAGACGATCCGCATCTAAGCGATAACTCTGAAGTGTATCCGCTCTGAATAAAGACCCTCTTGTTTCACTCGGCTTAAAGGGAGCCAAGCCACGATAATATCTTTCTTCCACCTGAACAGATGGGGCTATTTTTGCCTCTTCTTTTCCTTCTGGTTGTATCACAGGAGGCTGAGCTTCTTCTTTTTGCAGGCAGCCTGTTGTTAACGCCGTCGTTAAGATGACGATTCCACATATTTTCAAAGATTTCTTCATATTCATTTTGAAATCTGCTCCTTATTTATACTTTCTATACCAGTAGCCTCATTCTTTACCCAGCTATTATAACACACGACACTTTATCTCTCATCAAAAGAAAGCAAGCCCTACTACTGACATGAGTAGTAAGACTTGCTTGGTTGGCTGTCTCATCTTGATTGTTATATTCTATTGAGTTACCTTGCTTTTTCTCAACTCTTGCACGATATACTCACCCATTTGTTCTGTTCCTGTGATGGATTCTCCACTTGTGGCAAGATCCCCCGTTCTCACTCCTGCATCTAGAACACTCTTCACGGCATCTTCTATAAGAGTTGCCTCCTCTTGAAGTCCAAAGGAATAGCGAAGAAGCATAGCAGCAGAAAGTATAGTAGCTAGTGGATTGGCTTTCCCTTGACCTGCAATATCTGGAGCACTTCCATGTACAGGCTCATACATGCCCTTCCCAGCTTCATCAGAAAGACTAGCTGAGGGCATTAGACCAATCGAACCAGCAAGCATGGAGGCTTCATCACTTAGAATATCTCCAAACATATTCTCTGTTACGAGGACATCAAATTGCTTAGGATTTCTAATCAGCTGCATAGCAGCATTATCCACTAGCATATGCTCTAGCTCAACATCTTGATACTGCTGATGGACTTTGGTCACGACCTCGCGCCACAAACGTCCAGATTCCAATACATTCGCCTTATCTATCGATGTTACTTTCTTTCTGCGTACACGTGCAGCTTCGAAAGCAACCTTGGCAATTCTTTCAACCTCGTGCTCATTATAGATCAGTTCGTCAATCGCCTGATCTAAGCCCTCTGCTGAGGTGGAGCGTTCTTTTTTACCAAAGTATAATCCGCCTGTAAGCTCACGTACGACCAATAGATCAACACCCTCAACCACTTCCTTCTTGATGGTAGAGGTTTCGACAACAGGTCCAAATACTTCAACAGGACGAAGGTTAGCAAATAAGCCTAACCCTTTACGTAAGCCTAACAAAGCCATTTCTGGACGTAAATGTCCAGGAAGCGTATCCCACTTCGGACCTCCGACAGCCCCAAGTAAGACAGCATCCGCCTGCTTACAGCGTTCTAAGGTTTCTTCCCTTAGAGGAACACCAAATTCATCAAGTGCTTTTCCACCTACTGTATCGTACTCATATTCGAATTGGTGTCCATATAGGCTAGCCACTTCATCTAATACTTTGATTGCTTCTGCGATTACTTCCGGTCCAATTCCGTCACCTGGTAAGACCACGATTTTCTTTTGCATTCCGTTCTCCTCTCTATCCACTTCTATCCATGCCAATCCTCGGCTCTCTCTACTTGTCTCTATCTATCCTTTTTTCTATCCTGAGCTTCTTTGTGGTTAGTATATTGGTTTATTTAAATGCCTCTAAAACAAAACTTGTGGATTCATTCTCTTCGTTCTCTTCTTCCATAAACTGCTTAGGCTTAGACATGTTTCTCAATCGATTAATTCCATCAATGAAGGCTTTTGTACTTGCACCTAAAACATCATTGTCAAGTCCTCTTCCTGTTCCAGTCATGCCCTCGTATTCAACCTTGACATAGACTTCTGCAAGGGAATCCCTGCCCTTGGTCAAAGACTTGATTTTATAATCTAACAGGTTAATCTTCATTCCCACCATTTTTTCGATGGTATTATAGATCGCCTCTACACTTCCTGAGCCAACAGCAGCATCCTCAAGCGATGTCCCGTTCGGTGTTTGAAGCTTAATTGTTGCTGTTGCCACTGCATTCATATACGAAACATGGAGGTACTCCAACCTATAATGGTTGCTATCGTCCTTCAATGTGCTTTCATGCAAGAGAGCTACAAGGTCATCGTCACTTACCTGCTTCTTACGATCCGCTAGGTCCTTAAACTTTTGGAAGAATGACGCAAGCTGTTCTTCATCAAGATGGTAGCCTAAGAACTCCATTCTCTCTTTCAAAGCATGGCGTCCAGAGTGTTTCCCCAGAACAAGGGAATTAGATTCCAGACCCACTAGCTGAGGAGAAATGATTTCGTAGGTTGTTCGTTCTTTCAGTACCCCATCCTGATGAATCCCAGATTCATGGGCAAAAGCATTGGCTCCAACCACTGCTTTATTTGGAGGAATGACCATTCCTGTCAAGCTAGAAACAAGACGACTGGTTCTCGTTAGTTGGTCTAAATGTAATCTTGTTTCTGCTTGATAGTAGTCCTGGCGGATACGCAGATTAAGGGCAACTTCTTCAATCGCTGCATTTCCTGCTCTCTCACCAATTCCATTGATGGTCCCTTCAATCTGATCTGCTCCATTCATGATCGCTGCCAACGTGTTAGACACAGCCATTCCTAAGTCATCATGGCAATGGGCACTTAGGCTCACGCGATCCACATTAGGCACCTCGTTCTTAATGTAACGGAAAATAGCACCATACTCCTCAGGAGAAAGATACCCTACAGTATCTGGAATATTAATGACTGAGGCACCCGCATCAATCACCGCTGTAAAAACTTCCTTCAGAAATTCAAGTTCTGTTCGACCTGCATCTTCTGCACTAAACTGAACAACTGAAAAACGTTGTTTCGCATATTTAACTGACTCCACCGCTTTTTCTAAGACTTGTTCCTTCGTCATTTTCAACTTGTATTGCCTATGGATAGGCGACGTAGCAATAAATAAGTGTAGGCGAGGCTCAGCCCCTCCTTTTAACGCATCCCATGCTACATCGATATCCCGTTGATTTGATCTAGACAAGCCTGTCACACTTGCTCCACGAATGGCTTTGGCTACTGCCTGAGTGGATTCGAAATCCCCTATTGAAGCAGCCGGAAAACCTGCTTCAATAATGTCAACATTAAGCCGCTCTAGTTGTTTCGCAATTTCTAGCTTTTCTTGTAAGTTTAAATTGACCCCTGCTGACTGTTCGCCGTCTCGAAGTGTGGTTTCAAAAACGGTGATCTTTCTCATGGCTTTACTTCACCTCCTG
The DNA here is from genome assembly GCF_000615945.1 of Caldalkalibacillus mannanilyticus JCM 10596. Classification (GTDB taxonomy): domain Bacteria; phylum Bacillota; class Bacilli; order Caldalkalibacillales; family JCM-10596; genus Bacillus_AT; species Bacillus_AT mannanilyticus. The sequence goes on from NZ_BAMO01000005.1 coordinate 133,440, forward strand.
GGGCTCTTTCTTCGCCTTGATCCAGCTCATCATGTTTCTCAACTCTGCTCCTACCTTCTCGATTTGATGCTCTTGCTCTCTAGAGTTAATCGCATTAAATACTGGACGGTTTGCTTGGTTTTCTAAGATCCAGTTGCGGGCAAATTCACCTTTTTGAATTTCTGTTAAGACCTTTTTCATTTCCTTCTTCGTCTCGTCTGTTACAATACGATCACCAATCATGAAATCTCCGTATTGTGCAGTATCTGAGATAGAGTAACGCATATGTGCAAGTCCACCTTCATACATAAGGTCAACGATCAGCTTTAATTCATGTAAACATTCGAAGTAAGCAATCTCAGGTTGATATCCTGCTTCTACAAGCGTTTCGAAACCAGCTTTTACTAAAGCAGAAGCTCCACCACATAGTACAGCTTGCTCTCCGAATAGATCCGTTTCTGTTTCTTCTTTAAATGTTGTTTCAATAACTCCAGCGCGTGTACAACCTACTCCTTTAGCGTAAGCTAAAGCAACATCCTTTGCTTTTCCTGTTGCATCTTGGTACACCGCGATTAATCCTGGTACTCCGCCGCCCTCAGTGTACACTCGACGAACCAAATGTCCTGGGCTTTTTGGTGCGATTAAAGCGACATCTACGTCAGCTGGAGGGACGATTTGATTAAAATGCACGTTAAATCCATGAGAGAATAATAAAGCTTTTCCTGGTGTTAACTCATCTTTTAACTCTTCATGATACACTTTTGCTTGAGTTTCATCAGGAAGTAAGACCATAACAACCTCTGCTATACTTGCTGCTTCACGTGGAGTTACTACTTTAAATCCATCCTCAACAGCTTTGTTCCATGATTTTCCTGGTCTTAATCCAATGACAACAGATATCCCACTGTCTCTTAGGTTTTGAGCTTGTGCATGTCCTTGACTTCCATACCCAATAACAGCTACCGTTTTTCCTTGGATTGTTTGGTAAGATACCTCGTTATCATAATACATTTTTGCCATTTTACATTCTCTCCTTGTTCTTATAAATTATTTTTTTATCATGTTTTTTCATTGTACTTGGCTATTGTGCCTTGCTTCTTGCTAAGGCAGTAACGCCTGTTCTAGCCAATTCTTTGATTCCATATGGCTTTAACAGTTCAATTAATGCCTCGATTTTTTCATCGTCGCCAGTCGCTTGTATCGTGACCGAATCTTTCCCAACATCGACGATCGATGCCCTGAAAGGAACCACCAAATGATTAATTTCTGGACGAGTTTGATGATTCACAGATACTTTGACTAGAATCATTTCTCGTACAATCATTTTATCTTCGGAAAGGTCTGTTACCTTTAAGACATCAATTTGTTTGTGTAGCTGTTTCATGATTTGCTCTGAAACACGCTCATCTCCATTGACACAATCGTCATTCTAGATAACGAAGGGTCCTCAGTAGTTCCTACAGTCAGGCTTTCAATATTGAAGCTTCTGCGAGCAAATAATCCAGACAATCGAGTTAATACCCCTGATGAGTTATTAACCAAAACTGAAATGGTACGTTTCATCCTAGTTACACCCCTTTTTAACCCCTATCATCTCATGCAAGGCAGTTCCAGATTGGACCATAGGATAGACATTTTCCTCTGGTGTAACCATCACATCAAGAACGACAGGTCCATCATAAGCTAATGCTTCTTCGATTGCTGCAGACAATTCTGAAGCGTTGGTCACGCGAATCCCTTTGACACCAAATGCCTCGGCAATTTTAGCAAAGTTAGGATTCTTAGGAGTTGACTCCGAATAACGCCCTTCATAGATTAATTCCTGCCATTGTCTAACCATCCCTAAAGCATTGTTATTAATGATAACAGTCTTGACTGGAATGTTATATTCGGCAACGGTGGCTAATTCTTGAATGTTCATTTGAAATCCACCGTCTCCAACAACAGCGAATACAGGTACTTCTTTTTGTGCAATCGCCGCCCCAATCGCTGCTGGGAAACCAAAGCCCATGGTTCCTAAACCTCCGGAACTAATCCAGCGATCGCTTATGACAGCCATAATATTGCGCTGTCCACATTTGATGCTGTCCTACATCAGTCGCAACGATCGCTTCACCTTTTGTTAAGCGATGAAGCTCCTCAATCGCTTTTTGCGGTTTGAGGGTAACCCCATCTTCCTCGTACCATAAAGGATACTCCTCTTGTCTTTGACTAAGATTTGCAATCCACTCTGCACTATTTGGTTTGTCTACGCCTTCTTCAAGCAATAGACGTAAGGCTTCTCTCGCATCTCCTACAATAGGGACTTCCGTAATGACGTTTTTCCCTATTTCAGCAGGATCTATATCAATATGGACAATCTTCGCATTTGGAGCAAATTGATCTAATCTCCCTGTTACACGGTCATCAAATCTAGCACCGATTGAGATTAATAAGTCTGCTTCTTGAATCGCCATATTGGTGTATACGTACCATGCATTCCACACATCCCTAGAAACAATGGATGAGTGGATGGAAATCCGCCTAACCCAAGTAATGTATTCGTTACAGGAATTTGAGCCTGATTAACATACTCGATAAGTTCAGCAGATGCCTTCGCATGTAAGATTCCGGCTCCTGCCAGAATGAGAGGCTTCTTCGCTTTCGCAACAGCTTCCTTCATTCTTTTTATTTGACCTACATTTGGTATAAGTGTTGGTTTAAATCCCTTCAAGTTCACTTCTGTCGGGTAGGTATATGGAACCTTATTGACTGAAATATCCTTGGGAATATCAATTAGTACGGGGCCAGGACGTCCGTGAGTAGCAATATAAAAGGCTTCTTTTATAATTCTTGGTAATTCCTTCGTATCACGCACCTGAAAATTATGCTTCGTAATCGGCATCGTAATCCCTAAAATATCAGCCTCTTGGAACGCATCTGTACCAATAGCTGTCGTAGCAACTTGACCTGTAAAAACAACGAGCGGAAGAGAATCAATATAGCATCGGCTAAGCCAGTGACTAGATTCGTTGCCCCAGGCCCTGATGTAGCAATGACGACCCCAGGCCTCCCTGTGACTCGTGCATATCCTTCTGCCATATGAATAGCACCTTGTTCATGACGGGCTAAAATATGAGTCATATCCGACTTATATAAGGCGTCATAGATAAACAGAGCGGCACCACCCGGATAGCCAAAGATATAATCCACTTTTTCTTCCTTTAAACATTCGAAAATAATCTCTGCTCCCATTAATACTTTGGGTGGTTCTTTCTGTGAGCCTTTCTTATCCTGGCCTGCTACTTCCTTCAAATTCGTGGACACTTCCCTAACCTCCCTCATTTCTCTTCAACTAGAAGTGTGCTAGATTTTCTTACAAAAAAAATCAAGAAAAAGCCTAACTTTATATGAAGATTCGTTCAAACATAGGACGAATGTTTCCACCTGTGATAAAAAACACTTTGGCTTTTCTACTTACAGATGGACAAAACATTTGAGTATGAATAAACAGAACCTTCCGCAGAGGCTTTTTTCCTCACGGTGTAGCTATAGTTCATATAGCTTGTTGACACTTGGACCAAGCCTTGTATAATCCATCTAATTGGCTTTAGTATGCCAGCACAAGTGGAACCCTAGTCAACCTTCCGTTTGTTATTTTCTTATAAGTCAGAAAATTCAAAATGGAAAACATATGATTGTTCATTATATTAAACGAGTCAAATAGAGATTGCAACCCCTATTTTCCTTAGTATTCCTTTGTAATCGCTTACAAATATTAATTGTAAATATTTTTGAAACGTTTACATGCATGACATGCCTACTTCTTAATGGCTTATAACCCCATTTGTTAAAAAATTAGGGGGTTTCAAATTTTTTTTTTTCTGATAAAATTATGTATTAACATTATTGTCTGAAAATTAAATTATTTGAGACGATGACTAGCTAGTAAGATGGAGGTTATACGATGGAAAAGAAACAACCACAGACGTTGTTCGAAAAGATTTGGGAAAAGCATATAGTCTTTGAGGAAGAGAACAAGCCTAGCTTAATCTATATTGATCTTCATTTAGTTCATGAGGTCACTTCTCCTCAAGCATTTGAAGGATTACGTTTATCTGGGAGAAAAGTTCGCAGACCTGAGAGAACCTTTGCCACCATGGACCATAATGTCCCGACGAAAGATATCTTCAACATTAAAGACCCGATCTCAGCAAAACAAATTGAAACTCTTTCTAAGAACTGTGAGGAGTTTGGTGTCACTCTTTTTGATATTCACCACCAAAACCAAGGGGTTGTACACGTAATGGGTCCTGAGCAAGGCTTAACGTGGCCTGGTAAGACGATCGTTTGTGGGGATAGTCATACTTCGACGCACGGAGCATTTGGCGCCCTTGCCTTTGGTATCGGTACAAGTGAAGTGGAACATGTCCTAGCTACTCAATGTCTCCAACAATCCAAGCCTAAAACAATGAAGGTTGAATTTATTGGAGATCTTCCCGTTGGACTTAGCTCCAAGGACATTATTCTTGGTTTGATCGCGAAGTACGGAACGGATTTTGCCACTGGTACAGTCATCGAGTTTACAGGTGAAATTATTGAAAAGCTCTCCATGGAAGAGCGCATGACGATCTGTAATATGTCCATTGAAGCGGGAGCAAGAGCAGGGTTAATGGCTCCAGACGAAACAACGTTTTCCTATTTAAAAGGACGCCCGTATGCTCCAAGTCCAGAGGAATTTGAACAGCATGTTCAAGAGTGGAAATCCCTTGTTACTGATGAAGGAGCCACTTATGACTTCACTGTAGATCTTGATTTAGCTACCTTAGCTCCTCAAGTAACGTGGGGTACAAGTCCTGGGATGGGTACGAGCATTGAAGATACGGTTCCGAACCCAGCTGACTTTAAGACTGCTACAGACCAAAGAGCCGCTCAATTAGCTCTTGATTATATGGGCTTGATCGCTGGAACGCCTATGAGTGAAATTGAAATCAACAAAGCATTTATTGGCTCCTGTACCAACGGACGTATCGAGGATCTACGTGCTGCAGCAAGTGTCGTCAAGGGCTATAAGGTTTCTGACAAGGTAATTGCGATTGTAGTACCTGGCTCCAAGAACGTCAAGGCTCAGGCAGAAGAAGAAGGCTTAGACAAAATCTTTGTTGAAGCAGGCTTCGAATGGCGTGAAGCTGGTTGCAGTATGTGTCTAGCCATGAATGACGATATCCTAGATCCAGGGGATCGTTGTGCTTCAACTTCAAACCGTAACTTTGAAGGACGACAAGGAAAAGGCGGACGCACTCATCTTGTCAGTCCAATGATGGCAGCAGCAGCAGCAATCAAAGGACATTTCACTGATATTAGGAAGTGGGAATTTAAAGACGCTCACTCCGCACAAGTTACAGAAGGGACGGCGAAATAGAATGGAACCATTTATCAAAGAAACAGGCATTGTGGCTCCACTAGATCGTGCCAATGTGGACACAGATGCTATTATTCCTAAACAGTTTCTAAAAAGAATTGAACGAAGTGGATTTGGTCAGTTCCTGTTTTACGATTGGAGATTCTTAGATAACGACCAAACTAATCCTGACTTCGAATTAAATAAGCCTCGCTACCAAGGTTCATCCATCTTGGTATCAAGACAAAACTTTGGTTGTGGATCATCTCGTGAGCATGCTCCTTGGTCCTTGCTAGACTATGGCTTTAAGGTCATCATCTCTTCTAGCTTTGCAGATATCTTTTATAATAACTGCTTCAAGAATGGGATTCTTCCTATCGTCCTCACCGATGATCAAGTAGAAGAGTTATTCCAAAGAACAGCTAAAACAGAAGGCTATCAGCTTACTGTAGATCTAGAGCAACAATTGATTACAGATGATCAAGGATTACGTCTTTCCTTCGATGTTGATTCCTTTAGAAAGTATTTGCTGCTTAATGGACTTGACGATATCGGCTTAACTTTGTTACACGAAGAAAAAATTTCAGCTTATGAAGCCAAAAGAGCGATTGGGTAATTCCCAATCGCTTTTTTTTAGAAAACAAAGAAGCACCCTCTACCAAGCTGAGAGTGCTTCTTGTTTCTTTCGGTATTTTATTATTTTCTTCTTTATTTTAAGAGAAGTTAATAACACCAATTTTGTTTAAGAAAATAATCAAGATCGCTACTGGTGCTACAATACGTAAGCTCCAAATCCAAAGCGTACCAATCGTTGTTTGACCGAAATCAGAATCACGAAGAGCATCTGTTTTATTCCAGCCCCAGCCCATAAATAGAGCAATAATTAATCCGCCCAGTGGAAGGAATACATTTCCAGATAAATCATCCATAAAGGTTAAGAAGTCTTTATCCATAATGTTAATTGCATAAGCTCCTTGAGAAAGAGAAGAAGGAACTCCTAGTAGGAAGATCAATCCACCAATAATGATTACAGCCGTCTTACGATTCCAGTTGAATCTTCTCATGAAGTAAGCAACAGCTACCTCTAACAAGGATACTGCAGAAGAAAGGGCAGCAGCAAATAATAAGAAGAAGAAAGCTGTACCTACAATCATTCCGCCTGTCATTTGATCAAATACATTCGGCAAGGTCATAAAGACAAGACCTGCTCCACCTGCAGGATCTAAACCAAAAGCAAACACCGCTGGGAAGATCATAATCCCTGCAATAATCGCTACGACTGTATCTAGAATCCCGACACTTAATGCGGCACTTGGAAGCTTGTTTTCCTTTTTCAAGTAGCTTCCGTAGGTAATCAAGGCTCCCATCCCTAAGCTAAGAGAGAAGAAGGCTTGACCTAATGCAGCAACCCACACTTTAGGCTCCGCAAGCTTGCTCCAATCAGGATTAAACAAGAAATTAAGACCTTCTTTCGCTCCACCTAAGGTTAAGCTATATCCAGCTAAAACAATTAATAAAACTCCTAATAATGGCATTAATATTTTGTTTGAAGCCTCAATTCCTTTTTTAACACCCATGACAACAATTCCTATCGTCAGTGCCATAAAAATGAATTGCCAGATGACAGGTTCATACGTTTCCCCTATAAAGCTCACAAAGTAACCTGTAAAATCATTATCTTGAACATGGAGCAGCTGACCAGTCAAATACCCAAAGAAGTATTTCATAACCCATCCAGCTACAACTCCATAAAATGATAGAATGATAAATGCAGATGCTACTCCCATGAAACCAGCAACCACCCATGGCTTACCAGGAGCTAGCTTTTGAAATGAACCAACAGCGTCACTTTGAGCTTTGCGACCGATGGTGAACTCAGCCATCACAACAGGGATACCAATAAATAAAACTAATAAAATATAAAGTAATAAAAACGCTCCGCCACCATTTTCACCGGCTGTTGTCGAGAATCTCCAAATGTTCCCTAAGCCAACTGCGGAACCTAGGCACGCTAAGATAAACCCTAGACGTGAGCCCCATTGCTCGCGACCTTGTTGTAATTGACTCATTAAATTTCCTCCCTTTAAAAATATTCAGACAACTGTCTGCCCAACCTATTATACAACACATCTGATTTTTTACAATATGTTTTTATAATATTTTTTTCTTTCTGAATTCATTTTATTTATACTTAATTAGGACATCCTCTCCCTCGTGATAAACTGGAAAAATCTCCGGGTGAAGCAAGGAAGCAAGCTTCGCTAGACCCGTTATTAATCTTGGAGAAGGACGGCAAAAGAGCGGTTCATCCAGAACATGAACCTGGTTCTGTTGTAGTGCAGCAAGCTCTTTCCAGCCCGGTCGATCATAAACCAGCTTGGGATTCACTCTTTTTTGCTGAACCCACCCAGACCAAAGCAACAATATCTGGTTCTCTCTGTTTCACCTCCTCCCAATCTGTTTGATAACTAGCCACAGCCTGATCGGCAAATATGTTCTCTGCCCCAGCCAAACGACTGATTTCGGTAAGCCAATTATGTCCTCCTGGTGTGAAGACAGGCTTTGGCCACCATTCCCAGTACATTCTTTTTTTCTCCTTGACCTTTGTAGCTAACTGATGATAGGATTCTAGCCTCTCTGTGTACTGATCATAGAAAGCCCTCGCTCGTTTCTCTTCCCCTGTAGCTTCTCCTAATTGCAGAATATTTTGTCCTATTTCCTCTAGCGTATTAGGATTTAATACAATGTGCGGAATCCCTCTTGCTTGAAGACGTTCTACGTTTTTCTCCATCCCTGGAACACTAAGTGAAGCAAGCACTAGATCAGGCTCTAGTGCTTCCACCTGGTCCATATTGATATCAAGGTCAGGTCCTAATCGTGGCAGTTGATCTACCTGCGGCGGCCAATCCGAATAATTGTCTACACCAATGATGGAGGAGCTCAACCCTAAGTAATGCAACAGCTCCGTGTTACTTGGACAAATGGATGCTATTTTCATCCTTTCCACCTCGCTTATCCTATTCGTTTGATCATTTCGTTTTCATCAATCACTTCGATCCCCAGTTGCTGTGCTTTTTCTAGTTTTGATCCTGCATTTTCACCAGCGACAACGACATCTGTGCTTTTAGACACACTTCCCGTTACTTTGGCCCCTAGAGCTTCAAGCTTTTCCTTCGCCTCATTCCTTGTTAACTGCTCCAAGGTCCCTGTTAATACCACTGTTTTTCCTGCGAAGAAAGATGAATTATCCACGTCAACAATACGCTTAGGTCCCTTGTAGCTCATATTCACAGCAGCAGCCTTCAAGCGTGTGAGCATCTCCTGTACCTCTGGTATAGCAAAATATTCTACCACACTTTGTGCCATCTTAGGTCCAATTTCATTGATCGCTTCGATTTCACCCGCACTCGCTTGAGCCAAACGATCTAACTCTTCAAATTCTTGCGCTAAGGTTTTCGCTGCCTTAGCTCCTACCAAACGAATCCCTAAACCAAATAAAAGCTTTTCTAACGAATTCTCCTTGCTGCTTTCAATCGCTTGCAGGAGATTATCCACCGATTTTTCTCCCATCCGCTCAAGACGTAAGAGCTCCTCACGCTGGAGATAATAGAGATCTGCCACATCTCTGATCAGTTGATTTTGATAAAGCTGGATAATCACCTTTTCTCCCAAACCATCAATATTCATCGCTTGGCGCGAAACAAAGTGAATCATTCCCTCTTTGATTTGAGCAGGGCACTGCGGATTCAGACAACGAAGGGCTACTTCTCCTTCAAGGCGTACCAGCTCACTCTCACACTCAGGACAATGACTAGGCATGGAATACGGTTCTTCGTTCCCTGTTCTCTTCTCAACAAGAACCTGGACAACTTCAGGTATAATGTCCCCTGCTTTTTTCACGATAACATGATCGCCAATGCGAATGTCCTTCTCTCGAATCAAATCTTCGTTATGTAAGGAAGCTCTTTGAACCGTAGTTCCTGCTAAAAGCACAGGCTCAAGAATCGCTGTTGGCGTAATCGCTCCTGTTCTGCCTACACTCACTTCAATATCCTTGAGAATAGTGACGGATTCCTCAGCGGGAAATTTATAAGCCGTTGCCCAGCGTGGACTTTTAGCGGTAAAACCAAGCTTCTCCTGCTGTTGATAGCTATTCACCTTAATTACAATTCCGTCGATTTCGTAATCTAATGTTGCACGATTGGCGGTCCATTTTTCAATAAAGACAAGCATTTCTTCCACGGATGAAACGACCTGCCGCTCTTTATTTGTTTTTAATCCTAAATTTTCAAGAGCTTGTAGCCCTTCCGCATGGGAACCAACGTCAAGTCCTTCAAGCTGACCAATGCCATAGAGAAAAATATCTAATTTACGATTCGCCGCTATTTTGGGATTAAGTTGTCTTAGAGAACCCGCAGCCGAATTTCTAGGATTGGCAAAAAGCTCTTCCCCCTGCTGCTCTCTTTCCTTATTGATCCGTTGAAACTCTTTCTTAGGCATATACGCTTCGCCGCGAACCTCTAGATTGACCGCTTCCTTCAACTGTAAAGGAATCGAACGAATGGTTTTCAGGTTTTGAGTAATATCTTCCCCTACATTTCCATCTCCTCGTGTTGCCCCACGAATGAACTGCCCCTGTTCATAGCGTAAGGAAACCGCCAGTCCATCAATTTTCAATTCACAGACATATTCCACCTTCTCCCCTTCTTCCAAACCCTGCCTCACCCGACGATCAAAGTCACGCAGATCTTGTTCAGAGAATGAGTTCCCTAGGCTAAGCATGGGAATTTCATGAACAACCTTAGAGAAGAACGGAAGGGGCTCCCCTCCGACTCTTTCTGAGGGGGAATTGACCTTCTTCAATTCTGGATATGCTTCTTCGAGCGTCAGCAGTTCTTTCATTAGCTTGTCATACTCATAATCACTGATGCTTGGATTGTCCAAAACATAATACTGATAATTATGATTTTCAATCTCTGTGTATAGAACTTCCATTCTTTGCAGTGCTTCATCTCTGTTCAAAGAAATTCCCTCATTTCTCATGTAAACTCTTTCTTATTGTTTTGTAATCGGAGCGAATTTAGCCAATAAGCGCTTGAGCCCGACCGGTTGATCAAAAGCAATCGTCAACTCTAAATCGTCCCCTTCTCCCTTCATGCTGACAACCGTACCCACACCCCACTTGCCATGACCTGCTTTATCTCCTACAGACCACCCAAGAGATTGTGCGCCTGAAGCTTGCAGGCTCTTAGTTACAGTAGATCTTGCTCCAGTACTCGCAGTCCCAGCTCCTCTTCCATAACCAGTAGGGCTTGTTTCTCTAGCAGAAGGGCTTGAGTGGAAGGTACTCTGCCCCATTCGATTTCCTCCAGAATAGCCATAGCCTCCTGAAGAAGCAGCAGTCGGATTGGCACTTTCTAAGATCTCTGCTGGAATCTCCTGAATGAAACGGGATTCAGGATTCATGCCTGTCCGTCCAAACAAGGTTCTCATTCGAGCATTGGTTAGAAATAACTCCTTCTCAGCCCTCGTAATTCCTACATACGCCAATCGACGTTCTTCTTCCATTTCACTTTCTTCAATCAAGGCACGATTATGCGGGAAGATTCCTTCCTCTAACCCAACAAGAAAAACATAAGGGAACTCTAAGCCCTTTGCCGAATGGAGCGTCATGAGAAGAACCTGATTGCCTACTTCTTCTTCATCATCATCGACCTGATCAATATCTGCTACAAGGGCTAATTCCGTCAAGAAGGCAAGAAGCGTCTTGTCTTCACTCTTCTGTTCAAAATCCTGTGTCACAGATAATAGCTCTTCAATGTTTTCAATACGTGCATTAGCTTCAATGGAGTTTTCCTTTTTCAAGATCTCAATATACTCTGTTTTTTCTAAGATCTGCTCCGTTAGCTCCGTCACCGATAAATAATCGACCATCTGGATCATATTTCTCATTAAATCATAGAAGCTCGCCAGTTGATTCGCCGCTCTTGAGCTTAATCCGATGAAATCAACTTCAGCCAAAGCGGAATACATGGAGATTCCCTTCTCATCGGCATATTGGGCAAGTCGATCAACGGTCGCTTCCCCAATTCCTCTTTTCGGTACATTAACTATACGACGAAAGCTAATATCATCATCAGGATTTGAAATCAAGCGGAGATAAGCTAAGATATCTTTGATTTCTTTTCTGTCATAGAACTTTGTCCCGCCCACAATTTGATAAGGAATATTCGATTTAAGAAATACTTCCTCAATCACACGCGACTGGGCATTGGTTCGATAGAGGATGGCAATGTCTTTATATTTGCTCCCCTTGCTGATCGCTTCTTGAATTTTTTCCGTGATAAAATACGCTTCCCCTTGTTCATTATCTCCTCTATAGTAGGTGATCTTAGCTCCCTCTTCATTCTCCGTCCAGAGGTTTTTCGCTTTTCGACTAGAATTATTTTTGATCACCTCATTGGCGGCTTGTAGAATCCGCTTGGTCGAGCGATAGTTTTGCTCTAGCTTAATCACTTTAGCATCCTTATAATCTTTTTCAAAAGAAAGAATAATGCTAATATCCGCCCCACGAAACATATAAATCGATTGATCAGTATCCCCTACCACACAGATATTACGATGGCGATCGGCTAACAGGCTGACCAAAAGATACTGTGCTCGGTTGGTATCCTGATACTCATCGACATGAATATATTGAAATTTGCGTTGATAAAAATCTAGGACATCAGGAACCTCTTGAAACAATCTGACCGTCAGCATAATTAGGTCATCGAAATCTAAGGCATGATTGGTGCGCAGTGTTTTCTGGTAGCCTTCATAGACATCGGCTACTACCTTATCATAGTAATTCCCCACCAAATTGCTTACTTCCTGAGGGGTTTTTAATTCATTTTTAAAATGGGAGATACTCCCTCGAATCGCTTTAGGTTCAAATTTTTTCGTATCCAGATTGAGGCGTTTCATCACTTCCTTCACTACAGAAAGCTGATCCCCGCTATCTAAAATGCTAAAATTGCGCGAGTAACCCAAGCGGTCAATATCTCGACGAAGAATACGAACACACATGGAGTGAAACGTAGAAATCCAAATATCTTCTGCCTGTCCTCCCACCAGAGCCGCTACCCTGTCTTTCATTTCTCTCGCTGCTTTGTTCGTAAAGGTGATCGCTAATATATTCCAAGGTGTGATCCTTTTTTCTGCTAATAAATAAGCAATGCGATGGGTAAGAACCCTTGTCTTCCCGCTTCCAGCTCCAGCTACCAGTAATATAGGGCCATCTGTTTCGACGACGGCTCTTCTCTGCTGTGGATTTAATGATTCGATCATCTGTTGGATAGATCCTTGTGTCATTCTGCTTCCTCCCCTTTATTTCGGCACTGTCCGAATCGCTGTGTCTAAGTCTTTATATATGAGGTTACCGACTACAATGGTATCAGCGATTTTACTCATTTCTTCCGCTTGCTCCTTAGAGGTAATACCTCCACCATAAAAAATATGCAGGCTTCCCTCTCGCTTCAAGCGCTCATAAACCCCGCTAAGCTTCTGTGGGTCTCCCAAGGTACCGCTATATTCAAGGTAAAAATAAGATGATTTCAACAAATGATGACTTAATCTAGCGTAGGCAATGATCTCATCTTCATTTAGTTCCGTTTCACTTTCCGTTAATTGAGCTACGCTCGATTCAGGATTTAACACGGTATACCCAACCGTCGATATCTCGTGCCAAGGAATCATGGTGCCAAATTCCTGCACAGCAATATGATGGGGCTTCAATATCCAATTAGGGTTCATCGCATTGAGCACAATGGGGACCAAATAATGGTCAAAACCAGGAACAATGGCTTCTTGGTTGGATATTTCTAAAAGACAGGGGATGGCATACCGACGAATCCTCGCCAGAAGATCAATGGTCTTGTCAAAGGTAACCCCATAGGTCCCGCCTACAATAACCGCATCACTTCCCGATTCACAGATCGCCTCCAGTGCTTCATCTGAGATCGATTTATCTGGATCAAGCTTAAATACGTGCTTCCAACTTTTCATTTCTAACATCATTCGTCCCCCTTAACCTTCAAAGGAATTATATCAAATTATCACCCTAAACTGTAAACTTCCATCATATGGACGAAGAAAGACCTTGGCTCTTCTGCCAAGGTCATAAGGTCCAACTCTTCTTGTAGGATCATGATTGTTTTTACTTATATCACTTTGCTTATTTATTTTCTTTTTCCGTATCTTCAACACGATCTAAGACCATTTTATAACCGTCATTTCCATAATTCAAGCAACGTTTGACACGTGAGATCGTTGCCGTACTGGCTCCCGTTTCCGTTTCAATCTTATGGTAAGTAAAGCCTTGTCGCAACATTCTCGCTACCTCAAGGCGCTGTGCCAATGACTGAATTTCATTTACCGTGCAAAGATCGTCAAAAAAGATATAACAATCCTCTAGATTCTCCAAGGTGAGAATCGACTTAAATAATTGATCCACTTCTTTTCCCCGTAATTTGTTAATCTGCATTGTAATCTACCCCTCCAAAGGCTTTGGTCTAGTTACTTACCTCCTTAGAGGCTTTGAAGCGAACACTATTCTCAAGTCCCGGTTTATTAGGGACAATATTCACCCATGTTACACCAGGATATAAGCCTATCTCTTCTCCATCTCTAATGGGTCGAATGACTCCATCTATTCGTTTCCAATCCACTTCGGTCATCTTTCCTCTTTGAAAAAGGTAGCCCTTCCCCTCAGACTTCACATCAATGGCTCTTCGCCCTACACTATCTAATGTTTTATGCGTGGTTTCAATCACAAAAAGATTGGTGGTGGTCAGCGGCTCTGTGGTTTCCATATCCACATGAGGCTCGCCTCGAACATATCTTGTATAAAGACCCGTTTCAGCGTCATACTCATATGATACCTTATATGAAGAGTGATATTCAATATCAATCCAACCAGCCTCTTCTCCTACCATCTCCTCCACTGGGTCCTTAAACTTCAAGGTAGGGATCTTAGAATCCTGTTTGTATTTTCTCTTCTCAGCACCTTCTCGCAACAATTCAGTACTGGTATATAGGTTATGAGGAGCTTTACGGAAATTAACCCGATAAAAAGAACCTCCCGCATTATAGATTTCATCTAAATTAGGTAATCCTTGGTTACGTGCAATCTGTAATGCCTCTGGTGAACCTCCTGCATGGGCAAAAACAGCGTCAAAGCCAGTGGCAATATCAATTAGATACGGACGTAAGCTGCGCACAGGACCAATCACCTCTGGAGACTTACTCTGAAATAAAGCAACCAAACGAGTAATTTCTCCCTCTGCCAACACTTCATAGACCATATCCGCTTGACTGATTCCTGTCTGCGGTCTAGCCTTTCCATGGTTATTAATCATCACAGCAAGAATTCGATCATTTATTTCAACTAGAGAACCTTCTCCAGTCAATGGCGCATGATAGGGAAATACGGTTTCCTCTTCTTCTATAATGGGCTCTCCTCCAAGTTCTTCTTCCACTGGTTGAGTAGCAGGATCACTCCCACCGCACGCTACCAGTAAGAGAAAGCTTAGTACGAGAATTAAGCCTATACAAGCTTTCTTCAAGCTCATCCACTCCTTCAATATTCAACTTTCAAGTTTCAGATTTCAAGTTTCGGCTTTCATTTGCCATCTATACAATTCACTCTACACTAATTCGTCATCTACCTGCTAAAATCCTTTAACGCACTAAAAAATCATTTTGGCGGAAACCACTTTTTGCTCCTTAATAAGGTAGACTCCTTCATTCGTCATACGGATAAACGGAAGGTGAGTTGCTGTTAAAAACAACAAAGTATAAATAGGGTCAGCAAAGGCATGTCCGTCTTTTTGCATCATCTGCACAAAATGCTGACTATATTCCACAACTTCCTTCATACCTTCCTGCTCATTCCTCCCGCGAGAGTCAACGGGATTTCTAACCGTTCTCCATTCTCGAATGTCGCCACAATGCCTCCACCCATTTCCAATGCTTTTCGAAGGGCTTGTACCATATCTTCTCTATTGTTACCTATTAGTATATAGTCTTTGGAGGCTGTATATGTACTAGCTAGGCTTACCAATTTTGTACTATATCCTTTGATTCGTGTGTGTACGCCCCATCTCCCTTCATGATCGACTAACATCAGATACGCTTCATCCTCTACCAATGAATCACTTGGCGAATACGAATAGGGCCTGGTAATCACTTCATTAATCAGTTCAATTCCTGTTGTTCCTGTATCGCGGATCTGCAACAATCGACTCAAATCCCAAGTGACTTCCTTAGGCTTAAAATATTGGAAAAGCCAATCAGAAGAAGGATTCATGAGAGATTGCCCATTTCTCACCACCCATTTTCCATCCACCATAACATAAGACGGTGTCGGCTCATCCAATGTTTCTACTACGTTCAAATGAGCTAGTCTTCCCGGAGCAATTCCTCCCAGTTCTTGATCTAAACCATAATAGGTAGCAGGATTCAATGTTGCCATCCGATAGGCATCTGCCACTCCAAATCCAGCCTTCATGACCAGCTTGATCATTTCATTCATGCCTGACCTCTGGACAAAAAAAGGACTGGCTCCATCATTGGTCAGCATGATTCGCGAAAGGTTCACTTCAGGATTTCCTTTCAATTCCTCTAGAATCTGCGGTAAATCCGGTCGAATAGACGAATACCGCAAGCTCACATAATAACCCAGTCGCAGACGATTGAGCACATCCTCTCCATGTAGAGATTCATGATCTGCACTGACACCTGCTGCCGCCAGCGTATTTAAGGTTTCGAAAGACGCTCCAGGCAGATGCCCCTCAATCCGTTTCCCGAAATCTTGCTTGGTCATTAACATCCATTTGGTTAAATTCGGCTCTCCTTGTATGAAGTACGGCCAAGAGGTAAATTCCCCTCCTTGTACCACTAAAGGATGCGACAACCACGTTCGTAAGGTCTGATCGTTAAACCTGCCTATCTGCTCCCCCGTATTGGTCTGTCCATCAAAGCGCGACCACCACAGCCAGAGATGAAAACCCTGCTCGTCCAATTCTTGAATAAATTGAAGAGCCTGCTCATCTGTTAATTTAAGAAACAGAGCCATATTATCGTTGATGGATGTCGTCGTTCCTTGGGTTGTGACATACCTTCCCCACTCAAGAGGGTTATACCATTGGAAGGGATGAGCATGCGGTTCTATATATCCAGGGACCACTACCTGATGGCTGGCTAGTTCAATAATCTCTGTTTCATTGGATACAAGAGGCTCTTTCTGCCCCACATAAGCCACTCGATTGCCTGCAATATAGATCTGTCCCTGTTCAACCTGTCCTGTATATACATTGAGAAATCTCGCATTTTTTAACCAAATCTGAGGAGCCTTTTTTCTCATCGAAACGTGTAGCAAAGATTGATATTCTTCTATTGTCATCGAACGAATCTTCATCTAAAGGAAACCTCCCTGAATAGCTATTCATTATATATATTCTATTATTCTTCTAATATTCCTTTAGATTTACGAAGAAATGAGTTTTTGGCTATATTGACTTGTTAACTTTAGTGAAGTTTCCACTATTTGGTGGTAATATAGAGAGAAGGATAGCTGCTGTTCTTTAAAGTAGTCATTTTCCTTTTTTATAATAAACTACACATTAGCATGGTTTATGATGAACTAAGGGGGCACGTACCAATGAAAAAGTTGTTTTTATTATGTAATCTAGTTATTCTTATTTTTTTAGTCGGATGTAAGGAAACACTAAAAACAAATAATTATGAGGATGATTTATTACCCATTGCAAAAATGCAAGATGGCTATTCACTTGGTTTGTACGAGGATGGTCAAATTGTATCAAAAAAAACCTTTTCTATTAAGGAGGATACTTTTAATAAGGAGATTGTATTGGGTAATCAAACGTCCAAAAAAGAAACCTTCTTACTCATGGTATATGATCATGGGAAACAAATCGAATTTACAGCTAATGATAAAGAAAGTTCGTTATATTATAAATTTGAAGTTCCTGCTAATGAATTTGAAACAATCCCCATTTCACTTCGTGATATAGAATCTGGTTTCCATTCAATAAACTATATTATTATACGTGACCCAGACAAATACATGTCTTCATTAGAAGAAAACCTTCTTTACAACCAATTGTATACTTTACGTATTAATCTATTAAAAGATGTAGAGCATATTCCTACTCAAAGACCAAATCTTACATCAAGCTCCAGCCCTAGCAGTACTCCTAAAATTAATGGAGTTTTCATTAGTGACCCCAATACCAGCTATACATCTATCAATAATATCAAGGCACAAGAATTTGAATACAAATTATTCTATGGGAATAGATCAGATATTCAATATGATTTTTACCTAGTATCTCTATTGAATTGGGAACAAGTGAATATAACTGAACATGAACTCTATCTATACGATCAATTAGAAGAGGATGAAGAGAGATATCTTGAACAAAGATTCGACCATGAGCTAATAAATGACCAAAATTATTATATCTACCTCATGTTAAATGACCCTTTTGCACCTTTAGATGATTCCCACCCCTACGCCAAAAGCACCCCACACGGAAGTAATAGAGTCATTATTGAACGCCCTTAACAACTAAGCTTGTAAGCAAATATCAAAAACCATTTGTGAGATAATAATAGTGAATATATGTAAACTACGCAATGTATTTCGGGAGGAATATCAATTAAACATGTAGGAATAGGAATGATTATAGTTGGGCTATACCCTATTCATCAAAGTTTATTGCCAAAAGATATGGAATCTTGCTAATTTCTTTTACCATTCTGTATTTTGCAATAGAAAAGTACAGAATAATGCAATTAAAAGTACAGAGTTTTGCCACCCAATAGATTTAACGTGCTTTAGACAAAGCGTTAGCTAATCGAAAACTTTCTCCTTGAAAAGAGATTATGTGAGCATGATGGATCAAGCGATCCACCAATGCCGCTGTTAACCTTGAATCCGTGAAGATTCTGTTCCACTGACTAAATTCTAGATTTGACGTTAGTATAAGGCTTTTCTGTTCATAACACTCTGAAATTAGTTGAAATAGGAGCTCCGCTCCTTCTTTACTGAACGGAAGGTAGCCCATTTCGTCTAAAATAATGAGATCTAGCTTTTCAATCCTTTTCCTAAACGCCGTAAGGCGATTTAGCCTTAAAGCCAGTTCCAATTCTTCTGCTAAATGAGAAACACGAAAAAAACGCACTTCATATCCTTGTTCACATGCTTTTCTACCCAACCCTGTTGCTAAATGAGTTTTGCCCGTTCCAGGTGATCCAATTAATACTACATTTTGCTTTTCCCAATAAAATTTAGACTACAAAGATCTTCCTTCGTTAAATGAGTGGGAAATCGAATGCGGTCGTTCCATTGGTAAGTCTGTAAATTCGTCTTATCAAAAAACTTTGCCTTCTTCATCAAACGTTGGGCTTTAGCCTTCTCACGTAACCGGAATTCTTCAACAAATAGTTCATTTAAGTATTGCTCTGGACTCTCAAATGTTATGGAACTGTAAATCTCACCAACGTATGCAAGCCTTAGCGATCTGCATTTCTTACGAAGCTCATCACTCATGTGGCAACCTTCCTTCCGCATTTGGAGCTAAGGAATCATAGTTGTCCCAATTGATCCCATAAGGATCTCGCTGAGTAAATAGCTTGTCTTCTGCAATCAATTCATAGAACTCTTCATTAATACGCTTCATATCGTGTGTAACAAGCAGGTTAGCCATCATCATTAGGCGTTCCCGACGTAGTAGCAGATCGTCGACTTTTAAGTAGTTATGAACCCTTCCGGTAAGTACTTTGTATAGCGTGAATGCGTCACTACTCTCGGTTTAGCTATCCATGTTTTAAATATAGATTCCCAGGGAATAGCCCGTCTTTTATTCATATATGGTCGGAAATCCTCAAATAACAATTCACCGTCAGGTGATACGACTTTAAACTGATCCCAGGTCACAATGACATGAAGTAGGCTGTAGCGAGATGCGTTTGGTATATGTACTAAAGTTTTATCCAGGTTTAGTTCATTATATTTGTTTACTCTACCTAACTGTTCTTTAAAGATGGGATACTCTAACTCAGGAAGATATAGGAGCTGTTTGTGTTCTTGCTGCCAAAGGTTTTCTATTAATACTTCTTTCTCATAATGGAGTCTCTTTTGGTCCTCTC
>NZ_BAMO01000004.1 GCF_000615945.1 Caldalkalibacillus mannanilyticus JCM 10596
AAACCTTATCTCGTGAGCTGCCTCAGTATATGATCCCAGCTTATTTTGTTCAACTAGAGCAGATGCCGTTAACGCCTAATGGTAAGATTGATCGTAAAGCTCTTCCAGAGCCGAAAGATAGTATTCTATCAGGAGTTGAGTACGTTGCGCCACGAACGGAAACGGAAGAGAAGCTAGTTTTAATTTGGAAAGCCGTATTGAATCTAGATACCATAGGAGTGAAGGACAACTTCTTTGAACTCGGAGGTCATTCTTTAAAAGCAACCACTCTGGTATCAAGAATTCATAAGGAAATGAATATCGACCTACCGTTACGAACGGTGTTTCAATCTCCTACTATAGAAGATATGGAGGAAGTAATTTCAGAGATGGAACATCAGCAACATGTTTCCATTCCTTTGGCAAATAAAATGGATGTGTATCCCGTTTCATCTGCACAAAAGAGATTATATATCTTGCAACAACTAGAAGGTGCTGAAATAAGCAATAATATCCCAGCAACGCTAATCGTTCATGGTGCATTAGATGTGGAGCGCTTTGAGCATGCCTTCAGACAATTGATTGCTCGACATGAAATTCTGCGTACTAGTTTTGAAATGGTAGATGGAGAACCTGTGCAACGGATACATTCAGAAGTTTCCTTCTCAATAGAACATACTCAAGCTGGAAAGGCAGATGAGGAGCAGGTAATTGGTAGCTTTGTCCGTGCCTTTGATTTAGAACAAGCACCATTACTTCGAGTCGGACTACATGAATTAGAAGAAGAACGTCATATCTTAATGTTGGATATGCATCATATTATCTCGGATGGCGTTTCTATGGAAATTCTAATTCAAGAGTTTGCCCAGTTCTATGAAGGGAAAGAATTGCCTCCACTATCTATTCAATATAAGGATTACGCTGTTTGGCAGCAATCGGAGGTACAAAGTCAACGAATGCAGAAACAAGAAGCCTATTGGTTAGATACTTTTGCTGGGGAAATTCCAGTGTTAGAAATGCCAACAGATTATTCGCGTCCTGCTGTACAAAGTTTTGCAGGGGAAACCATTGAGTTTGTCATAGATTCGTCAATCAGCAAGAGCTTGAGAGAAATAGCTAGCAAAACCGGAACAACACTCTATATGGTCTTTTTAGCGGCATATAAGTCCTTATTATACAAATATAGTGGGCAGGAAGATGTGGTCGTAGGAACCCCGATTGCTGGAAGAACAAATGCAGATTTAGAACCGCTTATTGGGATGTTCGTAAACACATTGGCTATTCGAAGCTATCCATCAGGGGAAAAGACGTTCATGGAGTTTCTTGAAGAAGTCAAGAAAACAACATTACAAGCCTATGAAAATCAAGAGTATCCGCTGGAAGAGCTGATCGAAAAGTTAAATATCGAACGCAGCTTAAGCCACAATCCATTATTTAGTACCATGTTTGTTCTGCAAAATATGGAGCAGGATGAAGTGGAACTTAAAGGTATAGACCTCCAGCCTTATCCACATGAGCATCATGTTTCAAAATTTGATCTGACTCTTAATGTAGTCGAAGAGGAAGAACAATTTGTATGCAGTATTGAGTACGCAACGGCTTTATATAAGAAAGAAACCATTGTTCATATGGCGGAACATTTTATTCAATTGGTTCAGAGCTTGGTCAATCATCCACAAGAGAAGCTGATGTCCTTGGAAATGATCACAGCAGATGAGAAGAAGCTGCTTCTATCAGAATTTAATGATACAGCAACTGCATATCCAAGAGAAAAGACCATCTATCAGTTGTTTGAAGAACAAGTAGAGAGAACTCCAGAGGCGATTGCTCTTGTCTTTGAAGGACAACAACTAACCTATCGTGAACTTAATGAACGAGCGAATCAGCTAGCTCACAACTTAAGAGAATATGAAATACAAGCGGATCAACTCGTTGGAATTATGGTAGAACGTTCGCTAGAAATGGTCATTGGAATTTTCGCCGTTCTAAAAGCTGGAGGAGCTACTTACCAATTGATCCAAGCTATCCTGAGGATCGTGTGCGTTATTTACTCGAAGATAGCCAATGCAGTTATATGTTAACTACATCCAAGTGGAAGGAAAAAATAGTTGGTGAAGTGACAACAATTGATCTTCATTCATTTGATTCTAGTAAATATAGTACTAGCAATTTAGAGTCGATTAACACTTCTGAACATTTGGCTTATGTCATTTATACATCGGGTACTACAGGTAATCCAAAAGGGGTTATCGTAGAACACCAAAGTGTAGTGAATTCTCTACTATGGAGGAATACAGAACTAGGATTAAACGAGAAAGATAGAGTATTGCAGCTGTTTTCTTTCTCATTTGATGCTTTCGTTGCGAGTTTGTTTAGCCCGCTGCTGTCAGGAGCAAGTGTTTATTTGCTTGGAGAACAAGAGGCACAGGACCCCATAGCTTTAGCTGGGACCATTACCAAGCAAGGGATTACTCTTTTCTTAAGTGTACCTAGTCTCTATACTGCCTTATTGGATATTTTAGATCAGAAACAGGCACCAAATCTTCGAGCTATCATTTTAGGAGGAGAAGGCATTAGTCAGTCATTAATCGAAAAGAGCCATCATTTCCTACCACAGGTACAATTGGTTAATGAATATGGACCGACAGAAAATAGTGTCGTCACAACCTTTGTTCGCAATATCAGTCAAGGTGAAAAGCAAATCATTGGTACTCCAATCTGGAACAATCAAGTCATGATCATGAGGGGACATAAAGAGCTGCTGCCTGTCAATATCCCAGGTGAGTTGTGTGTAGCTGGTGTAGGTTTAGCCAGAGGATACTTAAATAAACCTGAATTAACTGCGGAAAAGTTTGTCGAGCATCCATTTAATCAGGATCAGCGTATGTATCGTACTGGTGACTTAGCACAATGGCTGCCAGATGGGAGCATTGAATATTTAGGTCGTATCGACCATCAAGTAAAAATTCGAGGATATCGTATTGAACTTGGGGAAATCGAAGCACAGCTATTAAAAATAGGCGTATTAAGGGATGTTGTTGTCACTGATTTAGAAGATGAAACAGGTCAAAAGTATCTATGTGCCTACTACACTCTGAATCAAGAATACAGTGTGAGTCAATTGAGATCAACCTTGGCACGAGATCTGCCAAACTATATGATCCCATCCTACTTTGTACAGCTTGAGCAGATGCCATTAACTCCTAATGGAAAAATTGATCGTAAAGCCCTGCCAGAACCAGATGGAGCGATCCAAACAGGTGCGGAGTATGTAGCACCTCGAACGGAGGTAGAAGAAAAGCTCGTCGAAATATGGAAAACAGTGCTTGGTCTACAGATGATAGGAGTAAAGGATCATTTCTTTGAACTCGGAGGGCATTCCTTACGAGCTACGAACTTGGTTTCTAAGATTCACAAAGAAATGAATGTGAATCTGCCACTAAGAGTCGTCTTCCAATCACCTACTGTAGAAGCCATGGGTGAAGTCATTACAGGAATGGAGCAACACACACATATATCAATACCAAGCGCAGAGATAAGGGATGTCTACCCTGTTTCTTCAGCACAAAAACGCTTATATATCTTGCATCAACTAGAAGGAGCAGAATTAAGCTATAATATGCCATCTCACATGATTCTAAAAGGTTCTTTAGATCGTGAACGCTTAGAAGAAGCATTTAGGAAATTGATCGTCCGTCATGAAACCTTACGAACGAAATTCGAGATGGTAGGTGGAGAACCCGTACAAAAGATTCTTTCAGAAGTTCCTTTTCACGTAGAATATCTTCAGGCAAGTGAAGAAGAGGCGGAAGATTGGTTGATCGCTTTGTTAGAGCTTTTGACTTAGAAAGAGCTCCATTACTACGAGTAGGAGTGATTCAGCTTGAAGTAGATCGGCATATCCTGATGCTAGATAAGCACCATATCATTTCCGACGGTGTATCGATGGAGCTTCTTACTCAAGAATTTATGCGCTTGTACGCCGGAGAAGAATTGCCATCTCTTAAAATTCAGTATAAAGATTATGCCGTATGGCAGCATTCGCAGGTACAAAGCGAACGTATGAAACGTCAGGAAGCCTACTGGTTAAAAGCTTTTGCTGGAGAGCTTCCGGTGTTGGAATTGCCTACAGATTATGTGCGTCCAGCCGTGCAAAGCTTTGCTGGAGATCTATTCGAATTTACAATTGACTCAACCATTAGTGCGGGGCTTAAGCAGATCGCCACAGAAACAGGGTCAACCTTGTATATGGTCCTATTAGCCGCCTATAAGTGTCTATTGCATAAATATAGTGGTCAAGAGGATATTATTGTGGGGACCCCCATTGCTGGAAGAGCTCATGCTGACCTTGAACCATTGGTCGGAATGTTCGTCAACACCTTAGCGCTTCGAAGCTACCCATCTGCTGAGAAAACATTCATGGAGTTCCTGCAGGAAGTGAAAGAAATGACACTGCAATCATATGAGAACCAAGAGTATCCATTTGAGGAATTAGTAGAGCATTTGAATGTAGAAAGGGACTTAAGTCGAAATGCCTTGTTTAACACGATGTTTACACTCCAAAATACGGGTCAGGAAGAAGGAGAGCTCCAGGGATTGCGATTACAAGCATATCCACAAAAGCATACCATCTCAAAATTTGATCTAAACATTAATGTAGTAGAGTCAGAAGAAGGAATGTTGTGTAGTATTGAATACGCCACTTCATTGTATATGAGAGAAACAATAGAGCTTATGGCGGAACATTTCACTCAATTAATGAAGGATGTTATCAACGATCCACAAGAGAAGCTATTAAATCTGGAAATGATAACAGCAGGAGAAAAGACTCAAATTCTGTCTGTATTCAATGATACAACAGCAGATTATCCAAGAGAGAAAACCATTCATCAGATGTTTGAAGAACAAGTGGAACGAACTCCTGACGCTATAGCTATCGTCTTTGAAGATCAAGAAATGAGTTATCGAGAGTTGAACGAAAGAGCCAATCAGCTTGCACGAACCTTAAGAGCGAATGGGGTATGTGAAGACCAACTGGTGGGAATTATGGCAGAACGTTCTCTAGAGATGATGATTGGAATCTACGCTATCTTGAAGGCAGGTGGAGCGTATGTTCCTATTGACCCGACACATCCAGAAGAACGTATTCGCTACATTATGGGGGATGCAAATGCCGATATCCTACTTGTTCAGAAACACTTACTAAATAAAGCGGCATTTGATGGACTTTGCATCATCTTAGAAGACGAAGCATCCTATCATGAGGATCGCTCAAACTTGGGTACTATGAATCTTTCAAGCCATCTTGCCTATGTCATCTATACTTCTGGGACCACAGGAAATCCAAAAGGAGTTATGGTGGAGCATCATTCTGTGATAAACCGAATTTTGTGGATGCATGAGCAATATCCAATTTCAGCAAGTGACACGATTCTCCAAAAAACAGCGATCACCTTTGACGTATCTGTTTGGGAATTGTTCTGGTGGTCAATGGTCGGTTCCAAGGTCTGCTTACTCTCTGTCGGAGGGGAAAAGAATCCTAAGGTCATTCTAGATACCATTGCTCAGCATAAGGTCACAACGATGCACTTCGTCCCTGCTATGCTTCATGCTTTCTTAGAATATCTAGAGCAACAAACAGGACAAGAACTGCAAGAAAAACTGATTTACTTACGCCAAGTGTTTGCTAGTGGAGAAGCTCTAACGCCATCTCATGCAAATCGCTTCCAGCAGCTTGTCACACCGATCAACCAAACCAGATTGATCAATTTATATGGACCTACAGAGGCGACAGTGGATGTTTCCTTCTTCGATTGTCCATTAGATGAGAAGGTGGAGAGTGTTCCAATAGGGAAACCAATTGACAATATCCAGCTCTATATTGTTAACGCGAATAATCAATTACAGCCGTTTGGTGTTGCCGGTGAACTATGTATCGCTGGGGTGGGACTTGCACGTGGATACTACAACCGTCCAGAGCTTACAGCGGAGAAGTTTGTACAGAACCCGTTTGTTCCGGGAGAGCGTATGTACCGTACGGGAGACTTGGCTCGTTGGTTATCAGATGGAAACATCGAGTATTTAGGACGGATCGATCATCAGGTGAAAATTCGTGGATTTAGAATTGAACTTGGAGAGATCGAAGCCAAAATCTTAAACCTAGCAAGCATTCAAGAAGCGATTGTGACTGACCAAGCAGACAATACAGGGCAAAAATATCTTTGCGCATACTTCACTGCTACCCATGAATGGAATGTCAGTGAGCTTAGAGCGGCATTGGCTCAAGAACTACCAAGCTACATGATCCCATCCTATTTTGTACAGTTGGAGCAAATGCCATTATCACCAAATGGGAAGATCAATCGTAAAGCCTTGCCAAAACCAGAGGGAAGCATACAGACAGGAACTGAGTATATGGCTCCTCGTTCAGCGGTAGAAGAAAAACTAGTTCAAATCTGGCAGGACATACTAGGAGTAAAAACGGTAGGGATCAAGGACAACTTCTTTGATTTAGGAGGACATTCCTTACGAGCAACCACTCTAGTAACTAGAATGCATAAAGAGCTTAATGTAGATGTACCGCTTAGGGTCATTTTCGAATCACCAACTGTGGAAGCCCTAGCGAAGGTGCTTCCAGCAATGGAACACCATGCGCATATATCCATTCCAATTGCTGAAGAAAGAGAATTCTATCCGGTATCGTCAGCACAGAAACGATTATTTATTCTTCATCAGCTTGAAGGAGCAGAATTAAGCTACAATATGCCAACCATTATGAAGATAGAAGGGGCATTAGACCGAGCAAGATTGGAAAAAGCATTCCGTCAGTTGATGGTACGCCATGAAACATTACGCACTGGCTTTGAAATTGTAAGTGGAGAACCGGTACAACGTATCCATTCAGCGGTATCCTTTGAGATTGAATATGTAGAAGCTAGAGAGGACGAAACCGCAGAAATTTTTGAACGTTTTGTCCGTGCATTTGATCTAGAGAAGCCACCATTACTAAGGGTAGGAGTGATTGAAGTAGGAGAAGAGTATCAGCTTCTCATGCTGGATATGCATCATATTATTTCCGATGGGGCTTCTACAGATCTTCTGGTTCAAGATTTTGTTCGCTTTTATGAAGGGGAAGAGGTTGCACCACTACGTATCCAGTACAAAGATTATGCAGTATGGCAACAGTCTGAGGAGCAAAGTGAGCGGTTGATAAAACAGGAAGGCTACTGGTTGAATGCTTTTAGCGGAGAGCTCCCGGTCTTAGAAATGCCTACAGATTATGCTAGACCAAGCGTGCGTAGCTTTGAAGGAGACACCTCTAAGTTTGTCATTGATGCCGAACTCACAGAACAAATAGAGAAATTGACAGAGAGTCATGGGGCGACAATGTATATGACGCTTCTAGCCGCCTACAACATCTTGCTTGCTAAGTACAGTGGTCAAGAAGATCTTGTCGTAGGAAGCCCAATTGCCGGTCGAACACATGCAGATCTAGAGCCGATTATCGGAGTATTTGTCAATACGTTAGCCATGCGCAATCAGCCATTGGCTGAAAGAGCCTTTCATGAGTTTTTAATGGATGTGAAGCAGAATGCCTTACTAGCTTACGAAAATCAAGAATATCCATTTGAAGAACTTGTAACGAAACTAAATCTACAACGTGATGTTAGTCGCAACCCATTGTTTGATACCATGTTTTTATTGAACACTACTGATGAACAAGAAGTACAAGCTGAAGCATCGCTTTCCGTTGTTCCATCCTATAATCAAACCTTTGCTAAATTTGATCTTTTACTAGGGATGAGCATAGAGAATGGAGAGATTAACGGAGAATTTGAATATTGCACTAAGCTGTTCAAAAAGAATACAGTAGAAAAAATGTCCCAAGATTTGTTGTTCATATTAACGCAAATTGCTCAAGATCCACAAATCAAATTAAAGGATATCAAACTAAGTGGCACTGAAAACAATAGTGAAGATTTAGTAGAGTCAGTTGAATTTATGTTTTAGATAGTAGAGTGTGTAAAATAGAAAGAATTACAGGAGCGAAATCAATGCAATGTTATAGTTGCATAGGTTTCGCTCCTTCTAGTTTCATTACTCTGTCTACCTGCTTATGCTGAAGAAACTGGAGAAGGTGTTTCATTTCTAAGAAAATCGTAGTCATTGGATCATAGAGTAGTATTTTCTCATGTTATAATTGTAGATAGTCAAACATACTAAAGATAAAACATGTATAGGAGTTGTTAGAAACCGTGTGGGAATTATTAATAGTGATGATTGAACGTTTAGGGTTAATTGTCGCTGTAGCCTTTATAATGACTCGTTTTAAATCTATTCGCGACTTAATTGAATACAGGGAGATTTCGAAAAGACACCAAATAAGTGTTATTATTATGTTCGGAATATTTGGTATCATCGGAACTTACACAGGTTTAACTGTTAACGTAGAAACTGGAACATATAGCCGATGGGTTTTAGAATTAAGTCAAGAAGAGGCCATAGCCAATGCCCGTGTTATTGGAGTTGTAGTCGCAGGCTTATTAGGCGGGTGGAAGGTAGGCTTAGGGGCAGGGTTAATCGCTGGGGTTCATCGTGCTTTTTTAGGTGGTTTCACAGGGATTACTTGTGGCTTAGCTACAATTCTATCTGGAATTCTGGCTGGTTACTTTTATAAAAAAAATAAAAAGAATAATCGGATGTTATCATTACAAACAGCCTTATTTGTTGGAATGCTTGCGGAAACATTACAAATGGGATTAATTTTACTCATTTCAAGACCGTTTGAACAATCATGGAAACTAGTTGAAAGCATAGGGTTACCCATGATTATTGCCAATGGGATTGGGGTGGCCATATTTATATTGATCATCCGTAATGTCATTAATGAGGAAGAAAGAATGGGTTCACTTCAAGCACAAAAAGCACTTAAATTAGCAGATTTAACGTTAAAATACTTACGAGGTGGATTAACAGAAATGTCTGCCCAACATACGTGTGAAATCCTATTGAAGGAAATTAATGTTGTAGCTGTTTCTTTTACAGATAAAGACAGAGTATTAGCCTTTCTAGGCATAGGTGCAGATCATCACTTGAAAAGTGAAGTAATAAAAACAGAGGCCACTAAAAGAGTGTTGAGAAATGGACAACTAGTGATCGCTAACTCTGAGGAAATTAATTGTTCGTTTAATGACTGTCCGCTACGAGCAGTCGTGATTGCCCCTTTAAAAATTAAAGAGGAAACGATAGGAACCATTAAATTTTATTTTAAGTCGGAAAAAGAAATTTCACCTATGATTGTCGAATTTAGTAAAGGGCTCTCTACGTTATTAAGTCATCAGCTAGAACTTTCAGAAGTTGACCGTCATTTAGAACTAGCCAAACAAGCAGAAATTAAGGCGTTACAAGCACAAGTAAGCCCTCATTTCTTATTTAATGCTTTAAATACAATCGTTGCTTTAGTACGGACCGATCCCTTGAAAGCTAGAAAGCTATTAATTTCGCTTTCCCATTTCTTTAGACAAAACTTGACTGGGACGGATGTTACTGAAACCACCTTAGAAAATGAATTAAAACATGTTAGCGCGTATTTAGAAATTGAAGAAGCCCGCTTTTCTGATAAATTAACTGTTCAGTATAAGATTGATCAAGGAGCATTATCTTGCAAGGTTCCACCCATGACATTACAACCTATAGTAGAAAATGCGATCAAACATGGAGTGAAAAAATTAACTGATCAAAGCAAAATCGTGATAAAGATCATAAAAGAAGAAGAGAATGTGTGTATTTCTATCATTGATAATGGCATCGGAATTGATCATGAGCGTTTACGTCATCTTGGAAAAGAGAAAGTAGCTTCACAAACTGGGACTGGGATTGGCTTGTATAACATCATTCGCCGCTTACAAATGATGTATGGTGATGAGGTGAAATTAGAAATTAATAGTGACAAAGGGATAGGAACAACAATTTTCATTCAAATTTCTCAAAAGAAGGGGGCTTAATCTGATGAAACAAAAAATTACTACAGTCATTATTGATGATGAGCCATTAAGTAGAGATGAATTGAAGTTTTTACTAAAACAATATAGTGAAGTAGAGATTGTTGCTGAAGGAGATTGCGGTGAAAAAGGATTAGAAAAAATTATTATTAATGAACCAGACGTTGTTTTTCTTGATATTGAAATGCCTCAGATGTCAGGGATCGATTTAGCGAAAGCGATTCAAAATATGAAGAAAGTGCCGTTAATCATTTTTGCAACGGCCTATCCAGCGTATGCTGCCACAGCCTTTCGTGTCCAAGCTCTAGACTATTTACTAAAACCATTCGATGAGCAGCAGGTAGGGGATACCATCAAGAGAATTAAGGAGCGATTACAAATTACGGATACAAAAGAGCCTCCCCCTTCGATAATAGCCAAATTAGCCGTAGAAGATGATGGTCGAATTGTTTATTTATCTCCTAAAGACATTACCTACCTCTTTCGTGAGGAGAGGGAAACAGTCATATGTACTGAAGATGGAAATTTCAGTTCAAAAATGACAATCAAAGATTTAGAAGAAAAGTTAAAAGGATATCCTTTCTTTCGCACCCATAAAAGTTATCTTGTAAACTTGGACAAGGTAGAGCAGCTCATTCCTTGGTTTAACCGAGCTTATCAATTGAAGGTTATTGGGAAAAAAGAAGTGATTCCAGTTAGTCGTAATTACGTAAAATCATTAAGAGAGCACTTGGAATTATAAGATAATTATGAAATAAAATTGTGCATGATAAACAGAGCAAAGAGCATGTTAGCAACCACTTCATACACGTTGACACGAAAACGTCACATTTCAGCTGTGTAATGCTACAATGTAAGCGTATTCAATTCATGTATTGGAAGAGGTGCTGGCTAATGATAACGTTTTTAGTTTCAATTGTACTTTTAATTGTTGGTTATTTTACGTATGGCAAGGTAATTGAGAAGCTTTTTGGTGTAAAAGAGGCTAGGCAAACACCGGCATATTACATGAAGGATGGAATTGATTATATTCCTATGGGAACAAATCGAAACTCGCTCATTCAACTTCTAAATATCGCGGGTGTCGGTCCGATTTTTGGTCCAATTATGGGGGCTCTATATGGTCCAGTAGCCTTTATTTGGATTGTTGTAGGCTGCATTTTTGCCGGGGCTGTCCACGACTATTTAACCGGAATGATATCTATTCGTAATAACGGAGCCCACTTACCACAGCTTGCGGGCAGATTTTTAGGGGCTACTATGAAGCATGTTGTGAATGCCGTTGCTGTTTTACTTTTACTTCTTGTTGGAACCGTATTCGTAACGGCTCCTGCGGGACTTTTATTTAATTTAATGAATGGTGCAGTTGCTTTAGCTATTATTGTAGGTGCTATTTTTGTTTATTATATTCTTGCAACCCTATTACCAGTTGATAAAATTATCGGTAGATTCTATCCGATTTTAGGAGGACTTCTATTAATTAGTGCTGTTGGTATTGGAGGAATGCTTGTCATTACCGGAGCTCCTATTCCTGAATTAACGTTACAAAACATGCATCCCACAGGAGCGGCAATCTTTCCATTGTTAATGATCACCATTGCTTGCGGAGCGATTTCAGGCTTCCATGCAACACAATCACCCATTATTTCACGAACACTTCAAAATGAGAAGAATGGAAGAAAAGTATTTTATGGCATGATGATCGTCGAAGGAGTTATTGCTATGATTTGGGCAGCAGCTGCCATGAGTCTTTTCTACGGAACAGACCTGAGTGCTCTTATCGCTCAAGGTGGAGCTGGACTTGTTGTAAGGGAAGTTTCATTCACATTACTAGGTGCCATCGGTGGAACGTTAGCTATTCTAGGAGTCATCGTACTTCCGATCACTTCAGGAGACACCGCATTCCGTTCTGCACGAATGATTATTGCTGAGTATATCAACGTACCACAAATGAAATTAGCAAGTCGCTTATGGATTGCCTTACCTTTATTTGCAATTTCATTCGTCTTGACAAAAATGGATTTCACCATGCTCTGGAGATACTTTGGAGTAACAAATGCGGCAATTAGTGCAATCGCTTTATTTGTTGGAGCTATGTATTTAGCCATTCAATATAAAATGCATTGGGTTGCTACTATTCCTGCTACGTTCATGACAATGGTTTCCTTAACCTTTATTTATAATGCGCCAATTGGTTTTGGGTTGCCAATGTCAACAGCATATATGGCTGCAGCAGTAAGCACAGCTGTGATTCTGGCGTTATTCGCTTACAAAGTTAAATTAAATCGTCAAGAAGCAAACTTTAAAATTGATGCAGATGAAAAGAGAGCCGCTTAATAAATAGAAGTATTATATTTGGAACATCTTAGCTTTAGATTAAATCTTATAGATTTGTTTGCTGTAATCCTTTCAGTATGAAATAATATGTTTTATCTCGATACTTGAAACAAAAGAGCGCATGAAGAGTTATTCTGTCTTATTTTGCGCTTACCCAGGAAATGATAAAGGGAAATGACATGATAGGAGTCAAACAATCATGATTGTGATTCTAGCAGAAAAACCAAATGTAGCTGAAATGATAGCAGCAAGTCTAAAAGAGATCCGTCTATCCAATGGGGAAATTCTAGAGAGTAAACATTTAGATCAGCCTAAATACCAAAAACTCATCAAAGAAGCTAGAAAAGAAGGGTACTTTAGAGGCACTAAACACATTGTGACTTATGCTTATGGACATCTTCTTACCTTAAAGGAACCAGATGAAATTGATAGAAACTTAGCTAAATGGCAGATGGATACCCTTCCATTCCATTTTAATGAGATTCCCATTAAAGTGAATTACGGTCCAAGAGGAATAAGTAAAAAGCAATTGGATATTATCAAAAAGCTACTGAATGATCGAAGTATTACGAAAATCTTTGTTGCCACTGATCCAGATCGAGAAGGGGAGAATATCTTTCGTTTAATCTATCAGTACACGAAATGTATAAAGCCTTTTGAAAGACTTTGGATCAAGGATTGGAACGAATACGGTATCATCGAAGCGTACAAAAACCGTAAACATGGGCAGGATTATCATGGTTTAGCAGATGCGGCAAGATGTCGACAGGAAGCAGACTATCTAGTAGGAATGAATCTGACACGTGCTATGACTCTCAAATACGGAGGATTTAAGAATGTTTTAAGCATTGGAAGAGTTCAGACCCCAACCTTAGCGATTCTAGTTAACCGTGAAAAAGAGATCCAACATTTTATTCCAGAAGACTTCTGGACCATTAAAGCTGTTTTTCAACATCCTCATGGCAAATATGAAGGAGGGTGGTTTAAGGGAAAAGAGGATCGTTTTACTGAAAAGGAAAAGGGGGAAGCCGTTCTTCAGCAATTGAAAGGGAAGGATGGAATCCTAACAGAAGTGAAGGTAAAAGAAGAGCGGGAGAGAAATCCACTGCTTTTCAACTTAACAGGCTTGCAAAAGGCTGCTGGTAAGGTAACCGGGTTATCACCTGCCAAGGTACTAGAGGTTGCACAAAAGTTATATGATGAGTATAAACTCATTACATATCCACGTTCTTCTAGTAATTACATTGCGACAGGTACAGGAAAAAGTCTGCGAAAGAGACTCGAAGTCCTTGCCACCGCCTTTCCACACTACACAGATAAAGCTTTACAAAATAACTGGAATATGCAGGCTTATTTTATAAATGACAGTAAAACAACGTCCCATGAAGCGATCATTCCAACTCTTCGCTCACCTCAATTAGCGAAGCTTTCCAAACAAGAGCTTGCTGTCTATGAAGTGATTGTAAAACGTTTTGTGTCAAGCTTTTATCCAGTCTGTATCTGGGAGCAAACAACCGCAACGACAAGTGTAGGTAGTGAAACCTTTAAATCTAGTGGAAAAACACTAAAACAAGCAGGTTGGCGAGAAATAGAAGGAATCCCTAAATCCAATGTCTTACCTTCGATACAGGTACATGATGCAGTAAAAGCTATAAAATTTAACTTAGAGGAGAAAAAAACACAGCCACCCAAAAGAATTCTGGAAGAGGACATGCCTAGCATTATGGACAATGCTGGGAAGTTCATTAACGATGAAGAGTTAAGAGAGCAGTTAAAGGGAACAGGAATTGGCACAGAAGCTACTCGATCCTCTATTATTGAAGAGCTTGTAAAACGTGGATACGTTCGGCGAGAAAAAAAATACCTGGTTCCCACCGAGGAAAAAGGAATGGCATTATTTAAAGTTCTACCAGTAGAAATTCTAAAATCTGCTGAAATGACGGCAGTCTGGGAACAAAAACTAGCAGATGTAGAAGCAGGAAAAATAACCAGAGCTCAATTTATGGAAGAGATGAAAACAGCCATTTCTCAAATGGTTAATGAAGTCAAAAGTTCTGAAGGAAGCAAGCTGTCTAGTGTAACCTCCACCTATACAAAAAGAGATGTAAAGGCTGGTAACAAGCCACCCTCCAATAAAGGGACAACGACTCGCACACCAAAATCACCTACTGAGAAAAACACGCTTTGTGTCTGTCCCAGCTGCGGAAAGCAAGTTCTAGAACTAGAAAAATCGTTCTCTTGTACAGGCTGGAAAGAGGGATGTAAAGTAACGATTTGGAAGAATGCAATGGAAAGGTTCGGGAAAAAGAAGATAACGAAAACAGAGGCCAAGCAGCTGCTAACGAAACAGAAAACAACAAAAAAAATAAAGCTCCATTCTCCTACAAAAAACAAGGATTATGAAGCCTATCTTATTCTGGATCAAGACTACCGTGTGAAGCAGTCCTTTGATTAAAATATAAACAATGCTAGTCATATGAATATTGGACCTTATCACAGCAGAAATGTTCAACTCACCTGCTTGAATAGGAGGGAGGGCGCTTTCTAATTGAAAGGATGCTGCTTGATATGGGACTGGTCCAATCCTTGGAATTTCCTCTTCTACTTTCAGTGGATATCTATGGAGAGTTCCTCCTAATGAGGTTGCGATCGTCATGGCTTTATTTCTTGCGTTTTTTACAGCTAGAGAGAGGGCTTGATGATAGTAACCATCAGAATTCGAAACTTTAAATTGAATCATAGACACGGAATTAGCCCCACTATTGACTGCTGTATCAATTACCAGTCCTGTTTTCTCCATATTGTCTATCGTTACTTGAAGAAGATGTGTTACTTGATAGCCTATTAAGCTAGATTTTCCTTCCTCATAGTGATACTGTGGCTCGATTCGATAAACCGCGGTTTGAATTTGTTCCTTCGCTATGTTTAACTTGAATAAGGATTCCAGTACATTTGCTATGATCTTTGAGTTTTCTGCTTGAGCTATGCTTAGTCTTTGATTCTCAGTAATGGCTCCAATCATAATTTCAGCTAGGTTTGGAGTAACCGCAATGCTTCCTTCGCCAGTTACCTCAATCACCTTTTCTTGATTATGTATCATAGAAGGATTTGATCTTGATTTAAATGAAGAGTGTTGTTGAAAATACATATGTGAAGCACTCCTTTCTAGAACGAAAGTAATAGGTAAATCACACTGACATATCTGATGTTTCAGATTGGACAACATTCTTATCTACTTCTGGGACAAAGGACAGAATAGCAAAACCTATAATGAACAGAATGACTAGACTAAATACACCGCTGCTTGAATGACCAGTAAGCTGAGCGGTCATGGCAACCAATAAAGGCCCCATGATGGAAGCGAATTTGCCAAAAATATTATAAAACCCAAAATATTCACTAGACTTTTCCTTAGGAATCAACTTGGCAAAATAAGACCGGCTTAACGCTTGAATCCCGCCTTGTGAGGTGGCTACAAGCATGGCTAATATCCAGAAATCTAGAGTTGTTTTTAAAAAGTAAGCATAGATACAAACGCCAATGTAAACCAATATTCCGACATACAGCATGATCTTGCCACTAAATTTCTGAGCTAATCTCCCATAAAGGATAGCGAAGGGAGCAGCAACAACCTGTGTAACAAATAAGATAATCAGCAGATTCGTCGCACTGATTCCTAAATCACTGCCATATGCTGTTGACATCGTAATAATCGTGCCCACACCATCAATATAGAAGAAATAGGCTAACAAAAACAAAAATAGGGCACGTTGTTTTCTAATTTCTTTGAAGGTTTTAGCTAAGCGTTTAAAGCTATTAACAATAGGTTTAGCTTCTCGCTCGATATAGTACTTCTGTTGAACGTTTCTTAGCATTGGAATGGTAAATAGCCCCCACCAGACAGCGGTAATAAGAAAAGCAAGTTGACTAGCTAGTGTTGTTGAAATGGGGATCATCCATTCTGTGCTAAGATGATAATCAAAATACTTATAATAAAGGGGATGGTACTTCCTATATAGCCGATGCCATAACCGCGAGCTGACACTTGATTCATTCGTTTTTCTGACGATACATCAACAAGAAAAGCATCATAGAAAACGTTAGCACCAGCAAAGCCAATCGTCGAAAAAGTATAACAAATGAGCAATAAGATCCACTGATCACTTGGAATAAAAGCTAAGGAAGCTGTAGATAAAACTCCCAGTATCAGAAAGAATACAAAAAACTTCTTTTTATAGCCTCGATAATCCGCAATAGTACCTAATATGGGCCCAAGCATAGCCAAAATAAAGGTAGCAATTGCAATGGTGTAGCCTAAGTAAGCAGTCGAATTCGCTGCACTCACACCGGCACTAGTTGCAGATGCTTTATAAAATAGGGGAAAGACAGCAGTAGTAATAATAATTGAATAAGCTGAATTTGCCCAATCGTAAAGCATCCAACTATTCTCTTCTTTTGTGTATCCTTTCATCAACATAGCCTCCTTAGAGAAAACAAGTATATCTAACATTGTACTAGAAAAAAGGGGAGAGTGATTGAAAATTCTAAATTTTAATGGATTCTTTACAAATAATGAATGGACTTGTTCTTGACTAGAGGTAGGCTACATGATAAGTATAGTGTAAGAATATGATCAATTTTTCGATAACAGTACTCACTTGCTTTCTTTATTTATCTAAAAGCTTGTATTGAATGGATTTTTACTAGTATGAAGTTATAGGAAGGGGAGAGTTAGACATTAAACATATGCATTCACCTTTTAATAAAGTGATAGAATCAGAACAAGTGCTGAGAGAATTAGTAGGATTTCCTAGTGAGATGGTCAGTAAGAAAGTCATTTCCAAAATAGATGAGCATTGCCGCCGTTTTATTTCTTTATCTCCATTCGTAACCATGGCTACATCCGACCAAAATGGATTGTGTGATGTTTCTCCACGCGGGGATGGACCAGGCTTTGTTTATGTTATTGATGAACAGCATCTTGTCATTCCAGAAAGACCTGGGAACAAGCGAATGGACTCCTTAGTAAATATTCTAAAAAACCCTCATATTGGACTCTTATTTTTCATCCCTGGTTTAGGAGAAACCTTAAGAATCAATGGAGAAGCAACTTTAATTCAAGATGAAGAGTTCCTGAAAAAGATGGAAGTAAAGGGGAAGCGCCCTTTATTAGGAATTGGTGTAACCGTGAAGGAGTGTTATATTCATTGTGCAAAAGCTATTTTGCGCTCCAATTTATGGATTCCAGAGTCTTGGTATAAAAAAGAGCAACTACCCTCAGCAGCACAAATATTAAAGGATCATGTTAAACTTACTGAATATAAAACGGAAGAAATTGAAGCCATGCTTCAAGAAGGGTATAAGAAGAATCTATATTAGTCAGTATTTAAACATTTGTTTAAATTGAAAGATATCGTTTCTATGCTTAATCGATTGAGTAGAAAGAAAATAATCTTGCGAATAGGTGAATATCAGGTAATAAGAAGAGGGAGCACTGATTTAGTATTAGTGCTCCCTTTATGGTGCTATATAGAAAAAATATCATTTAGCTTAGGTAAACTTACTTGCAGGATAGTGACACTCTACGGAGCGTTTATTGAGTAAGTCATGATGAACCGGTACTCTGGTAATGAAGGAGAGATATAAAATTTAGAACCATAGGAGGTTTGTCAAAAGTGAAAAAGGCTCTAGTGATTATTGACATGCAGGTAATGCCTTTTGTCTGGAAAAAGTACGGTGGAAAAACTCTTTATCAGGAAGAAAAATTAATAGCTAATACAATGCTCCTAATTGAAAAGGCTCGAAAAAGTCATTCTCTAGTAATATATATAATGTTTACGGAGGCGGAGGGATCTTTACGGTCTGAAAATCAGCCATTATGGCAAATAATAGACCAGATTGCACCTGCTGCACAAGATCATCTTATTATCAAACATCATGCGGACTCATTTCTTGAATCTGAACTCAATATATTACTACGCAAACATGCTATCGACACTTTGGTTATGTGTGGAGTTCAAACTGAGTATTGTGTGGATACTACTGTAAAAAGTGGGTTTTCACATGGTTATAAAGTGGAATTAGCATGTGATTGTCACAGTACCTATGATTCTGAGGTATTGACTGCGGAGCAAATAATACGCCATCATAATAGCATTCTTGCTCAATTTGCTACTATACTTCACACCAATGAAGTTCTGTTTTAAAAGACCAGATTATAATTGTTGTTGGAATTAACGGAGCATATTAGTTCAACAAATAAGCGGCAGTCTTGGACCCCATCATCAAGTCCTAGGCTGCCGTTTATTTTAAGTACTGGTCAGATTTTTGTAAAAAAACAAATTTTTTTACGGTGAAATTTTACCTATTTTACCTAACTGAAAAGCTCGTAGTTCCCGAACTTCCTGAATAACCTGACTTGGACGATGTCGCTTGAACTTGGTACGTTCCTATTGCCGTATAGAACGATGTACTTACTGTCCAAGAAGCCACTCCCGATGCATTTGTCGTTGCTGAGCCCGATAATGTCGTTCCATTTGGACGAGTAATGGTAAATTGTACGGTTGCTCCCTGCAATGCCTGATTGTTATGATCTTTTACTGTAGCAGAGAGTGTCACGTTTTCTCCTCTCGTATAAGAGCTTTTATTTGTCGTCGCGGTAGTGGTAGTAGTATTAGGATCTTCATTATTACCTCCCGCGGCTAGTACTGCTGCATGAGCATCGACAATCCCATAACCATACTCGTTGAATGACCCTGCATTTTGAGCCGTATTTCTTAAAATATTGCGTGCGTCATTAACAGAAATGCTAGGGTTTACTGATCTAATTAATCCTGCTACACCTGCAACATGTGGTGTAGCCATCGAAGTACCAGAATAGGTTCTGTATTGGTTATTTGGAAATGTGCTGTAAATATTAGAACCTGGTGCCATTACTTCAAGTCCTGTGCCATAGTTAGAGAAGGAAGATCTTGTTCTATTAGATGTTACAGATCCTACGGCAATTACACTGCTATATGCAGCTGGATAGGAAATGGTGCCTCTTGAATCATTTCCAGATGCTGCTACTACAATCGTTCCTCTTGCCACAGCCGTAGCGCAAGCCTCATCCATTCCTTGATTATAGCCGCCACCGCCTAAAGACATGTTGATCACATCTGAGCCAATGCTGGAAGCATACAAGACTCCTTGTTGAACCCCATACGTTGATCCTCTACCGTCGTCCCCTAAGACCTTTACAGGGATTAATGTTGCATTCTTCATCACTCCAGAAACAGAGCCATAACTAGCAATCGTTCCAGCTACATGCGTTCCGTGCCCTTGAACATCCATTGTTGTACCGCCTACAAAAGTTCTTCCTAAACCTGTATTAACAAAGTTTCTTAAGTCAACATGATTATGATCAATCCCAGTATCTAATACAGCTACTTTTACATTGCTAGATCCTTGATTAATGGTCCAAGCTTGAGGGGCTTTGATCATCTCATAATGCCATCTTTGGTTGTTGTGCATTTCCATTCCAATTTCTGATGTTGTGATCTCATCTGTTACTTGGTCTAAAGAAGTAAGCACTTCATAAGCCTCCATCATGTAGTTCTCAGATACATATCGAACCTTGTAACCTAAATCTTGTAAAACATGTGTTAAGTATTTTTTTGCTTCTTCGATAGATTTATATTCTTTATGAGAGTACTCTACTAAATAGACTAACCCCATATTCTCGATAACTTCAGCCTGAAAATCATTACTGAAAGCTTGAACGGAGAAATCATCTCCTTCTGCTAGAAGAGAGTCTACTATAGCAAACCCTTTATCTTTTAAGGTTGTCGCTTGCATAGTGACATCGCCTGTACTAGCCAGTGAGAAACTAGCATCTGCCTCTACTGAAAAGATTAACTGGCCTTCAACAAAATCTGCATTCTTTAACTCTGAGGATAATGTCGACTCATTAGCAAAGGAAAATCCCGTAAACATGGATAGAATAAGAGTAGCGATCAAAACAAATGAAAACCATTTTTTCATTTATATTTCCTCCTCAAATTAATTAAATTATTTTGCTCTAGCCGCTTGGACTGCTGCATAAGCATCGACAATCCCATAGCCATATTCATTGAAATTACCAGCATGATGCGCCGTATTTCTTAAAATAGTGCGTACATCGTTAACAGATATATTTCGATTCACAGACCTCATTAATCCAGCGATCCCAGCAACATGAGGAGTAGCCATGGAGGTTCCAGAATCTGTATAGAATCGATTATTTGGAAACGTACTATAGATATTTGAACCTGGTGCCATTAATTCTAATCCAGTACCGTAGTTAGAAAAATCAGATCTTGTTCTATTTGCTGTTACTGAACCTACAGCAATCACACTGCTATAAGCTGCTGGATAAGAAATACTGCCTCTATATTCATTTCCAGTAGCTGCAATGACAATGCTTCCTCGAGCTACAGCTGTACGGCAAGCTTCATCCATTCCTTGATTGTAGCCACCACCACCTAGAGACATGTTAATGACATCTGAACCTATGCTAGAAGCGTGTAAAACTCCTTGTTGGATTCCATATAATGACCCTCTGCCATCATCACCCAATACTTTTACCGGAATTAGGGTCGCATTTTTCATCACTCCCGATACAGAACCATAACTAGCAATCGTTCCAGCTACATGCGTTCCATGCCCTCGAACATCCATGGTCGTTCCACCTACGAAGCTTCTTCCTAAGCTCGTATTGACAAAGTTTCTTAAGCTTCCGTGATTGTGGTCAATCCCGGTATCCAATACAGCGATTTTAACAGCACTTGAGCCTTGAGTAATGTTCCAAGCTTGTGGAGCCTTGATCATTTCATAATGCCATCTTTGGTTGTTATGCATTTCCATCTCAATTTCTTCAGTTGTTATTTCTTTCGTGATTTGGCTTGCTCTATCGACCGCGGGACGAGCATCAAAAGCCTGCATCACATAGTTTTCAGATACATAACGGACCTTGTAACCTAAATCTTGTAAAACATTGGTTAAATACTTTTTTGCTTCTTCAATAGATTTGTAATCCTTCTCTGAATACTCCACTAAATAGACTAATCCCATATTCTTGATAACTTCAGCCTGAAAATCATTACTGAAGGCTTGAACGGAGAAGTCATCTCCTTCTGCGAGAAGAGAGTCTACTATCGCAAAGCCTTTATCTTTTAAAGTTGTCGCTTGCATGGTTACATCGCCCGTACTAGCTAGTGAGAAACTAGCATCTGCTTCTACTGAAAAAATCAATTGTCCTTCAACAAAGTCAGTATCTCTTAACTCTAAAGAAAATTCAGATTGATCTGCATAAGAAAATCCTGTAAACATTGTCACAACTAATGCCATAATAAGTACTGTACTGAACCATTTTTTCAATG
Organism: Caldalkalibacillus mannanilyticus JCM 10596; assembly: GCF_000615945.1. Lineage (GTDB taxonomy): Bacteria > Bacillota > Bacilli > Caldalkalibacillales > JCM-10596 > Bacillus_AT > Bacillus_AT mannanilyticus. Next base: position 21,716 of record NZ_BAMO01000004.1, read on the forward strand.
ACACAACCCCCATTGTTAATTAATAGTTAACCCAATCGCGAAGAACACCACTCAACACGGATTAAAACCTGTTTCGTTACCCATATGTCCCACGGTGTTGAAAGAACTCAAACATGCAAATCCCTCCTTTTGAATAATTTAGAAAATATGAAATATACTTTCAACTAAATTTTAACAAAAGTCGATGGATTTCGTTATTGGGAAAATATGTGACTTTTCTACTTCAAAAAACATTATCACAAATCCAAATTTTCGCAACATTTGTTAAAAAAGAAGAAGAGCACTAACTTTAGGTTAGTGCTCCGTGTAAAAAGCAGGAGTAGATTAATATCCTCTTGCTCCTCGTACAGCAGCTTGCGCATCAACGATACCATAGCCATATTCATTGAAGTTACCAGCATATTGAGCTGTATTTCTCAAAATCGTACGCGCATTAGCAACAGAAATGTTTCTATTTACTGATCTCATTAATCCTGCAACTCCAGCTACATGAGGTGTAGCCATAGAAGTACCAGAAAGTGATCTGAATTGATTATTTGGATAGGTGCTATAGATCCCTGATCCTGGAGCCATGATTTCAAGACCTGATCCATAGTTAGAGAAAGCTGATCTTGTTCTATTAGATGTTACAGATCCTACGGCAATAACACTGCTGTATGCAGCTGGGTAAGAAATGCTTCCTCTATAATCATTACCAGTAGCTGCCACAACAATGGTTCCTCTAGCAACAGCTGTACGGCAAGCTTCATCCATTCCTTGATTATAACCGCCACCGCCTAAAGACATGTTGATAACATCTGATCCAATGCTAGAAGCATATAGAATTCCTTGTTGAATTCCGTATAATGATCCTCTACCGTCATCTCCTAATACCTTTACAGGGATTAATGTAGCATTTCTCATAACTCCAGATACGGAACCATAACTAGCAATTGTACCAGCTACATGTGTTCCGTGTCCTTGAACATCCCTTGTTGTACCACCAACAAAACTTCTTCCTAGGCTAGTATTGACAAAGTTTCTTAAACTACCATGGTTAGCATCAATTCCAGTGTCCAATACAGCGATTCTTACAGCACTTGAACCTTGAGTCATAGTCCAAGCTTGAGGAGCTTTAATCATCTCATAATGCCATCTTTGATTGTTATGCATTTCCATTTCAATGTCTTCTGTTGTGATTTCATCTGATACTAGGTCTAACGCTGGAGCAGCCTCAAAAGCCTCCATCATATAGTTCTCAGATACATAACGAACCTTGTAACCTAAATCTTGTAAAACATTGGTTAAGTATTTTTTTGCTTCTTCAATAGATTTATAATCTTTGTGAGAATACTCTGTCAAATAGACTAATCCCATATTCTCGATCACTTCAGCCTGAAAATCATTACTGAAAGCTTGAACTGAGAAATCATCTCCTTCTGCTAGAAGAGAGTCTACAATAGCAAAGCCTTTATCTTTTAAAGTGGTCGCTTGCATAGTGACATCGCCTGTACTAGCCAGTGAGAAATTAGCATCTGCTTCTACTGAAAAGATTAACTGTCCTTCAACAAACTCATAATCTTTAAAATCTATCGAAGCTTCTGGTTGATTCGCATTCGAGAATCCTGTAAATAATGTTAATACCAATAGAATACTTAGCGCTGTACTGAACCATTTTTTCATGTCATTTCCCCCTAATAATTAATAGATTGATAAATCTACAAAATAAAACAAGACATTTCTACAAGACTTTCTTCTAGCTATCCAAAACCAAAAATATGAACAATCAAACTATTCATATAGATCTCTCCTTTTGAATAATTTTGAAAATATGAAATATACTTTCAACTAAATTCTAACAAAAGTCGATGGATTCCGTTATTGGGAAAATATGTGCTTTTTTTATATTAATAAATATTAAAAACAATCCAAATTTTCACAACTTTTTACATTAAAATATTTGTGTTGCTAGACATTACCATTTTACTTATGATTAATTTATAGATCTCTGTAAATTTCAAATCTTAAGAAATAATAATCTAAAATCTATGATGGAGGTTCCTATGTTTGGACAAAAAATTCATTATTTTAGGAAATTAAAAGGACTGACTCAGGAACAACTAGCTCATGGTATATGCTCTGTATCACACTTAAGCAAGATAGAAAATGGACATGAAACACCTAGCCCTCATATGTTAGATCACCTGTGTAAGCGACTGAATATATCTCCAACAGAAATAGATTCTCAGGGGGATATAGAAACTATTACACAGAAGCTTCAAGAATGGTATATTTTCCTAGGCAATAGAGATCTTAAAGAGGCTGCTCACAGATATCCACTTCTAAAAGAACAAATCTATCAGATTCAAGACCCAAATCTCTTGCTTAAATTCAAAATCTTCACATTACACTATCAACTTTTGCTGCGTGATATCAAATCAGCAAGGAGAATCGTTAAAGAAATCGAGCCATTTGAAAAAAAGCTTAATTCTGACCTCAAGTACTATTACTACCTATTCTATGGATTTTACTCATTTCTGAACGAAAATTATTTTGAAGCTCTCAAATTATACAAGCTGGCAGAGAAAATACGTGATGAACAATTCATCCAAGAGCCCGAGGTATATTACTACTTATCTCTAATTAATATGCAGCTGCATAGGACCTTTCAGTCGTTCAAATATGCTGAAATGTCACTAAATATTTTTCAGAGAGATTGTAATTATATTCGTAGCATCGATTGTCAGATTTTATTAGGAGTAAATATGACTCGTACTCATCAATATGATCAAGCTGAGAAATATCTATCTAATGCCTTGCAGATGGCTGAAAAGCTAAGTAACTGTGAATTGATGAGCTACAGCTATCACAATCTGGGTTACATGTATTTAAGCCAAGGCAACTATCAAAAAGCTATCCATAATTTTCTGAAAAGCTCTGAATGCTGGGAAGAGGAGCATTATGAAAAAAAAGTGAGGACCTATTATTGCTTAGCCAAAGCTTATATTGAATTGCATGATTACCCTAAAGCAATGAAGTGGATTGATCGGGGGGTAACAACAGCAAAGCAAAATAATCTGAAAGAATTTGTTCTTCATTTTAAATACTTAACCTTCAAAATCTATCCCACACACCATATTCAATTGGAAACCTTGCTGAAGAATGAATTGATACCATATTTTGAAGCTAAAAAAGACTGGTATAATGTTGCCAATTATGCAGAAGTTCTTGCTGAATATTATTCTAAGAAGTTTAAATACAAAGATTCTAGCTACTATTATTTCTTAGTAAATGAATCCAGAAAAAAGATGTATAGCGAGGAAAGCTAATCATTGCTACAGATTAAATTTTTGAATGGAGAACAATGAAACTGTAAACTTCCTTTTTGTAAGCCGATATTATTTAGAGAGTCAAAGTATCTCTAATATAAATAAAGAAGGTGAAGCTATGAAAAGTCATCCAGAAAAAAATATAGGCTTAAGGAAAGGAAGCTTGAAAAACCGAATTATCGCTGTCACACTCATTTTATTTTTAGCTATCATTACCATTAGCACGTCCATCAATATTATGACAGTCCAAAGCAACGTTTCAGAAGCGGTTCTAGATAAAAGCATCAATCAGGTTCATGAGATTGCCAGACAAGCAGAATTTTTACTCAAATATGGAAGTCCTGCTGAACTCCAATCTTTTGTCGAACAAAAGACAGAACAGGAAGAAGTAGCTTATGCCATCGTTATCGACAAAACAGTTACAGCAGTCGCACATAGTGATGCAGAAAGAATCGGAAGAAATTATCAAGATGACGCCTACTCGGTGGATGGTGCACAAAACGGAAACATTATGACCTCTAAATTTTTTGCCGATCTACAGAATAGTTGGACATACGATATTATGGTTCCTATCTATATTGACGGACAATTATATGGGGCAATGGATGTAGGAATTTTTGAAGGAAACATTAATCAAGTCACAAATAGTATTCTCCTCAGACAAATTACTTCTGTGGCTATCGGCTGTATTCTATTTATTATATTTATGTTTGTATTTCTAAGTAGAATGTTTAAACCACTATCATTAGCCGTGGATAAATGTAATGAGATGGGGGAGGGACGTTTTACTGATTTCATTGATTCAAAGTATACAGAAAGAAATGATGAAATTGGAAAGATGGCACTTGCCTTAAACAATATGCAAGAGAATTTCATGGCCCTTATCACTGACATTGGAAGCACTTCGAAAGCAGTGGCTTCTTCATCTGAAGAGCTAAAAGCAAGAAGTCAAGAATCATCCTATTCTTCAATTGAAGTAGCAAAAGCTATCGAAGAAATTGCTAAGGGAGCAAGTGAACAAGCAACAGATACTGAACAAGGAGCCACTAGTATTGGAGATCTTGGAGAATTAATTGAGAAAAATCAAGAATATATTCGCACGCTTAATACTTCTGCGGATGAAGTAAGCAAAATCAAGGATGAGGGCTTACTGATTCTTTCCGATCTTGTGGAAAAGACAAAAGCTAATAATACAGCGGCTAAAAAAGTTCATGAAATCATTGTTTCAACAAATGAAAGCTCAGAAAAAATCGAGAATGCCAGTCAGATGATTGGAAACATTGCAGAGCAAACAAACTTATTAGCACTTAATGCAGCTATTGAAGCTGCAAGAGCAGGTGAAGCTGGAAAAGGATTTGCCGTTGTAGCAGGCGAAATTCGTAAGTTGGCAGAACAGTCTAATCAATTTACCAAGGAAATTGCGGAGGTTATCCAAGATTTAACGGATAAAACAGGACATGCGGTAAATACTATTCAAGAAGTGAACGAAATTGTTACTTCTCAAACAACAAGTGTTGATACAACCAATGAGAAGTTTGAAGGAATTGCTAACTCCATCGAAAGAATTAAAGAAATTATTACTGACTTAAATCGATCAGGTAGCAATATGGAAACCAAAAAGGATGAAATGATTCAAATCATTCAAAACCTATCTGCCATCTCTGAGGAAAATGCAGCGGGTACTGAACAAGCTGCCGCTTCAGTCCAAGAGCAAACAGATTCTGTTGCTGAAATTGCTAACGCGAGTGAAACGTTAAGTGATTTAGCGAAGAAAATGGAGGAGAGCGTTTCTAAATTTAAGTATTAATTTTTGATTTATATTAATAAAAAGCCTAATTTCTTAGAAAAATTAAGAAATTGGGCTTTTCCTTTACAATGTTACAATTCTATCGTGGCATTACTCCATTTTCGAGACAGTGGTCTATAAATGTTTCTACAATAATAAATGCTAATCCTATTTTTATGCAACAAATCCACCCATTATAAATTTTTGAATGGTCAAAAATAAGCCCCATACAACAATTCCTAATAAAATCGAAATAGATACATGAAGAGAATATTTTATCCCAATATAAATCACCAGCAGCATGGCAGCAGTAGCCGGAAAACCAGCTAGAACTCCCATGGTGAAGCGGGTTATACTCTGAGTGGATTCCCCTTGAATGGTTAACCATATGATACTTAGTATGCTGATTAAAGGCAGGGCAGCTATAATGCCTCCGTATAAGGGGAAGCGCCTGGCTAATTCAGTAACAAGACCGATAATCACTGCAGAACTAATAATTTTTATGATCAGATACATTATTTTGAAACCTCGCTTAATAAGCCTAATGCTTTAACTACCTCTTGCTTTTCACTAGTGGTCAATTTACTAAGGGCACCTTGTAGTTTTTCCTCATCTAATTCCGTGTTCTGTTTTAATACGGCTAAACCTGCTTCTGTTAAATGTAAATACACTTTTCGTTGGTCTTCTTCGGACCTCTCTTTATACAGCCATTTCTTATCCACTAGTTTTTTCACATGTTCGGAGGCTGTATTGTGCGAAATCGATAAATGCTCGGCAATGTCACGTATCATGACATATTGCCTTTTTTGTACTATTTGTAAAATACGGACACCTTGGTGTGAAATACTTTCCTCCTGTGAAGGATGTAGATTGAAATAAATATCAGTAAAGTATTGATTAATTTCTTTAATCATGAAGACACCTCCAATAGATCGATTAAACAGATTATATCTTATTTAACGATATATATTCAACAAAAATATGTTGTAGATCCTAGTTTAGTTGGAGGACTTCTTTGAAAAAATCATAGAAGTATCCTTAAAAATATTGTAAGATAAGGGTTATGTTACTATTTATTTAACAGATGAGGTGTGTCATGTTCTATTTATCCAAACTAATGAGGTTTTTGAAACAATGAAAATGAGAAAAGTAACTCTAGCATTGTCAATCGTCATTGTGACTATATTATTCGCTGTCCTGATCTATAAAAAGGGGATTATTTTAGACCATATAGGGATTCATTTTGAGTCCCCATTTACCAAGAAAGTTCATGTTCCACAAATCTACTCTACAATCGATAACAATCATAATGGCATTCCAGATCCTCTTGATATTGTCAATGCGGCTAGGAAAGAGGTCGAACAAAAAACAAACTATAAAAGTGTTTATTATGATGGGGGTTATCCTCCTGATTCTGAGGGTGTATGCACAGATGTAGTTTGGCGTGGGCTTCTTGGGGCAGGAATTTCATTCAAAGACCTCATTGATCAAGATATTGCCGAAAATATTGATCTATATCCAAGAGTAGGGGGAAATCCTGATCCTAACATTGATTTTCGACGTGTACCCAATCAATACGTCTATTTTGAAAGATTCGCTGACTCTTTACCAACAGAACTCATCCCTGGTGATGTCGAGAATTTAAAAGAGTGGCAACCAGGAGATATTGTTGTTTTTTTAGCTAAAGGCTTTCATCATGTAGGAATTGTTTCAGATAAACGAGCAAAGGACGGAACTCCCTATTTTATTCACAATATTCATCCCTTTGCTGCAGAAGTGAAATTAACTTCCTTCAGCACCCCAATAAAAGGACATTATCGTTGGAGATATAGCGGGGTTGAACCAGAAAGGAGGTGAATGGCTATTTCTACTATTAACCTTAAGTTTATGCTGATCGCAATATTTTCAAGTTTCTTTGTGCATAAAACATTAGGATCATTAGGGATAATAAACCTAAATTCTTTAGTGGTAGACTTTCTAAGCTATGTCATTATTCTTTTCGTCATCTACGCTGCTCTAGACTTTCGCAATGTAAAGAAGATGTTAATAAAGAGTAACTAAGCATACCATATGAAATCTGCTGGCGAGTTTGTGTATATTACAGTAAACGATACTGTGTTATAACTCTGAAAATGAAAGCAAGATGGAAAACCGAATTGTTTTCCATCTTGCTTTTTTTTTCAACTATTCTTTACACTGTAATACTTTTCACAGCAAACATAACACATAAAAAAATAAATGTAATATACTATATTGCCAAATTCGGTTAATTAGTATAACATATTAATAAAATTATGATGTTAAAAAATAATTGTGGTGGGAAGAGGGAGAGTGTAACAGATGAAGAATAAATATGTTTTTTTATTTGATGAAGGTAATCAGCAGATGAAAACAATTTTAGGGGGCAAAGGAGCAAATCTAGCAGAAATGACTCGTGCTGGATTACCTGTACCCGAAGGATTTACTGTTAGTACGGACGCTTGTAAAGCCTACTATGAGTTTGAACGTCAACTAACGGCAGATATTCTCCAGCAAATGAAAGAGGCTTTACATCAACTTGAAATGCGTTCTGGAAAAAAGCTTGGAGATCAATCCAATCCATTGTTAGTATCTGTACGCTCTGGTTCCGTGTACTCAATGCCCGGGATGATGGATACTGTATTGAATCTTGGTCTTAATGATGAAACGGTAGAAGGGCTAGCCCAATTAACAAATGATAAACGTTTCGCCTATGACTGCTACCGGCGTTTCTTACAAATGTTTGGTGATGTAGTGCTAGGTATCCCACACTATTTATATGACAACGCTCTATTAGAAATAAAAAGAGAGGCAGGAGTGACCTCTGATCCGGAGCTGACATTTGAACACTGGATGAGAGTCATTACAGCATATAAAAACATTACAATAAAAGAAACGGGAGAGGGATTTCCTCAAAATCCATTTGATCAGCTAGAATTAGCTGTTAAAGCTGTATTCGATTCTTGGAATAACCAGCGCGCTAAGGTGTACCGTAAAGCTCATCAGATTCCTGAACATCTAGGTACAGCTGTCAATATTCAGCTAATGGTCTTTGGTAACATGGGCAATGATTCAGGAACAGGTGTTGCCTTCACCAGAAATCCCTCAACAGGTGAAAACACATTATATGGAGAGTACCTCATCAACGCACAGGGAGAAGACGTCGTGGCTGGAATCAGAACTCCTGAACCAATTGAACGTCTTCAAGAACAGATGCCCGAGGTATATCATCAGTTCCAGAACATTTGTCAACAACTAGAAAATCATTATTTAGATATGCAAGACATTGAATTTACTGTAGAAAAAGGAACTCTATATATTTTACAAACAAGAAACGGAAAACGAACGGCTAAGGCGGCGGTGAAAATTGCAGTGGATATGGTTCAAGAAGGACTTATTACACGAGATGAAGCGATCATGCGTATCGACCCAAATAGTCTAGATCAAATTCTGCATCGCGGGTTAGATCAGAATGCTCACATGAATATCATTGCGAAAGGATTACCTGCTTCACCAGGAGCCGCAACAGGGAAGGTAGTCTTTGATGCGAATCTGGCTCAAAGACTCGCACACCAAGGGGAAAGCGTCATTTTAGTTCGACCAGAAACCACACCGGATGACATACATGGAATTATTGCCTCAGCTGGTATATTAACAAGCCGTGGGGGAATGACTTCTCATGCCGCTGTCGTTGCTCGTGGTATGGGAAAATCATGTATATGTGGCTGTGAAGAAATAAAAATAGACCTGCAAGCTAAACAATTTAAGGTGCACAGTTATACAATTCATGAAGGGGATATCATCACCATCGATGGTGGAACAGGGCGAGTCATTTTAGGAGAAGCTGCTCTTGTTGATCCAGAGTTCACAGACGAGTTCAAAACCTTATTACTATGGGCTGAAGATATAAAAGAAATTCATGTTCGTGCCAATGCCGACAATCCTCAAGATGCAAAGATTTCCAGAGGATTTGGTGCTGAAGGAATTGGTCTTTGTCGAACCGAGCATATGTTCATGGACAGCACACGTATCCCGATTGTACAAGAAATGATCCTAGCAGAATCAACTCCAGAGCGTCTCAAGGCTTTAGAACGATTATTACCTATCCAGCAAAATGATTTCTATGGCATTTTTAAAGAGATGCAAGATTTACCTGTTACGATTCGTCTCTTAGATCCTCCATTGCATGAGTTTTTACCTAGTGTCGAGGACTTATTGGTTAAAGTCACCTTATTGCGTGAAAGAAAAGAGAATCCATCTGATCTTCTGCAATTAGAAGAATTATTAAGGAAAGTACAAACGTTGCATGAGTTTAATCCCATGCTTGGTCATCGAGGATGTCGTTTAGGAATCATTTATCCAGAAATCTACTCTATGCAAGTAGAAGCCATTCTTCGAGCGGTCATTCAATTAAAGAGAGAAGGGATTCAATGTTTTCCAGAAATCATGATTCCTCTAGTGGGGCATGTCAAAGAATTAAGTATCATGAAAAGAGTCGTACATCAAACTGCTCAAAGATTGATGGAGGAGGAGAAAGAGCATGTAGAATACACAGTTGGAACGATGATCGAGGTTCCACGCGCAGCATTAACGGCTGATGAAATTGCCTTAGAAGCTGACTTTTTCTCTTTTGGCACAAATGATTTAACGCAGACTACGTTTGGATATAGTCGGGATGATGCAGAAGGGAAGTTTCTAAGCTACTATGTAGATAGTCAAATACTAGACCATAACCCATTTGAAATCCTTGATCAAAGTGGTGTAGGAAAATTGGTGAAAATGGGAGCAGAATTAGGAAGGAAGACGAAGCCGAATCTAAAACTAGGAATTTGTGGAGAACATGGTGGTGAAAAATCCTCTATCCGTTTCTGCTATGAAACTGGCTTGGATTATGTCAGCTGTTCTCCCTACCGTATACCAATTGCTCGCTTAGCCGCGGCACAAGCGGTGCTTCAATCAGGAAGAGCTAAAACAGAAACATCTCAGCTTTAGTATATTGTGAGATCAATCCCTTTTAAGTAGAGAGGCATGAAAGCATTCCCTTAAGATGAATGTTACTCTTCTACTTTAAAAGGGATTTTCTATTCATTGTCGAAATTAAAAAAGTAATGAGAACATATCATACTTTTTCGGGTAAAATAGTAAGATAAACAAATGAAACAGAGGAAGAAAGGTGTTTATGATTTTATGCAGACATATATTGTAGTGGGCGCAGGGATACTCGGGGCTTCTACTGCTTATCACTTGGCAAAAGCAGGAGCACAGGTCACATTAGTAGATCGACAAGACCTTGGTCAGGCTACCGATGCAGCTGCAGGAATTATTTGTCCTTGGCTGACCCAACGTCGAAACAAAGCATGGTATCAATTGGCGAAAAACGGGGCAAAATTCTACCCTTCTTTGATCAGAACATTGGAAACAGAGGGGATTGAAAACACTGGTTATGCTCGAGTTGGGGCGATCAGTCTGCACACCGATCCAGAAAAGTTAGATAAAATGGAAGAAAGGGCGAACCTTCGACGAGAAGAAGCTCCAGAAATAGGTGCGATAAAACGGCTATCAGCGAAGGAAACAACTCAGATGTTCCCACCATTAGATCCTAAGTTCAGTTCCTTATATGTTAGTGGGGGAGCGCGGGTAAATGGTCGAGCATTAAAAAATGCTCTAGTGAAGACAGCTCAACGGTATGGAGCTTCTCTAGTAAAAGGAAGCGCTTCCCTCATCTATAATAATGATCAAGTTAGCGGGGTAGAGGTAGAAGGGAGAAGGTTAGAAGCAGATCAAGTCATTGTAACCACTGGTGCTTGGGTAAAAGAGTTATTACAGCCTTTAGATGTTCACTTCTTAATTACACCTCAAAAGGCTCAGATTATCCATCTTGAAATACCACAAGCGGATACAAGTCACTGGCCTGTTGTCATGCCTCCCAATAACCAGTACATCCTAACCTTTGATCATGGTCGCGTTGTGATCGGAGCCACCCATGAAGACGAGATGGGATTTGACACAAAAGCTACAGCAGGAGGAATGTATGAGGTCTTACATAAAGCATTGGAGGTTGCACCTGGTTTAAAGGATAGTACTTTTCTTGAAACAAGGGTTGGCTTTCGCCCAGTTGCACCGGATTTTCTCCCTGTGATAGGTTCCCTTCCTAAGGTAAAAGGTCTCATGTTGGCCAATGGATTAGGTGCCTCAGGTTTAACAGTGGGGCCTTACCTTGGCTTTGAATTGGCTAAGCTAGCTCTAAATCAAGCAGTAGACATCGAGCTTACAAACTATGCAGTAGATACCGCCATAAAAACAGAAGAAAATTAATTTCTAGGTGTCATAATTCATCAAATTTTTCAGGATTTATTTGCTATAGTAAAGTCATTAATGATATTTTGCATGACTTAAGATCACTGCTATTAAATTAAATCCACAATCAAGTTTCGTGGTATTTAATAGAGAGGCACCTTTATTTCCTAAACATCAGAGTCTAGACTCATAGGATGTACTATGTCTGAGGAGGAAACTGCTTTGGAAGTAAATCTTGAAGAACAGAAAAGAATACTAGCTATGTGTCAAACTGTCTTTGAACAATTTATGCATGCTTATTTAACAGAACGAGATTTAAAGAAGTGCTGTGAAATGGCTTCTGCAATAGGAATTACTAGCTTTGGCACTGGACGTGACGAGAAAATTTGGAATCAAGATGATTTTATCAAGTTTTATACAAGAGATATGGAAAGTGTACCCGATCCGATCCCTTTTCATATAAAGAACCACCATTTGTATATGCCTGCACCTGGTTTGGTTATTGCACAATCTATCATTGATCTCCATCCTTACATTCAGGGATATGAGGTTACTCTTCGTGATATTAGACAAACGATGGTTTTCGGATTTGAAGAGGGCAAACCAGTGATTTGTCACATACATACTTCCTTACCAACCAATGTTCATGAGGATGAAGAATCTTATCCTCTCAAAGAAATCCAAGCTGTTTCAGAGGTGGTCAATCGGCTAGTGTCTGAAAAAACGCAGGATTTAAAAGAAGCCTACCACGAATTGGAGGAGGTTGTTGTACGTGATTGTCTGACGGGTTTATTTAATAGAAATAAATTTGATGATGTCTTATTACAGGAAATAAAACGTTCAAATCGTTATCTTTCAACATTTAGCCTTATTATCTGTGACATTGATCATTTTAAGCATATTAATGATACTTATGGGCATTTAAAAGGGGATCAAATCCTGAAATTATTGGCACAAATAATCTTGAATCATACCCGCGAAACGGACCTTTGCTGTCGATGGGGAGGAGAGGAATTTGCTATCATCTTGCCTGAAACGGGGCCTAAAGAAGCCCAGATTATTGCCGAAAAAATCCGTTTGTCTATTTTCAGAAATCAATGTATAGAGTCCGAACATATTACGGTTAGTCTTGGAATCGCTTCATTCCATTCTGGGGATTGTCCTAACACACTTTTTAGCCGCGCAGATTGTGCACTATATCGAGCAAAGCAGAGTGGTCGAAATAAAAGCGTGTTTATAGATGAGATTAAAGTAAAAGAGAATTAATCTACCGTAATAATATTATGTAAACTAAAGGAGATCCATCACCTACATGAAAAAACATACATTCATCGCCTTAATTTTTACATTTATTTTTCTTCTTTCTGGTTGTGGGGAGGGGAGTAAATCTGGAAAAAGCTATGAGAAAGACATTCTTCGTCACTTAAGCTATAGCTACAATGAAGATTTTGAAGTGGTAGACCGAATAGGGGAAAATACTCAAGGCTACGAAAAACTAATTCTATCACCAGTCAATAATGCAAATATAACGTTTCATGCAGAAATCGGATATTTTGCTAGATTAGGTGACATCATGAAATCACGTCATGTTAGTCATAACTATATTGAAGCTATTTTCTATACCTATTCTCCTGAACCATATCGTACTTATTTGGGTCAAGCCATTTCAGACGATCTGATAGCTGAAATGAAGGCAGTCGGATTCAGTGTTCTTACTAAATATGATAAGGCAAGGGACAACCCTTATTTAATCGCAAATATTACAGAAGATGATCTTATCCCTCTATCTCAAAGCCTTTTTAACATCATTTGTGAGCTTTATGAATATAAACCGCCGAAAACAAGCTTTGGTATGTTAGGAGATCGTTTTGTGATCCCTATTCAATTTGAACAAAGTACTTATATCTATCATTATACTTTTGAATTAGCTGGTAAATTACCTTACGATTCTTATGAAGTATATAGCAAGCTTAGAAGAGAGTATGAGAGTCAAGAAAGGAAGCGCAATGATGAAAAAGAATAACTTCTTAGTATGCTTAAGTCTTTCATTGTTACTTCTTCTCGCTGGATGTATGGATAGCAAGCCAAAATCAGGAGAAACCTATCAAAATAAGACAAAAGATTTACTCAAGTCTATCTATGGTATCGAATTTACCTTTTCAAAAGTGGTAGGAAAAAATGAAGACGGCTTCGACATTCTAGAATTTTATCCAACTATTAATCCAGATATTACCTTTAGATACCACTCGTTTGTAAATGAAGACTATCCAAATTCAAGTTCAAAATATCATTACGGTGACAATTATCTTGGAACTTTAGCTATTATTAAATATCCTGAACTTTATACAAAGTATTTTGGAAAAACAGTAGATTCTTCTGCTATATTAGAAGAGTTTCAAGCCTACGATACGCGAGAAGTTGATCTGCGAGATTTTATGAGAACAACGGATTATGTTCTTGTCATTACAGAGGACAATTTGCTACAAATAGCGGAGGGAATGGCAGAGATTATTAAAGAGGTTTGGGGATTCCCTGAGTTAGCTCGTTATGGCGGTTATAAAAGAGCCATTTTACCCTTCCGGTTTGCCAATCAAAAAAATCAAGATGCAGCATTCTATCTCTCAGATTTCATTTATGGTGTTCATTCAGATCAATTAACCACTGAAATTATGAACGACATCACCCAACGATACGATTATATGAAAGCAATCGGAGAGATCTCTGAAAGCAACTAACTCTTTTTAACATCAAAACCCCACCTGTTATCAGAAAATAGGTGGGGTTTCGATCCTTTATGGCGAATCGTCTTTCGTTTCGGTTTCGCTGTGAAAGTTAAGCCTGATCCAAATCGACAGCAGGTCCAAAAAACTCAAAATGAATGTTTTCTTGAGGCACGTTCCAATCAAGCAAAGCTTGACGAATGGCTTTCATGAATGGAAGCGGACCACAGAAATAAAAATCTGCTTCATTTGATGGTAGAATTTCCTTCAGCCAAGCAAGATCAATATACCCCTCCTTATCGAATTTTCCATCCACACGATCCTTTTCCGTTGGTGCCTCATAACAGAAGAAGGATTTCACATTTTTATGATCAACGGCCAGGTTTTCCACATCATCCCTCATAGCATGGTAATCTCCATTAATCGCAGCATGAATAAATGTAACTTCGCGTTCAGATTGACTTTCTACTAGTGTCTGCAACATACTCATCATAGGAGTAATACCCACTCCACCACTTATAAGAACAACAGGCAAACGACTACTCATATCTAATGTAAAATCACCGGCTGGGGCACTTATCTCTAAGGTATCTCCTTCATTTATTTGATCATGCAAATAATTAGATACTTTACCATCTGGAAGATCCTTCCCCTGCTCACGTTTTACACTAATACGATAATGGGATTTACCAGGAGAGTCAGATAAACTATATTGACGAATGTGTGTGTACTCATCGTTAGAATCTTTGATTTTCACACTAATATATTGACCAGGAAGAAAAGAAGAAACCATCTGACCATCCCGAGGCTTGAGATAAAAGGAAGTAATTACCTTGCTTTCTTGTACCTTCTTATCGACAAAAAAAGTACGAAATTCAGCCCAGCCCCCTTCTTGATGTTCAGTTTCTTCATACATTTCTTTTTCTACATCAATAAACACTTGAGCTATAACACCATAAGCCTCAGCCCAAGCCTGAATAATCTCTTCTGTAGCGGCATCTCCTAATACATCCTTAATCGCCATTAATAAATGTTCTCCAACAATCGGATAGTGTTCCGCTTTAACTCCAAGGCTTCGATGTTTATGACCAATTTGTTTTACTACTGGCAGAATTTTTTCTAATTCATCAATATGTTTGGCTGCTGCATAGACCGAATTAGCAAGTGCCGTTTGTTGTCTACCTTGTTTTTGATGGGCATGATTAAAAATATTCAAGAGTTCGGGGTGGTTCGAAAACATCATTTCATAAAATCGTTTTGTAATAGCTTGACCGTGAACTTCCAATACTGGAACAGTTGACTTGATCACTTTAATCGTTTGAGCGCTCAGCATAATAATAACCTCCATAAGCTGTTTAAATTCAGCACTAGATATTCTCGTACTGATATTAAAAGTGGTATTTTAAATACTACTTTATTGTAGACCCAATTTTTCACTGAAAGCAATATGTAAAATGCATCTTTAATAAAGATGTCACAATTGTGCTAAATATCATTGACAAAACGAATCATTTGCTTTCTTTTTTGGGGAGGCAAAAAATATGATAGAATAGAGGCAAGATCCTAAGCAATTGAAAGAGGTATAGGAGATGCGTTTAACATTATATACTGATTATTCACTAAGAGTACTCATTTATTTAGCCGCTCAAGAAAGCAACCGTCTCGTTAGTATTCAAGAAATTGCAGAAAGCTACAGCATCTCAAAGAATCATTTAATGAAAGTAATCTATGGATTGGGAAAACTAGGATACATTGAAACAATAAGAGGGAGGCAAGGTGGAATTCGGCTTGCCTTAAAGCCAATGGACATTTCCATAGGACAGGTCATTCGAAATACGGAGGAAGATTTCTATCTTGCTGAATGCTTCGATTCTGATAAGAATGCTTGTATTATTAGTTCGAGCTGCCGCTTAAAACATATCTTATATGATGCATTACAAGCTTATTTTAGCGTTTTAGATCAATACACTCTTGCTGATGTAGTCATAAATGAAACCAAATTGAGACAGCTATTCCAGTTCTCAGAGGAGCAGAATAAATGACCTCAATAGCTATGATGACGTAGCTGAGCAGCTTTTTTGTTGTATGCATCATCACCCATTACTACATAATAATGGGTGGTGATGTTTTTATTTTTTTTAAAAAAGTGGTTTAGAAATGACGATCGGTTGGGAACATTCATAGTGCCGTACCACAATTTCCCACCCGTCAAAAAAGTTTGACTAAGCATGAAGAAAACATGAGTTTTAACTTGAACATTTAACAAAAAGAAAGAGGAGAGAGATAAAATGACATTACTAGAGATTATTTTATTTGCATTGACAACAGTGTTGATTTACAACTATGTTTTTGGCTCAATCGTAAGTAGAACAAAAATAATTCGTCTTATTCCCATAGCTGGTATCGTCTTGATTCTCCATTTCATAATGGAAGGCTACAGAATTCAGATGATTCCTGCATACTTATTGTTTGCAATAACTGCAATAAGCTACATCTATTCACACTATCGATATAGTCAGTTAAGCTCAGGTGAAAATTCTAAAATGTGGAAAAGAATGACTGTCGGTATCCTAGGTACTCTTAGCATTGCTGCTGTATTTTTTGTCACCTTTTATTTATTCCCAATTGTCAAGCTAAAGGAACCAACTGGTCCCTATGCAGTTGGTACGGTAGACTATCATTGGGTTGATCCAGAAAGAAAGGAAACATTCACTTCAGATCCAAACGACCTACGTCAGATTATGGTGCGTGCCTGGTACCCAGCCGAGCTAACAGAAGACGCTGTAAAAGCACCTTATGCTTATGAAACTGATGTGATCAAGCAAATTCGAAAAAATGAAACGTCGCTAAAAGATCGAATCTTAGTACAGTCATTAGAAAAGGCTAAAAATTACTCATATACAAATATACCCATCTCCAATGAAGAAGAACAGTATCCTGTTTTAATTATGTCCCCAGGGTATGGCCTATCTCATTTCATGTACTCAAGTATGATAGAAAATTTGGCGAGTCACGGCTATATTGTATTCAGTATAGACCACACATACTACACGGACCTGCCGACAGTATTTCCCGATGGAATGATGTCAGAAGGTCAGGTAGAGATTGATTTAGATATGGACATCGATGAAGAAATCAAGGTTTGGATTGGAGATGCCTTACTAGCTATCGAAAATATTCACAAATTAGCTGAAAACGACCCTCATCATATCATGACTGGTAAACTAGATACATCTAGAATAGGAATGCTTGGTCACTCTTTAGGTGGCGCAGTAGTCGCTCAAATCATGCACCATCATGCTAAACTTGACGCAGGAGTTAATATGGATGGGTTCTTATTTGGAACTCCCATTGAAAACGGCTTAAATAATCCTTTTCTATTCATGAGAGGTTCTGAGGAAGCTGATGCGGGTGTTCCTCCGGAAGAGTTACCACAGGACATGATCGAATTAATAGAAGAAGATAAGAAACGAACTCAAGGTGTACTCAAGAACGGCGGGCAGCTTGTCGTTTTAGAGGAAGCAGATCACGATAGTTATTCAGATATCATGCTATACTCACCTCTGCTGACAGAACGCAACCCCCATTTATTAGATGAGATTAACGAGATCCTGCTCGAATTTTTCAACAAAAATGTGAAAGCTACCAATCCAACAACAACTTTATTAGACACTCGCAAAAAATGATACACTTGATGTATAATATGAGTTAGTCATTTTCTATAGATATAAAGTTGAAAGCGAGTGGGACAAATGGGTCGTAAATGGAATAATATTAAAGAAAAAAAAGCGTCAAAAGATAAAAATACGAGTCGTATTTATGCTAAATTTGGACGCGAAATTTATGTTGCTGCAAAGCAGGGAGAACCAGATCCAGAATCAAACCGCGCTTTAAAAGTGGTTCTTGAACGTGCGAAAACCTACAGTGTACCAAAAACGATTGTAGATCGAGCACTTGAGAAGGCAAAGGGTGGGGTTGAAGAAAACTATGATGAGCTCCGTTACGAAGGATTCGGCCCTAATGGTTCAATGGTAATAGTCGATGCACTAACCAATAATGTAAACCGCACAGCAGCAGAAGTACGTTCAGCCTTCACAAAAAATGGAGGAAATATGGGAGTAAGTGGTTCTGTAGCCTATATGTTTGATTCAACCGCTGTGATTGGAATTGAAGGCAAGACGGCTGAAGAGGTTCTCGAGCTTTTAATGGAAGCAGATGTCGATGTACGTGATATCCTAGAAGAAGATGAGGGTGTTATTGTCTATGCTGATCCAGAGCAATTCCATGCAGTACAAGAAGCCTTCAAAAATGTAGGAATTACAGACTTCACTGTCGCAGAATTAACCATGCTCGCACAAAACGATCTAACCCTACCCGAAGAGGCTCAGGCACAATTTGAGAAGTTAATTGATGCCTTAGAAGACTTAGAGGATGTTCAACAAGTATATCATAATGTTGATTTAGGAGAATAATCTTGCAACTCAGACCTCATGTTTTAGTGAGGTCTGTTTTTTATCTCGTTCTAATCGTCGGTAAGACTCCATCTGTTGGAAGTCTACTTATTATACAAGGGGAGAGTAAAATGCTTAATGTGAGCTCTCTATCTACATTCATTGCACAGTTGAATCAGAAAAAAGAGAATCATGTTGGATATTGCGGGGCTAGAGAAGAAGAGATCATGAATACCTTACTACATGATTTTTCTGACCTAGATCTAGAAACATCTTTTACTGTCATTTATGAAAACAACGAAATCATCGCAGCTTTAGGTCTGGATATCGATACCGAGCAAAAAAGTGCAGAAATTTGGGGACCTTTCATTGATCCAAATCAACCAAATTGGATCGATATAGCTCATACGCTATGGGCTGCCGCTATAGCTAAACAAGAAATACATGTTCACACTTATCACGGATTCTATAATGAAAAACATCAATACGCTAAACAGTTCATGAACCAACTTCATGCAAAGGAAAAAGATAAACACGCTATTCTCAAAGCCAATCATTCTGTATATAAGCATGAATTAAATCACTGTATCCAGGAATTTTCATTAAACTATTACGATGCTTTTGTTGAACTACATGAATCATCTTTTCCTAACACATATTATAACGGTCCTAATATAATAGAACGGATCAATGATCAGCGTAGATTGTTTATTTTAACTGAAGCAAGGAATTTAATAGGATATGTCTATGTAGAAGGAAATCGTGAATGTAAGGAAGGAAGCATTGAGTTTATAGCCGTTGCAACAAACGCAAGAAGGAAAGGAGCAGGAACATCGTTAGTAAGAACTGCCCTACATTTTCTTTTTTACCAAATAGGCCTTGATGAGATCTCGCTCTGTGTAAGTGCTAAAAACGAGCAGGCGATCCGTTTATATGTAAGAGCTGGATTTCAAGTTGAACATTTGTTAGATCACTACGTACTTGAGCAATAAGGGGATGAAAACGGGATTTGAGTAAATAATACCAAATCTTTCACTATTTCTTCACAAGAATAGCTCTAATGAGTCATAGTGAACCTGCAAAGGAAAGAATATACTAATTATTATTTCTATTTTTGGAGGATTACTATGTCAAAAAAGCCTTGTTATTCAGTACTTTGATCATTTTGTTATTTAATTTCATTGCCGTTGCTTGCTCAACTTCAGAAAATGAAACGATTTCTCACGAGCAGCCTGAAGAGGAAACACTCAATCCAGAAAGGAAAGAAAAATCGATTACGCTATTGTATGGGATTGTACCAGCAAGTTTAGATCCACATCTTGAATGGATTCCAGTTCGCGCTGGAATTACAGAAACGTTAGTAAGAGTAGATGAAAACCTACAAATTCAACCATGGCTTGCTGAAAGCTGGCAACAAGAGGATGAGAAAACTTGGATTTTTAAGCTGCGAGAAAATGTATTGTTTCATGACGGTTCAACCATGGATGCCGAGGCAGTTAAGCGTTCATTTGAACGTGCTTTAGAAGTAAGCAAGGCATTGCAAAGTTTATTGAAAATAGAGAAGATGGAAGCGGAAGGCTTAGAAATAACTTTTAAGACACTAGATGCAAATCCTGCCTTTTTGTCAGAGCTAGTGCATACCCATTCATCCATAGCACAAGTAGATTCAGACAAGATTGATCAAGCCCCAATAGGGACAGGACCTTTTAAGGTAACCTCTTACACACAAGATGTCGAGGTACATGTGGAGCGTTTTAATCAATATTGGGATGGTCCTGCTAAATTAGATAGAGCTACTTTTAAATTTAATACAGATGGGAATGTACGTGCACTTGCCCTACAAGCAAAAGATGCAGATATTGCCTATCATATTCCCGTAGAAAGCTTACAATCTATCTCAAATAATGAACAATTGCACTGGGAATCCATCCCTAGTTTACGTGTCCATTTTGTACTATTCAACTCAAAGAAACCTGAGATGCAAGATGTCAACGTCCGTAAAGCAATAGATGCGCTTATCAATCGACCTGTGATTGCCTCTACGATAATGGATGGACATGCAACACCGGCAAATGGTCCTTTTCCTTCAAATCTATCTTTTGCTAGCCAAGATTCATATACCGCATTTGATCCAGAACACGCTAAAAGCTTGTTAGAAAAGGCTGGATACATAGTAAACAATTCTGGCAAGATGGAAAAAGAGGGGAAAGTCCTGTCTTTCAAATTAGTTACCTATGCAGTACGTCCCGAGCTTCCTCTTATTGCTCAATATTTGCAAGCAGAAGCGGCTAGAATTGGAGTCAATCTCGAAATCATGACAGTAGAAAATGTGGATAGTTATTTGAATGAACATCTCGATGAATGGGATATGGTTACATACAGTAATCTAACAGCACCACGTGGAGACGGCGGATACTTCTTTAATGTCGCCTTCTTACCTGAAGGAACACTTAATCTTGGACAAATCAATCTTCCAGAATTGAACACACTGGTTGAGGAGATTAATAAAACAAGTGACAAGGAACAAAGAATCAAGTTAAAGAAAGAAGCGGTTGATATGATGCGTGACAAAGTCCTCCATTCCTATATTGTCTTTCCACATATCATAGTCGGAATCAACGATAGAGTAACCAATTGGAAACCCGGAGCAGAAGAAATTTACATGCTAACAAACAAATTAGATGTAAAATAACTCAAGTAAAGTTGAAGTAGAATTAAAATATGCAAAAATCATTCTTGAAATCTATGCTCATTTCAGCTAATATAAACAACATATAGTGATTACGAGCTTAATAACAACTAAATATGGATAACCTTGGAATAATGGGTGTCAAATTAGACTTAATAGGGAATCTGGTGAAAATCCAGAACTGTCCCCGCAACTGTAAGTGTGGATGAAATGAGAATACCACTGTATAAGTAACTTAAACGGTGCTTATATGGGAAGGCTCAGAGTAAATAGATGCACAAGTCAGGAGACCTGCCTGTTTTTCCGAAAGTTTCATTTCTTCGGGGGATGAGAATCTGAAACGGTGCAGGAAAATGATGTTTTTTACATACTTTTTGTGCCGTTTTATGGTTAAAAACTCTTCCGTTAGGAAGAGTTTTTTTATTTATCACGTCCATCTGATAGAAGTCTACTTATCCATATAGAAATTTGGTGTCGATTGCTATAAGAAAGAACGATGAAAAAAGAACTGGATAGCTTGAAAGGAGATCAAGATGAATACACAACTAAAATCAGAATTATCTAGCGTTATAGATATTATAAATGAGGTGTCTGCTCAATACGGTATTGATGCCACTGAGTTAATCAAGCGGATCGAACATTTAGATGTCTCCGAGATCGAAGCTAACCAACAAGCTTTATTCTATTCGTTAAATCGAATTGCTATTGACGAGCCTAATTGGACATTTTTAGCAGCTAAACTCTACCTACAGGATCTATACACAAAGGTAGCTGAACGTCGTGGATATTCCCATATTCAAAAATACGGAGATTTTTTTCATCTTATTCAGACTTTAACGGATAAAGGGATCTACTCTAGCCATTTGTTAAAGTCCTATACACAGGAAGAAATTAAGGAACTAGAACAAGAGATTGTTCCTGAACGTGACCATTTATTTAATTTTATTGGCTTGTTCCTGCTCGCAGACCGCTATTTGGCTAAGGATCATGACAAGCAGCTTTATGAGCTTCCACAAGAGCGTTTTATGATTATTGCGATGAGCTTAATGATACAAGAAAATAGAGAAAAACGACTTGATCTTGTCAGAGAGGTATACTGGGCACTTAGCCATCTATATATGACCGTAGCCACTCCAACGCTTTCTAATGCTGGGAAGAGCTTTGGTCAATTATCCTCTTGCTTTATTGATACTGTAGAGGATTCACTTGATGGGATCTATCTAAATAATTGGGACATTGCTAGATTAAGTAAAGATGGCGGAGGAATTGGAGTTTACTACGGTAAAGTACGTGCCCTAGGTTCCGATATTAAAAAATTTAAAGAAAACTCATCTGGTGTCGTTCCTTGGATTCGATTAATTAATGACACAGCTGTAAGTGTTGATCAATTAGGACAACGTCAAGGAGCAATTGCTGTCTATCTTGATCTATTCCATAAGGATATTATGAATGGATTTCTTGATTTAAAAACCAATAATGGAGATGAGCGACGCAAAGCTCATGACATTTTTACAGGAGTAACTGTTCCTGACCTGTTTATGCAAAAATTAGAAGAGGTAGATGAACAAGGAATAAGTATAGGTGATTGGCATACTTTTTGTCCTCATCAGGTCAAGCAAATCATGGGTTGGAGGGACGAAGAAGGAAATCCTCTAGGATTAGAAGATTTTTATGATGAAACAGATCAGAAATATTTTACTGAAAAATATGAGGAAGCCGTAAAACATCCTATGCTTCCACGTAAAACCTATCGGGCAATGGATATTATGAAGCGAATCATGGTCGCTCAATTAGAAACAGGAACGCCGTATATGTTCTATAGAGATGAAGTAAATCGACAAAACCCTAATAAGCACCTAAAGGGAAAAGGGCGTACGTCTATTTATTGCAGTAATCTGTGCACTGAAATCGCTCAAAATATGTCGCCTTCACAAATCATGAAGGAGTATATAAATGATGAAGGACATATTGTCATGGTCCGTAAGCCTGGAGATTTTGTTGTTTGTAATTTATCATCGATTCATTTACCTAATGCGACCAAAGCCAATGTGTTAGAACGACTTATCTCCATTCAAATGAGAATGTTAGATAATGTGATTGATCTTAATACCATTTCCGTAGGACAAGCACAGATCACGAACCAAAAGTATAGAGCCGTTGGATTAGGGACGTTTGGCTGGCATCACCTACTGGCAACCCAAGGAATGGACTGGGAGTCTGAAGAAGCGGTAAACTATGCCGATGAATTATATGAATCTATTGCTTACTATACGATCAAATCATCGATGGAGCTGGCAAAGGAAAAAGGAGCCTATTCTCACTTTGAAGGGTCTGAGTGGCAGACAGGGGAGTATTTTAAACGCAAAGGATATGAATCCGATCGTTGGCAGGAATTATTAGAAGGTATACAGAAGTGGGGAGTTAGAAATGGATGGATGATGGCCGTTGCTCCCAATTCGTCTACGGCAAAAATAGGGGGTTCAACTGATGGCATTGATCCATTATTTGCAGTTGAATACGCAGAAGAAAAGAAAAATTTTAAATTCAAAGTAACAGCTCCTGATTTAACCCATATAACGTATCCATTTTATCGAAAGGTGCGCCATGAACTAGATCAGGTCTGGAGCATCCGACAAAACGCTGCTCGTCAGCGCCATATTGACCAAGCGATCAGCTTCAACCTCTATGTACGCCATGATATTAAAGCGAAAGAACTCTTAAACCTTCATCTAGAAGCATGGAAACAAAAATGTAAAACAACCTACTATGTTCGAAGCACATCACAATCGGAGATCAAAGAGTGTCAGGCTTGTCATAGCTAAGAGAACGAAGACGAATGTAAGAAAATGAAATAGATATGGAGTGTTGAAAGTGAATACAAATAAACCAATGGCTAAAATAAAATTATTAAACCCTTCGTATCCTAATAAATCAACGGGGATCATTAATGGACATTCATCAGGAATCTTAAATTGGAATGATATTGCTTATCCACAAATGTATGATTTTTACCATGTGTTGCTTTCAAATTTCTGGAAGGCTCAAGAAATTAACATGCAGGACGACATTAAACAATGGGATCAATTGACGGCAAAAGAAAAGGATGTCTTCTTGCGTATTAATACACAGCTCGCTTCATTAGATAGTCTGCAAACGCCAACCATGACACAGGTCATGGACTATGTCACTGATTCTAGTTTTAAAGCTATATTTGCCGTTATTGCCCAACAGGAAGCTGTGCATAACGAATCCTATTCTTATGTACTAAGTTCTCTTGTTCCTCTTAGCGAACAAATCATGCGATTTAATGAAGCAAAAAATGATCCGCTGGTACAAAAACGGAATGAACTAATTTTAGAAGCTTACGATTCCTTTTGCAGAAATCCTACACCGCAAAATCTGTTTTATTTGGGAGTTAATTCTATCATATTGGAAGGAATCTACTTTTATGCTGGTTTTGCTTTCTTCTACCATCTTGCTCGTCAGCAGAAAATGGTCAAGACCAGTACAATGATTAGCTATATTCAACGCGATGAAATGCAACACGCTTATTTTGTTTCTCAATTTATTAGGATTCTCTTAGATGAAAATCCAGAGCTTAACACAAAAGAAAACATCCAATATATTTATTCTACGTTGAGTCGTGCAGTTGAACTAGA
The DNA here is from genome assembly GCF_000615945.1 of Caldalkalibacillus mannanilyticus JCM 10596. Taxonomy (GTDB): domain Bacteria; phylum Bacillota; class Bacilli; order Caldalkalibacillales; family JCM-10596; genus Bacillus_AT; species Bacillus_AT mannanilyticus. The sequence goes on from NZ_BAMO01000004.1 coordinate 46,644, forward strand.
AAAAGAGTGGGCTCATCATATCTTAAAAGACATTGAGGGAATAGACTTAGAAGAATATGATGCTTACGTCGAATACTTAGCCAATAAGCGCTTGCGTCAGCTTGGTCTAGAAAACCACTATGAAGAACAAATAAATCCTATGCCCTGGATACAAGTCTTTAGTGATGAGATGATGAATGAAACCAAGTCAGATTTCTTCGAGCAGAAGTCAAGAACATATTCTAAAGTAACCCATTCAAACGGGTTCGATGAATTATAAATGAACGTTGCTATCATCTACACCTCAAAAACGAGGAACACCGAAGCCCTAAGTTATCTTATCTATGATTCCTTTAGGGCTTTCTCTCTTTCTGTTACTATTTTCACGATCGATGAATTCTCTCTTTCTACACTAGACTATTATGACGGGCTCATTATAGGAAGCTATACGTGGGGCAATGGTGAGATCCCCAAAGAAATGGACGCTCTCTATGCAGAACTTGAAGCAAGGAATCTGAAGCATCTGACCACTGGGGTATTTGGGACCGGAGACAGCTTTTATCCCCATTTTTGCGGGGCAGTTGATCATTTTCGAGATATGTTATTTGTTCGTACTACTCTTGCTGTCACCTTAAAGGTAGAGTTACACCCTCAACCTCAAGACCATCTACGTTGTCAAGAATTCGCTCGGCTTTTTTTGAAACGCTTGATTTCTCTGAAACATTAAAGTACTATAAGTCCTATATGTCTATTTGTGACAAAACTACTACGACGCCAATGATACATTTCTCCCAGATAGTAGTATGTCTACAAAAATGATTAACATTATAGGAGGGGCAAAAATGAAAAAAAGCGTAAGGCTAATTATCATCTTATTTCTTGTATTCTCTATGTTTTCATCAATGGTACAAGCAACTACTTCATTATCAGATAAGTACTGGGTAGGTTATGAGTACGACTATGAAAAGGGTGGAACTTTATATAGAGTGGATAAAATCGCAAATACCAAAGAAGTGATCGTCAATGATATGATGACTACCTTCAAAGTACAGGGAGACTGGGTTTATTATATGTACATCGATGGATACGAAGGCCATACATTTGCTATGCAAGTAGGTCAAATGTATAGGGTTAAAATTGATGGAACAGGCAGAGAAAAACTATCAGGTAATGACCTGATTACCTCATTTGATATCTCCAAAAATCATATTTTCTATGGGGTAGCTGGCTCTATCAAACAAGATGGTACACAAATGATCAATCCTGGTAAGATGATTAAAATGAATCTTGATGGATCAAATAAAACGACTATTTCTGAGGATTCTATAAAATCAATCATTATTCATGGGGACACCGTATACTATATTAACTCAACAGATAATGATAGAATTTATAAAATGGATAGTAACGGAAAAAACAAAAAGAAATTAACAGACGGAATGGTATTTTACGATACTCTTTGGAGTATAAAAGATGGTTGGATTATTTTCTACGCGGGGGATCTCGAGGCTAACTATTCATCTTATATGATGAAACTAGATGGTAGTGGAGAATTCAATTTAAAAGGAACAGCTAATTTTAATGGACATGCCTTTGTTGTAAAGATTACTACAGAGTGGATCTATTATTCAGCATACGACAACTCTTCAGAAGTCTATGTCTTATACAAAATAAAAACAAACGGACAAAATGCTACAAAGATAGATGACCTATCTAAGGACAAAATGCTAAATGTTGCTTCTACTTATATTGAATACACAAATGTAAAAGGGGAAACGAAAAAAATTCCATTAAGTGAAGAAAAAACACCAACCACTCAGCCTAAAGTAACAAGCAGCATTAAAGTTACCTTTAATGGGGACGAGGTTACCTTTGACACTGAACCCATGATCAGGAATGGAAGAACATTACTACCTATGAGAGCAGTATTTGAATTACTAGGAGCAGATGTTAAATGGGACCCTAAGTTATCCTTAATTACAGCGACTACAGAAGATACATCCATTGAGCTAGTAATAGGCTCCAGAACTGCTACTGTCAATGGAAAGAAAGTAGAACTAGATCAACCTCCTATTATTAACAATAGCAGAACATTGGTACCGATTCGATTTGTAGCTGAAACCTTGAATGCAGAAATTAATTGGGATAGTAAAACAAGTACCATCACTATTACAAAATAGTTAAATTTATCATATAGATACGGTTTCAAACCAGTTCCCTTTTTGGGGATCTGGTTTTTTTTGAATAGTCAAATATCGAACTGCTCTGATCATTTTTTCTCACGTGATATTTCATCTCAAAACCATAGAAATTAATGAGTAGGGAGATGTACAATAGAGAGAGAAGGATATACTAAGGATAGTGAAAGAAGAAATACCTATTCTAAAGGAGTAGAGGGAATGAAAATCGGTATTCGTACATTAAAAACAGCAGTGGGGGCAGGGCTTGCTATTTGGCTCGCTCAACTTTTACATTTAGAGTTTTATGTTAATGCTGGAATTTTGGCCATTCTTAGCATAGAAACTACTAAAAAAAGATCCCTTCATGTAGCTACAACTCGATTCATTGCCAGTATATTAGGCTTATTCTTATCGGGATTTGCCTTCGAAGTACTCGGATACCATATTATCGTCATCTCTCTTTTCATTTTATTTTTTATTCCCTTATTAATTTATTTCAATATTCAAAGCGGGTTTGTCACTAGCTCCGTTATTATATTGCATGTTTTTGTTTTAGGAGAATTCAATACCGCTGTGATCATGAATGAATTACTCCTGATCATTGTAGGGATCGGGGTTGCTCTACTTATTAATAGTTATATGCCTGAGCTAAAAAATGACCTAGAAACATATCGTTCTAAGATAGAAGAAAAAATTAAGAAAATCTTATATGAATATGCTACATACATTGAAAAAGGGGACCAGGGCTGGACTGGAAGCGAGTTATTAGAATTAGAGCAATTCATTAATGAGGCAAAAAGTATTGCGATCCGAAATGTAGAAAATCATCTCCTGCGAAAGAGAGATAAATTTTATTCCTACTTCGAAATGAGGGAAAGACACTATGAAATATTAGAGCGCATGCTGCCCATCGTGTCAAATCTCCAACAGGAAGTACCTCAGAGAAAGCTATTTGCTGATTTTCTATACCAATTGAGCGAAAGCGTTCATTGGGGGAATACGGCAGAAACCCAGCTTCACAAATTACATGAGAAAAGAATGGAAATAAATCAACTAGAATTACCTCAAACCAGAGCTGAATTTGAAACAAGAGCAAGGCTCTTCCATCTAATCAATGAGATACAACTATACCTAGAGATTAAGAATCAGCTAAAAAATGACTTGATAAAAACGGACACAAATGAAGAATAATGATTTGCTATAATGAAATCGAAAAGGGGGAGATCTTACGTGAGCCATTCAAGAAAAGAAGATATTTATCCATTGTTTAATTCAAAAGGGTATAAGCCCGTGAGTTTACCAAGAGCTTTTAAAGTTTTACAGGGAAAAACAGGAGAAGAAGAAAGGACGGGAAAAGAAATGAACGAAAAAATGAAAACAAGCCCGGTAAAAAATAAAGTAAGCGGGATTTTCATCCCTGTTCGCCGGATCAAAGAAGCTCAGGAATGGTATTGTCAATTGCTAGGTCTACCTAATGATGGTGAAATTCAGTTTGGACATTTAGTTACACTCCCCTTAGATGGAATTAATCTTGTCTTAGATGAAATGCCCATGTGGGGAGGCAACACATCAGAGGGACCTCCAGCCTATCAGACGCCAGCCTTCATGTTTCACACAGATGATCTTCCCGCAGCCTATCAATTTATGAAGAGTATTGGAGCTGAATTGGTAACAGAAATCAAAGACAACCACTGGTTTGCCTTTAAAGATCCTGATGGGAATTTATTGATGATGTGTCAATCATGAATTACATTGCAAGTATTCAAAAAGCGATCGATTACATCGAAAGCGATCTATCTATTCAATTTGACCTCCATGAGATTGCACATGTCGCCTCTATGTCAGTCCCACATCTATATCGAGTCTTTTATTCCCTTACAGGACACCCCATTAAAGAATACATACGAAAAAGAAGAATTAGTTTAGCAGCTGAGCATCTCAAAAATTCCAAACGATCCATTCTAGAGATTGCCTTAGAGGTTGGCTTTGAGTCGCATTCATCATTATCAAAAACATTCAAAAAATTAGTCAGAATGACACCAGGTGAATATAGAAAAACAGAATGGTTCTACTGCTTTGAACGAATGAATTTATTTGAAAGGGTCTATTATCTGGAAAATAAAGAGCTTTCCGAACGTTTTCCTGATGTAAAAGTCATGAATATAGCACCCATGAAGGTACTTAGATACAAGCATCGAGCAAGCAAAAGCGAAGGTTTGGAAAGAGAGGCATTACAGAAGATCATGAAGCTGTTATCTGAACAGGGCTTTATGTCCGACAACCCAAGATATTTCGGGTATAATATGGATTCAGAGGCAACGAATGATGCAGTTGACCCATTTTTTGAATACATGATTCTTGTGCCTATTTCCGAAGATGTAGAACACGATTCCATTCCTAAGCCATTGGAAACAACAACATTTCCTGGCGGGCTATATGCCATCGGGGTAACCACCAGCGATTCTGATAAAACCGTTATCTCATCCTGGAATAGATTGCTCTCCGATTGGTTGCCAAAGAGCGTCTTTCAAAAAAGAAAGCAGCCCTATGTAGAAGAGTTTGTCACCTATAACAATCAAATCGTTCGAATGAAGCAATACCTACCCATCGAACGTAAAATAAAACCAGAAATGATTAAAATAATGCATGTTGAACCGTTTTTCTTCACCTATTACCGAGCTTATGGACCAGAGGCAGAGGAGAGAGCAGACCAATACTTATCCCAGTGGCTAGAAGTAGAAACTTTCTCAATAGATCAAGAATATACGAAGCTATATGTGTCTTATCAATATGGGAATGAAGATAATCACGATCATTGGCATGAATACGGAATTTCTACTCCACAGAAGCTGGAAACCACAGATCCTAATATGAAGATAAAAACATTAGGCGGTGGAGAGTACGCTTGTTTAGAAACCAAAGCATATGGTTCACTAAGCGGTGTTCTGGAGCTGATGCATCGTTGGATCATCTATCAAGGGATTTATCTATTTGATGAAGAGCGACAATGGTTTGCTGCCTATCATACAACAAACACTCTCTTGTCAGAAGAGGAAATCAAGGTTACCTGTTACATTCCAGTAATAGTACAGTCAATAGAAAGGAGTTGATTTCATGACTGCTCAACCAAATCATTCACGTCATGATAGGACACATACTGAAGGGTATAAGCCGCAATCCGCCCCCAATGCATTAAAAGTGCTACAAGAAAAACATAGGGAGGTAGGTGAGAAGAAAGACCCTACACCCGAAGTGGTAACTTTAGAGGGATTTACAATGATAGCTGTAAAAGCAGTAGGGAGTATGCATCAGTTTGAATTAGGCAAAGCCGTGCGAAAATCTTGGGGTATATTACAAGAGAAGCTCAATTCGAACCATGAGTGGAAAATAGATCAGGATACAGGTTTTGTCTTCTACAATCATGAAAGGATGCAACGACCAGATGGACAATTAGAACTAAGAGTTGGAGTGAAGGTTCATTCTTACGATACGCTTCCTTATGATGTTGAAGTTGTAGACATTCCACGAAGAAAATATGCCAAGATTTCCTGTTTCTGTGATGGACGTGAAGTAATGGAGAATAGATATCAACTGTTAAACCAATGGATTGAAAAAGAAGGATTTGAAATAGATACGGAACTAGGCTCCTATACTTTAGAACCTAATCGACTTACACAGTTTAACCCATTTGACATCCCTGCTGATGAAATACAAACATTTGATTTTGATATTCTATATCCGATTAAATAGTTCAACTTAAATAGTCCAGCCAATAGCTTCTTGACTCAGAAAAAACTAAGTTGCACATATTGGCTATCCTTAAAGTTACTAAAGCGTACACCAAACAACCAAAGTGGGACTTCATGCAAGTGTTTATCATACAATTTTTCCACAACAGAATAGATAAGATCGGGGTCAGAGGTTGCTTCTTGTAAGGTCATACTTTTAGAGTGGCTTCCTTCGTCCCTTTTTATTTTATAGACGATAGAAATGGTACCAGCTCTTATTTTCTTCTCTTGCAATCTTTCGCATAGAACATGGATCATATTCCTAGCAAGATTCATAAGAACGTCCATTTCCACAGTAGGCTGAGTGAAGGTTCTTTCCTTACCTATCGTTTTATCTCCCTTTACTCTTTCTGCATTTACTTTGTCTGAGCCAATCCCCAAAGCAATCTTCTGAAGCATCTCTCCTCTAATTCCGATGACCATTTTCAGTTGAAGGGGGTCTGCTTTTGCTAGATCCCCAATGGTTAATATATGATGTTTATTTAGCTTTTCTTCTGTCTTCTTACCACAGCCATGCAGCTTACTCAACTGTTGAGGATGAAAGAAACTACAAAACTGCTGGCGTTCCAAGTGAACAAATCCAAACGGCTTTTTTATATCAGCTGCCATTTTGGCTGATGTTTTCGTATTGCTGCACCCAATACTACATCCAAGCTTCAACTTATTCCAAAGTGTTTTCTGAATATACATCCCTATTGATTTAGGGGTAGCTCCTTGCTTTACTCTGTCTGTAATATCGACATAAGCTTCATCGATACTAGCTACCTCTGTTGGACCAATCAAGCGCAAAAATTCCATTATTTTTTTTGAGTATTTACGATATAACAGGTGGTCTGGCGTAACGACAATGGCTTCTGGACACTTTTTTACAGCCTTATACATGGTCATCGTCGTATAAATCCCTTTATTTTTAGCTTCATAGCTGGCTGCTAATACCATCCCTTTGTTTTTATTGTTAGGATTCCCTCCAACAATGACAGGCTTATTTAATATGGAGTGATCTTCTGCTTGATGAACACTAGCGAAAAATGAATTCATATCTACAAGAAGAATGGTTTTATGGGACATTTCGATTCCTTCCTTTAATGACAAAGAGTTCTTGTAATTGCACTAAGAATATAATATCAAATAAACTGGAGCAAGGGAATGTATGTTCTTTTTTCGTTGTTTCAAGCCAACACTCTTTATAAAATATATAAGTCAAACCATAATGTTAATATATAATTATTTTGTTGACTGTTCACCATTCATAACAGTAAGCTTAGGTTAATTCACTAGCAAAAGGAGAATGAAATATGAGTGTTGTAAATAGATTATCTATAACTACTGAGGTGATAAAAAACGAGTAAATAAAAGGAGTAACCAAATGACATTAAATAATTCTCAACTTTTTCATGGTAAATACGTACGACTTGCACCATTCTATCCAAATGATACAGTCATCATTGCCAAATGGCATGAAGATGCCGAGTATCTTAGAATGGTAGATACCGACATTGCTGTCCTCAAGTCCATTGAATCTTTCAACGACTTTAGTAGATCACAGGAAGGTTCAAATACCAATATATGCTTTGGACTTCGATCACTTACGGACGATAAACTAATAGGATTTGTCGCATTGCTCGGCATAGAATGGAATAATCGCGCCTGCATATTAGCTATCGGCATTGGCGACCGAAACAACCAAAACAAAGGCTATGGCTCAGATGCATTGCAGCTCATTCTAAAATATGCTTTTCACGAGTTAAATCTGTTTAGAGTAGGACTAGATGTCACAGAATATAACAAACAAGCTATGCGCGCTTATGAGAAAGTTGGATTTAAGGTTGAAGGTAGCATGAGAGCGGCTGTTTTAAGGGACGGTAACAAGTATGACCGGATCATCATGGGGATTCTATACGATGAATGGTTGAACATGAATAACTAAAGAGAACAAGTAAAAAACTTAGAGATCTTCTCTAGGTTTTTTTCATGTTATGATATATGATAAGACAAAAAAAGCTACACCTCAGATGTAGCCCTTGCCGTAAAGATAACGAGAGAGTATCAATTCCCGATTCTTTGTATGTTGAATAATGAATTGTTTAAGGGTGAATAGCCTCGTTTAATAAATGAACAGCTTGCTCTTGGGCAATTCCTTTTACAAGCATAAGTTCACTAATAAAGATTTGCTTGGCATTATCCAACATCATCTTATCTCCAGTGGCAAGTGTTCTTTTTTTACCCATGCGAATTAAATCGCGGATCACCTGCACTCCTTCATAAATATTCCCGCTCTTTATCTTATTCATATACATTCGAGATCTAAGAGCTGGATTAGGGATTGGATCTGATTCTTCTTGAAACAAATTAAGCACATCTTCTAATATATTGGAATCCACAACTTGTCTAATTCCCAAGTTGGATTCCATAGGAAACATCAAACGCATGTTGTTGAGGTTTATAACAAAATAACTCTTTTTTTGACCAAGTATTTCCTTTTCTTCAATAGCTTCAATTACGCCAGCACCATGCATAGGATAAACAATCCTATCACCAATTTGAAACATGAAGCCCACCCCCTATTAGAGTAACCTAATAAGTGTAACACAAAAAGGATCAAATGGCAAATAATAAATTTTATCATATGTTTTTTCAGTTTGTCAATATTTTTTTATCAACATAACAACCGATAAAAAAAGCAATAAAGCTATAGTTCCAATAGTCTAGAAACCAAAATAAATAATAAGATTGGAAGTTGAATTATAATGAAAATTTTGTTAGTAGAAGATGATAAGACCATTGCCTCTGGGCTTGAATATTCCCTGCAACAGGAGCAATATACAACGATACTATGCCATGACGTTGATTCGGCAAAAAAGGTACTAGCTGAAGAACTAAATCATTTAACTTTATGTATCTTTGATTTATCGTTGCCTGATGGAAGCGGTTATGACCTGTGCCGTCTAGTCAAAGAAAAAAGTGATATTCCTGTTATTTTTCTAACAGCGATTGATGATGAAGTTAATGTAGTAATGGGGCTAGATATGGGGGCCGATGATTATATTACAAAGCCCTTTCGGATTCGGGAGCTGCTCTCGCGAATCAATTCAGTGCTGCGGCGTTACCATAAACAGTTCCAATCAAAAAGCGTGATCAACATAGAGAATATTCGGGTTCATACGCTAGAAGGAAAAGTATACAAGAACGGGGAAGAAATCTTAATGACAGCCCTTGAATATCGGTTATTTCTGATTTTTGCCACTCATATGGGTCAGGTTCTTTCTAGAAACCAGCTATTGGAACAGATATGGGATGTAGCAGGGGATTTCGTCAATGATAATACTTTAACGGTCTATATTAAGAGGCTCAGAGAAAAATTAGAGGATGATCCTCAACATCCAACACTGATTAAGACCATTCGAGGACTAGGCTATAAGGTGGGTGAGTAACTACTATGCTTCGCAATAAAGAAATCCAAGTATTTATCCTCATCATGTGCTTTATTACAATCGTAGCGACAGTTTTTGCTGCTGCTTTGTTTTCGTTTCAAGCTGCTTTACTTTTGCTCGTCACAGCCGCTTTGTTGATTGGATGCAGCCTTGTCTTTACAAAATGGCGATACAACGAAATGAATAAACTCTCAAGCTATTTACGCCAGATTACGAGTGGTGATTATAGCCTCGATGTGCGGGATAATCGTGAGGGAGAGCTAAGTATTTTGAAAAACGACATCTATAAAGTCACTCTGATGCTATCTGAGCATAGCTCACTTCTCCAAAAAGAGAAAAATCAACTAACAAATGCAATCTCAGATATCTCTCATCAACTCAAAACCCCTCTAACATCCATGCTCGTTATGGTCGATTTGTTACGTAATCCAGAGCTAAATGCGGGTAAAAGAGCAGAATTCACTCATAATATACGTATTCAGCTAGAAAGGATCGAATGGCTTGTTTCATCACTACTTAAACTCTCCAAAATAGATGCAGGTTCTGTGCATTTCAAACGAGAGAAGATTGTAGTTGAACAGTTAATTCAAAAAGCAATTGAACCCCTTTTGATCCCGATGGAAATAAAATCGATAACGTTGAGGGTGGAAGGAAAGAACGATGATTCCTTTATGGGGGATCTAAATTGGACCACTGAAGCTCTTATTAATATATTGAAAAATGCTGTTGAGCATACGCCTGAAGGAGGAGAAATCACCATTTCCTTCGCAGAAAACACACTGTTTACTGAAATCAACCTATCAGATAACGGAAAAGGGATTCCCAAAGAAGATCTACCTTATATCTTTAAGCGCTTCTATAAGGGAAAGAATGCATACGAAGAGAGTGTAGGTATTGGACTTGCTATGGCTCATAGCATTATTACGAACCAAAGAGGGGCTTTGCATGTTAAAAGCGAGCAGGGGAGAGGAACACAATTTAGCCTGAAATTTTATAAGCAAATTATTTAATATTGGGGGAAAAGCTAAGTGACTAAATTGTCATTTTACAGTCACTTGAACGTCATACAAGACAGATATACTGAACCTATCATCAAATTCATGGAGGTTTACTATGGAAATACTCAAAATTGAAAATCTGTCTAAAGTCTACGGTAAAGGAGACACAGCTGTAACCGCCTTAGATCAAGTTTCTTTCACCGTAAAAAAAGGAGAGTTTGTTGCCATTATCGGTCCTTCTGGATCAGGCAAATCAACACTCCTGCATATGCTAGGTGGGGTAGATCGACCCACCAGCGGAAAAGTTCTCGTGGATAACACAGACATTTATAAGCTGAATGAAACGCAACTTGCTATCTTCCGTCGCAGACAAATCGGCTTAATCTATCAATTCTATAACCTAATACCGGTGCTAACAGTAGAGGAAAACATAACACTTCCTTTACTGCTTGATCAGCATAAGGTTGATCAAAATCAGTTCGAAAATATTGTCAAGATCTTAAACTTACAAAACCGGCTTCACCACCTGCCGAATCAACTTTCTGGTGGACAACAACAACGGGTTTCTATAGGCAGAGCCTTATCAGTCATCCTGCTATTATGCTGGCAGATGAACCAACAGGGAATTTAGATAGTAAGAATAGCACCGAAATCATTGATCTTCTAAAGATGTTTAATAAAACCTTTAACCAGACTCTTATTGTCATTACTCATGATGAGCGGATCGCCTTGCAAGCAGATCGAGTGATTGCCATTGAGGATGGGAGGATTGCTAAGGACGAGGTGATTCGTCCATGAATATTGTCAATAAACTCACCGTTAGACATCTAAAACAAAACAAAAGACGAACACTGGTGACCATTATTGGAGTGATTATCTCAGTAGCCATGATTACTGCCGTCGCCACCCTTGGTTTTTCTTTTATGGATTTACTTCAGAGGCAAACCATTGCTGATGAGGGGGAATGGCATGTTATCTACAAAGATATTCATATAGAGCAAATTGAAGCAATAAAAAACGATAGTGAGACAAAGGGTGTAGTCCTGTCTAGAGATCTTGGGTTTGCCGTCCTAGAAGAAGGACAGAACGAGAATAAACCTTATTTGTTTATTAAAGAGTACAACACTTTAGGCTTTGAAAAATTTCCTATTGTCTTAACTAAAGGAAGATTGCCACAAGCCACCAATGAAGTAGTAATATCGAAGCATATTGCGACGAATGGAAAAGTAGAGTATAACATTGGCGATGTTTTGGAGCTTGAAGTAGGGGATCGTGCTCTTCCTGATGGTGGAGAGATGGACTATCCAATGAATCAATCCTACTCACTAGAAATAAAAAATGGAGAGATACTTGAAACGTTAGTGAATACGAAGCCCGTAAACTATACAATAGTCGGATTATAGAGCGTCCCACTTGGGAGCCTGCATGGTCACCTGGATATACGCTGATTAGTTACATTGATGAAAGCTTGCTTGATGCAAACGAAACCGTTCATGCTTCTGTTATCTTGAAGAATGTGAAAAAGTCATTATTCACTCATGCGGAAAAATTGGCAAATGAAAACAATATAAATTCATACACATTTAATAATCATTTGTTACGCTTCTATGGAGTAATAAAGGATGACCAATTACAGTTCACACTTTTTTCACTCTGCGCTATCATCATGTCAGTCATTATGGTTGGCTCCGTCGCCTGATCTATAATGCCTTTGCCATCTCAGTATCCGAGCGCTCTCGGCATTTGGGTATGCTTTCAAGTGTTGGAGCAACTAAAAAGCAAAAGCGAAACTCTGTCTTTTTCGAAGGGGCTCTGATTGGTCTAATTAGCATTCCAATTGGCATACTTAGTGGCTTAAGCGGAATTGGAATCACCTTTTGGTCTATTAATTCAATGTTGCAGGATGCGTTACGCATATCGGAAAAATTAGTCGTTGTTGTAACGCCGTTATCTATTCTGAGCGCCTGTGTAGTCTCCATCGCAACTATTTTTATCTCAACCTATCTTCCTGCACGAAGAGCATCACGAATCTCAGCCATTGATGCGATTCGACAAACGGAGGATATTAAGCTTACAAATAAAGCAGTGAAAACATCCAAGCTTGTTCGCAAATTATTTGGAATCGAAGCAGAAATCGGGCTAAAAAATTTAAAAAGAAACAATCGCAGATATGTGGTTACTGTCTTTTCACTCGTGGTCAGTATTGTCCTATTTTTAGTTGTATCTTTTTTCTCAACCAATTTGGAGAAATCTCTCTCCTTGTCGCAAAAAGGGATCAACTTCGATATTCAAGTTTTTTTTGGCAATGAAATAGATGATAAAGATCAAAAGCTAAAAAATGCAATCCTCTCTCTTGATGGAGTAACAGACTCCTCCGTCAATAGAGAACTAATGACGACTTCATGGATCGAAGAGGAATTTATCGCAGCAGAACTACAGTCAAGATTGAAAGAAGATCAAGAACTACTGAATGAAGGAAAATACCCATATTATATTAAAGTGCATAGTTTGGATGAGGAAAGCTTGAAAGCTTATGCCCAAGAAACTGGTGCTAATTATGAAGAGCTTAATCATCCTGAAAAGTTATCCGCTATTGTAATTGATACTGCCTCTTATGTAGATCTTAGACAAGATAAGTATACTGAAACCAAGGCGATTCAAGCCAGAATAGGACAAACTCTTGATCTATCTACGAAAAAGAGAATGAAGAGCATCTTGGCAGTGTAGACATTTCTGCTCTAACATCAAAGCGCCCAATGGGGATTTTACCGAACAAAATTGGAGGACTGGACATCATTGTTTCGGAACGTACCTTTGAGCATCTTACACAAAATGTAACGAACCCTATTATCTATACAACCTTATTCCTGAAAAGTACGGACCCTATGGCAACACAACAACAGATTGAGGAAATGAAAGAAAGAGCCATGCATATTTGGAATGTACATCAGGTAAGGCAACAGGAAGAACAGCTCTCCACTATCATTTCAGTCTTTACTTATGGTTTTATTGTCTTAATCACAGCGATCTCTATTGCCAACATATTCAATACCATCTCAACCAGCATTTCATTGAGAAAAAGAGAGTTCGCCATGTTGAAGTCGGTTGGGATGACACCACAGGGGTTCAACAAATTAATTCATTATGAAAGTATTTTTTATGGGGTCAAATCTCTCATTTATGGGCTTCCTCTCAGCTATCTGTTCATGTACCTGATCCATATTTCGTTGATGAACAGCTTTGACTATCAGTTTGCTCTTCCTTGGAATAGTATTCTATTTGCTATTATCGCCGTATTTATCATCGTGAGTGCTGCCATGCTGTACTCAATTTCTAAGGTGAAAAAGGAAAACATTATCGATGGGTTAAAGCAGGAAAACATCTAGTTTGTACTAGTGCCTTCTCCACTATGGAGAAGGCTTTTCTATGTGAATAGACTTGAAAGAAAACATTCTATGCACTATATAAGTTTTGTGTTGAGTGCTCTATCACCTGAGAATAGCTGGAAATAAGCTTAGCAAATATCTCATCCCAGGATTGGCTTAAAGCGAACTCACGCGCTTCTGCTGCCATCACCAACCGAAGCTGTTCATACTCTAATACTATTTTTGTATGTTCTACGAAGCTTTGAGCATCTTTGGGCTTACATAGAAATCCATTTTCAGCATGTGTAATTAAATGCTGAACTCCCCCTGCTTGAGCTCCAATGATTGGTAATCCTGAAGCCATAGCTTCTAAAACCACATTTCCAAATGTTTCAGTTGATGAAGGGAATAAGAAGAGATCACTCGAAGCATAGATTTCAGCTAATTCTTGCCCTTCAACAAAGTGGGCAAAAGAAATCTGAGGATGAGGTCGCTCCCTTAACTCTTGAAGCAGGGGACCATCTCCTACGATCAATAAATGTGAATTTTCTTTTAGACTTTCAGGTAGAGAATGAAAGGCATAAAAAAGAACATCTATATCTTTTTCTGGAGCAATGCGTCCTACATACAGCAGAATATTTTTCTCCTTAATGTTATACTTTTCTCGTATACGATTAGAGCGCTTCGCAGGGGTAAAAAAGGTATGATCAACTCCACGGCCCCATATTTCAATGTCATGATGGATATGATGTTCAACTAGTTTTTCTTTTGTGCTCTGTGAGGGAACATATACTTTTTTACAAGATTGATGAAACCATCTCATGTATCGCCAAATCCATTTTTGTAAAAAGAGTAAATGGTAATATTGGAGATAAGCATCAAAATGAGTATGATAGGAAGCTACTGTTGGGATATTCAGCTTTCTTCCATAGTGTGTTCCATATAACCCTAAGTTAAAAGGTGTAGCCACATGAATCAGCGATGGTTTAAATTGATCTAAAATAAGCTTCATTTGAATAGGGTTGGGAATGGTAATCCTACATTCAGGATAGAGAAAAAAAGGAAGGCTTGTAAAACGCTGAATCTGCGGAAGGGTAGGGATAGAAGAACTGCTTTCTGGTGCAAAAACTTGAAAGGTAATACGATTTCTAGTGAGATAGGTAGTAAATTTATCAAGAGTACGGGCAACCCCATTTATTTCGGGTGTATAAGTATCGGTAAAGATCGCAATACGCATGTCAATCTCCCCTTTGTCGTTAATCTGGTTCCCTTACCCTTATAATTTAACAAAAAAGTATAAATATAATGTTAAGCTACTATTAATCTTGGTTGAAATTTACTTTTTTTTGCCTCATAATTGTATAATGCTAGAGATTATTTTTTTGATTCATTCATCCTTCTAAAAAATTGTCAATGGATAGAAAGTAGGTCAATATGTCAGAAGAGAATATTACAAGAATAACATTAGATGGAAAAGAATTTATCCTGATTGGAACAGCGCATGTATCCAAGCAAAGTGCAGAACAAGTAAAAGCAGTGATCGAAGCAGAAAGACCTGATTCCGTTTGTGTCGAATTGGATGATCAAAGATATCAAGCGATCAAGGCAGGGAACAAATGGAAAGACATGGACATCTTTAAAGTGATCAAAGAAAAGAAAGCCACGTTGCTTTTGATGAATCTGATGATCTCTTCCTTTCAAAAACGCTTAGCAAAACAGTTTGGTATTCAACCAGGACAAGAAATGATCCAAGGAATTGACTCTGCAAAAGAGGTGGGGGCAAAATTGGTTCTAGCTGACCGGAATATTCAAATTACTTTCGCGAGAATATGGAGTGGTGTTGGCTTCTGGGGAAAGGCAAAGCTCCTTATGCAAATTTTGTTAAGTATTTTTAACGATGAAAAAATCACTGAAGAAGAGTTAGAAAAAATGAAATCTCAGGATTCACTTGATGCGATGCTCAGTGAATTTACTCATAACTTTCCAAAGCTGAAAACACCCTTGATTGACGAACGTGATCAGTTTTTGGCACAAAAGATTAAAGATGCACCTGGTGAGAAAATTGTCGCTGTCTTAGGGGCCGCTCATGTCCCTGGAATAAAAGAAGAAATCAAACGAGAACATGATCTAAGAGCCTTATCGCAGGTTCCTCCAAAATCTAAAGTCCCTATGATGATTGCTTGGCTCATTCCACTTATAATTATTTCAATTATTGCTTATACCTTTTATGCCAATCCTACGGCTGGATTTCAGCAGACATTAAGCTGGGTCTTATGGAATGGATCTTTATCTGCTATAGGAACTGCCCTTGCTCTTGGACATCCTCTTGCCGTAGTTACAGCTTTCATTATAGCTCCATTAAGCTCGTTAAGTCCTCTTATGGCAGCTGGATGGTTTGCCGGGATTGTTCAAGCCTATTTCCGCAGACCTACTGTACAAGACTTCGAAAATCTGTCGGAGGATGTGTTTAGCTTTAAAGGCTTTTGGAACAATAAAGTGACTCGTATTCTACTCGTCGTGACTTTAGCTAACATAGGCAGCACATTAGGAACTATATTTGGCGGATCTGATGTCGTGCGTTTATTTATAAAAACGATATTTGGAGGTTAATGGAGTGAAAATCATCGATAAGGAAGATCTGAGGCTAGTAGGGGTACACCTACAATGTGAAAACCTCTCGGAATATCAAATCGAAATACCAAAAGCGCAACAGAACCTGCAAAGCCTTATGAACAAAATAGAACATATCATTTCTCCTACTATTTTTTACGGTGTGCACAAAGCGGATGCAGATGAAACAGAAGACGGCTACTGGAAATGCGTTGCAGTGGAACGCTATGAAAACATTCCAGAAGGTTTAGTTACCCTGACGATTCCTCAAGGTAGATATTCGGTGCTTCTCCATACAGGATCAGCAAAGGACATCCACCATACGTATAATCATCTACATAAACAAATAGAAGAAGCCGGATTGGAAATAGAGATGAGTAGATGGACGATTGAAGAATATAACTTCAATCAACCAACAGATCATAACATTAACATGAAAGTCCAAATTCACGAGCCAATTAAATACTAGATTAATAAAAACTTACCATGATGGACGTCGATTCTGGAGATAAGCCCTTATGGTAAGTTTTATTTTTCCTCCTTATTTAGTGTATAATAAATTAAGTTTAGCAAAACGAAATATAAGCTAGAATAACCATACTATTAAAAAGGAGAGGCATAGCTATGAGAACACGATGGACGAGAAGTGAAGCACCTCTAGAGCAGACCTGGGAACTTACAGATTTATTTCCTACCAATGCAGCTTGGGAAGTCGAGCTCAAACATCTATCGGAAGATATACATAAAATCATACAGTACAAAGGACTCTTGGGAGATGGACCAGAGATTTTGCTAAACTGTTTACAGGCAGAAGAGGAGCTTACTAAGCGCATGATTCGGGTTTCTACCTATGCTTTTTTACGATCGGCAGAGAATGGAAGTGATCCGATCAATCAAGCCAATGCGAGCCATATATCTGCGATGAAAGCGAAGATGCAGGCAGCCTTATCATTTATCAGGTCGGAAATCCTCACATTACCCGCTGGAGTGATTGAACAATTTCTTGAAAAAGAAGAAAGACTGGAAACATACAACATCTATTTGTTAGATTTACTGCAACAAAAACCTCATCAACTCTCTCCAGAAACAGAATCCATACTTGCTTCGTTGGATGAGGTGATGCAGAGCCCATATACCATCTATACGAACTGTAAACTAGCCGATATGGAGTTTGATCCGATCCAAAGTGAAAATGGGGATGAGAGCCCTGTTTCTTTCGCCTTGTATGAAACTCGCTATGAACAATCTTCTAATTCTAGTGATAGAAGAAAAGCATATGCCTCTTTTACTAAAACCTTACATCAATACAAGCATACATTTGCCTCCACCTATGCAACAGAAGTAAAAAACAAATCGTCATGGCGCGAGCACGCAAGTATGAATCTGTTACACATATGCTTTTACATCCTCAGAAGGTCACTATCGACATGTATCATAACATTTTAGATATTATTCAAAAGGAACTATCACCCCATATGCAACGCCTAATCCAATTAAAACAACGGGTTCTAGGACTAGATAAGATGATGTTATGTGATCTAAAAGCACCGCTAGATCCCGAATACAATCCTCCTGTCACCTTCAAAAGCGCTTCAAAGATGGTTGTAGATTCTTTAGAAATATTAGGGCAAGAATATATTGAAATAATGAAACAGGCTCTGGAAAATCGCTGGGCCGATTATGCTAATACCATCGGAAAAAGAAGCGGGGCATTTTGCTCTAGTCCATACGGCGTCCATCCTTA
Source organism: Caldalkalibacillus mannanilyticus JCM 10596 (assembly GCF_000615945.1). Classification (GTDB taxonomy): domain Bacteria; phylum Bacillota; class Bacilli; order Caldalkalibacillales; family JCM-10596; genus Bacillus_AT; species Bacillus_AT mannanilyticus. The sequence goes on from NZ_BAMO01000004.1 coordinate 64,739, forward strand.
TATATTAATGACCTGGGCTGGAACAATGCGTTCTGTATTTACCCTAGCACACGAGCTAGGTCATGCTGGTCACTTCGCTCTAGCCAATCGTTATCAGCGTATCCATAACACAAGACCTTCTATGTACTTTGTTGAAGCACCCTCAACCTTGAATGAAATGCTTTTAGGTCATTACTTATTGAATAAAGCCACCGAACCGAGAATGAGAAACTCAGTTATCGTACAGCTATTAGGCACCTATTACCATAATTATGTGACTCACCTTCTTGAAGGAGAGATGCAAAGACGGGTCTACCATCATGCTGAAGCCGGAAAAGCCATAACAGCGAATGTTCTCTGTGAATTAAAGGGAGACATCCTGTCTAGCTTCTGGGGTAACACCGTCGACATCGATGAAGGAGCCTGCCTAACATGGATGCGTCAGCCTCATTATTATATGGGATTGTATCCCTATACGTATGCAGCTGGGTTAACCGCCTCTACAGCAGTAGCACAATTAATTCAGGAAGAGGGAAAGCCTGTAGCTGACAGGTGGATTGAAGCCCTTAAAGCAGGAGGAACCTTATCACCATTAGAACTCATGAAGATGGCAGGAGTGGATATGACGAGTCCACAGCCAATCAAAAAAGCTGTTGCTTTTGTAGGCTCTTTAGTAGATGAGTTAGAAAACAGTTATAATCAATGACGATGTGAAGCTTTCAATCTAGTAACAACGGTTACATGGATTGAAAGTTTTTTTACTCCACTAGAACAATGATTGACCCACACAGTTAAATTCCCTATAATATAGCTATAAATAAGAATTATTACTATTTAATTGCTGTAGTAAATTGAAATAAACAAAAATTTCATAGGAAGAGGAGGAAAGCATTTTATAATGTTACACGACTTATATCGTACACTCATTATCGAGCATGATAAACATCGAAGGAATTATGGGGAGCTTGAAGGTGAAAGGGTACAAAAAATACATTATAAGAATCCAACTTGTGGTGATGTGATGACTTTATACCTAACAATTGATGAAGAGAAGGTCAGCGATGTTTCCTTTGTCGGTAATGGTTGCAGTATAAGCATGGCATCAGCATCTATAATGACGGAACTGGTAAAAAAGCAATCGCTAGATATTGTCTTAGCGACAAAAGAAGAATTTGAACATCTTATTCGAACAGGAAAACAACGGAATGAACATATCGATCTAGGAGATGCCCTGGCATTACAAGGCGTACACCAACTTAAAGCACGTCATAATTGCGCCCTAATGTCTTGGCAAGCATTAGATAAATTGTTAGAGCAATGTCATTTGAGCATTAAATAGTAATGGTTATTATTTATATAAAATGGTTATGTTAGGTATGAAAGGAGGGAGCAGTATGGCAAAAAAATCAAAAATAGCTAAAGAACATAAAAGACAAGAGTTAGTCCTCAAATATGCAGATCAACGCCGAGAACTAAAAGCAAAAGGGGATTATGAAACATTGCGTAAGTTGCCTCGTGATTCATCCCCAACCCGATTAACAAGACGTTGTGAAATGACAGGGAGACCTAAGGGTGTACTTAGAAAGTTTAAACTCTCAAGAATTACATTTCGTGAATTAGCATACAAGGGACAGCTTCCCGGAGTGAAAAAATCAAGCTGGTAAATAGAAAAACCAACTTAGAAAAGAGAGGATACACGTGCAGGTTAAGAAGGTAGATATTTATATTCTAACTGGTTTTTTAGGAAGTGGAAAAAGCACTTTATTAACACAACTATTGCAAAATGAACATATAAAAGAAAGGCGTGTGGGGGTACTCATGAATGAACTGGGAGAAGTGAGTATAGATTCTTCCATTGTACCCGAGGGTACGCCTTTAAAAGAGCTATTAAATGGTTGTATTTGCTGTACGATTCAAGGGGAGTTATCCTTACAGCTTAAGCTTCTTCTAGATGAACATGAACTGGATGTGATCTATATAGAGGCCACCGGAGTCGCTCATCCCCTAGATGTTTTGGATGCTTGCACACACCCGATCATTGCAAGAAGAATCAATATCCAGCGGGTTCTCTCACTGGTGAACGCAAAGCAATGGAAAGATGGAAAAATGAGCATAAAAATTAAAAAGCTGCTTATCGAGCAAGTAAAGTACTCTGACTGCCTGATCGTTAATAAACAGGATCTTTTAAGTAAAAAAGAATTGGCATGTGTCTTAGAGGAAATAAAAGAAATAAACTCCAACGCTGTCTTAATTACCACGACATATTCACGCATCAATATAGAAAATATAGAACCCTCCTCAAGATCATACAATGTTATCGACTCTAAGAGATTCATTCAGAAGGTAGATCAAAATGAAGCTCACGTGCACAATCATTTGCATTTACATACATTTACTTTCTTATTAGAAGCACCTATCGATCGTCTAGAATTTTTAACATGGTTAAGAAGCTTACCATGTCAAATTTACCGTGCTAAAGGATTTTTGAGTTTAACTGAAACACCTGGTTTGTTCTTATTTAACTATTCTTATGGAGAGCCGCTATTTGAACGATTTCACAATGAGAGCAAACCTAAGCAGGTTATTGTCATAATTGGAGAGAAACTTGACCATGACAGAATAAGAAATGAGATCATTCAACTTCAAAGAATCGCAACCGCGTAACCTGTATTCCGTGAAGTTTTGAACCTCCAATCACTGAAGTGACGAGTTTCTTGTCATAACAGAAAATCAAAAAGAAAAAAAATTACCAGAAAGGCCTTTGATATCAGAAGGCTTTTTTCTATTTATCATTCTACGAGTAAAAAGTGAAATCTTCCTATATTGTGACTGCAATCACACACAGCTCTTTCTTTCAATGATACTATATTTAATGATATTGATAATCATTTTCATGTTAAGGGAGTACATTATGGATTGAAAAGTACATTGTTTAAATACATGGAATGTGTCATATAGAAGCATCTCATACGGAAAGATGCTTACAGTAACCATTAATGGATCGCATTCGTACACATTTGTTTATTCAAATGAAAATGGGAGTCTAAAACAAAAAACGCTCTATTTAAAGGAGGATATATACTTGAATACATTGCAAATGCCAGCTCATTTATTTTTAGCTAGCTTAGGAAAAAAGATGCTTCGCCCAGGAGGAATCCGTGCAACTAAAAGAATTCTAGACAAACTACAATTAACGTCTGAGTCAGTGGTGCTTGAAGTCGCACCGAATATGGGTACAACCGCCATATATACTGCCAAAACATATGGTTGTAAAGTCATTGGGGTAGATCTTCATGGACCAAGCTTAGAGAAGGCAAAGGAAAATATCAAAAAGGAAGGTCTTGAGGATCAGATCACTCTTCTTATGGGAGATGCTAGAAAGCTTCCATTTGAAAACGAATGCTTTGATGCTGTGATCAACGAAGCGATGCTCACCATGCTGCCTAATAAAGGAAAGCATGAGGCACTTATGGAGTATCATCGTGTACTGAAAAAAGGTGGAAGATTAGGTACCCATGATCTAACCTTGAGTTATCCGCCTTCAGAAGAGTTGCTGAATGAGTTCTGGAATCTACTAAAAATGATGGCAACACCTTTAACACTAGAGGCTTGGGATGGCTTATATAAGGAAATCCCCTTTACATCTTATGAAATCGTCAAGGGTAAAATGAGTTTAGTATCATTAGATGGTTTATTAATTGACGAAGGATGGGAAGAAACGATTCAAATTCTTCAACAAGCTATGCAATCCAATGAAAGCAAGGAACGTTTCCTTTCTTTAGCTTCATTCTTCTCTAAGCACAGCGATCTGTTTGGACATTGCACAATCCATGCTCAAAAATAAAAAGGGTGATGACATGAATTTTTATCAGGAATTAAGTAAAGTATACGATCAGATTTTTCCACCCAATCCCAAAGCTGTACACTTCTTAACAAGGGCTCTTAACAGGACTCTCAAAGAAAATAGTGTGATTCTAGACGCTGCTTGTGGCACAGGAGGCTATGCTGATTTATTAGCACAAGAAGGGTTTGAAGTGTATGGCATAGATATGGATACAGGGATGATTCAAAAAGCGAAAGAAAAGAAAACGACAGCACAATTTATCCAAGGAAACATGATAGATGGAAAAAAATTATTTTCCAAAAAGTTTGACTTGATTTATTGTATAGGAAATTCATTGGTACATGTCCAAACGAAAGAAGAGATAAGGACTCTAATTCGTGACTGGTACGAGATGCTTGCTGATGATGGAGTCCTTGTTATTCAAATTGTTAACTTTGCTCATGTTATGAAGAATAACAACCCTTCCTTACCCGTCATTCAGCGACCCGAAGCAGGCATTACATTTACTAGACACTATCACTTCAATGATGACCAGGGTTCAATAGATTTTAGCTCTGAGCTTATTATGAGAAATGAATATGGCAAAGCCGAGTACACAAGTCACGTTACGCTCTTACCCATACAAATGCCTGAACTGACTCACTGGATAGAAGAAGCCGGTTTCTCTACGATTCAGATGTATGGAGATTATCTACAAAATAAATATGACATAGATACTTCTCCCGCTCTTATTATCAGAACAAAAAAGGAGTCTAATGGGTAACGGAACTTAACGAAAGAAAGATCTTGTCTAAGTTTCAAAACTATACTATACTGATAAAAGACACTATATATAGTGCCTTTTATTATTTTAATATCCATATATTGTTTTATTCCAATAAAGATGGTGTCAATAAGACGTAATAGGGAATCTGGTGAAACTCCAGAGCTGTCCCCGCAACTGTAAGTGCTGACGAAATAAGTGCATCCACTGTCGTATGATGGGAAGGGCTTAAAGTAGAATGAAGCACAAGTCAGGAGACCTGCCATTTTTATATTGAGTTTATCTTCTTCGGGAGTTGGGGAGATAGAATGAGGGGATAATGAAATTCATGTAAGCTAACCTATTTAGCATACTGTGTTCCAACATTATCGACTAACAACATTCTATCTCTGTCAAAAAACCATCTTCCAAATGAGATGGTTTTTTTCTGCAACTAGGAAAGTAAAAAAACATGTAAAGGAGCTACAACGAATTGAAAATCTATCGTCAAAGCAATAATAATACAGAGGAACTGTTTTCAGTCTTTCAAGATATTGTTAGTAGCACGAATCAGGATCTTATGCAAGAGAACGCTAATGTAGATGGTCGCTCACCAAGTGGACAAATGAATAAGTTTGCTAGTGAGAGTGCCAAGCATATGCCAAAAAGTATCTTCTAAGTAAAGAAGCTCGACAAGCAATGGAAAGTAATTATATTCATATTCATGACCTTGACTATATGCCGACGGGAACCACAACTTGTTGTCAAATTCCCTTAGGTAAGCTTTTAGCAACTGGTTTTGACACTGGGCATGGCTTTATGCGTCCTCCCCAGACAATCCTAAGTGCAATGGCATTAGCAGCCATTATCTTTCAAAGTAATCAAAATCAGCAGCATGGTGGGCAAGGGTATCAAGCCTTTGATTTTGACTTGGCCCCCTACGTAAAAAAAACGTATGAAAAAAAGCGAAACAGATTATTAGGGTATCAGCTTTCACTGGAAACAAAGAAATTAAATGAACTTGCATGGAAAGAAACAGATCAGGAGTGTTATCAAGCATGCGAAGCGTTCATCCATAACTTAAATAGCCTCCATTCTCGCAGCGGTGGTCAAGTTCCTTTTACATCCATTAATTATGGTACAGACACGAGTAAAGAAGGGAGAATGCTTATTAAAAACCTTTTATTAGCTACAAAAGCTGGCTTAGGAAATGGTGAAACCCCTATCTTTCCCATTCAGATTATGAAAATAAAAAAAGGAGTAAACTTCGATGAATCGGATCCAAACTATGACTTATATCAACTGGCGCTAGAAACCACAGCTCAAAGGCTATTTCCGAACTTCAGTTTTATCGATGCCCCTTTTAATCTTAACTATTACATTGAAGGAGATCCCTCCTCAGAAGTAGCTTATATGGGCTGCCGTACAAGAATCATGTCAAATCGATATGGTCGTAGTCCAGAAAATAGTGTGGCTCGAGGCAATTTATCTTTTACCAGTCTGAATCTTGTTCGAATAGCCTTAACCTCAGATACCATCAATGTTTTTTTTGAAAAGTTAGAAGAATATGTGGCCATTGTCATTCGACAATTGTATGATCGTTTTCTCTTTCAATCAAAGAAGCTAGTAAAGGACTTTTCTTTTTTACATGGACAAGGAGTGTGGAAGGATAGTGAAAAACTTGGTCCAGATGAGATGTTACATGATGTACTCAGACACGGAAGTTTAAGCATTGGTTTTATTGGACTTGCCGAATGTTTGAAGGCTCTGACAGGAAAACATCATGGTGAATGCGATAAAGCACAACACTTAGGTCAGCAAATCGTTGCTTATATACGTGAAAAATGTGATATAGCCAGTGAGCAATATGATTTAAACTATACACTCATTGCTACACCGGCAGAGGGCTTGAGTGGTAAATTCACAAAGAAGGATAAAGAAGAGTTTGGACTTTTAGCAAGCATTACGGATAAAGAATACTATACAAATTCATTTCATATTCCGGTTCATTTCCCCATTCGAGCTATAGATAAGATCAAAAAAGAGAGTGTGTATCATTCTTTAACCAATGCTGGTCATATCACTTATATTGAGGTTGACGGGAATGTTCGAAACAATATCAAAGCAATGGATACTTTGATCAAAGCAATGGCAGAGTATGGCATCGGATATGGGAGTATCAACCACCCCGTTGATCGCTGCAAATGCTGTGGTTATTCAGGTGTTATCGAGAATGAATGTCCTACTTGTTACACAACAGATGACAGGAACATTGATAGGATTCGACGCATCACAGGCTATTTGGTCGGGACGATGGAGAAATGGAATACAGCAAAAGCAGAAGAGGAAAAACATAGAGTGAGGCATTCATAATGGAAAAAGTTCAAGTTATGTCTATCTATCATGATTCTGTTGTAGATGGAGAAGGTCTTCGTACAGTGATTTTTTTTGCCGGTTGTCCCCATAAATGTGAAGGATGTCACAATCCAGAATCGTGGAATCCCTGTAATGGCAAATCAATGACTGTAGAAGAGATACTTGAAGAAGCCTTAAATCCATTGACACAAATTACTCTTAGCGGAGGAGATCCATTTTATCAGGCGAGGAGCGTAAAGAAAATTGCCAAAGAATTAAAAAGGCATGGCAAAAATATATGGGCATACACTGGGTGGACATTAGAAGAAATCAAGAATAGTAAGGATTTAGATAAGGTGGAGCTTTTAGAATATGTGGATGTATTAGTAGATGGTCCATTTCTTCTCTCGGAAAGAGATCTCACTCTTACCTTTCGCGGCAGCAGAAACCAGCGAATTATTAAACTTAGAGAAGAGAGCTTGACATAGGGTAGGGGGGTATAATAGGATATACATAAAGGGGGGCACACCATGAATCCGATGAACAAGGAAAGCAGGGAAGAGCTTCAAGAAGCAGTCAACGAACTCGATACCTGTTGTGAGAATAAAAGGAAGAGTCATCACTCGGACGAAGTAAAAAAAAATCTGATTAGCCGTTTAAATCGTATAGAAGGTCAAATTCGTGGTGTAAAAGGACTTATTGAAAAAGACACCTACTGTGACGATGTAATTAATCAAATATCAGCCATCCAATCGGCATTGAATAGTGTTGCTAAGGTTTTACTTGAAGGACATTTAAAAAGCTGTGTGCTTGAACGTATCCAAGAAGGAGACCTGGAAGTCATTGATGAAGTATTAGTCACTGTCAAAAGATTAATGAAATAAGTAGCAATCTAGAAATTATCATATAACCTATCTAAATCATAAGGAGCGATCTGAAATGGAAAAAACAACGTTACAAGTGAAGGGTATGTCGTGTGGTCATTGTGTAAAATCAATTGAAGGAAGCGTTGGAGAATTAGAAGGGGTAAGTAAAGTTCAAGTCCACTTAACCGAAGGAAAAGTAGATGTAGAATTTAACCCTAACCAAGTGACGATTCTTCAAATTAAGGAAACCATCGATGATCAAGGGTTTGATGTAGAGTAATACTCTAAAGAAGAGGGATTATTCGTGCGATAAGCACGCCTCTTTTTTAATCAAAATTATACCCCCTCACCGTATATTGAGAGGAGAATCCGAATGAGTAGTCAAACAAAAGAAACGAGTATGCAAATTACGGGTATGACATGTGCGGCTTGTGCCAACCGTATTGAAAAAGGATTGAAGAAAATCGAAGGTGTACAAGAAGCAAATGTCAATTTTACCCTAGAAAAAACAACAATTAAATATAACCCAGATCAGACAAATCTGGACGCCTTTCAGAAGAAAATTAAAAGCTTAGGCTTTGATATCATTCAAGAAAAAGCTGAATTTGATATTACTGGAATGACGTGTGCAGCTTGTTCCGCTCGAATCGAAAAAGGGTTAAATAAAGTAGAAGGTGTAACACGCGCTACGGTCAATTTGGCTATAGAGTCAGCAACAGTCGAATATAATCCTTCTCAAGTAACCGTTTCTGAAATCATGCAACGCGTGGAGAAGTTGGGATATGGAATCAGAAGGAAAACAGAAAAAAGGGAAGAGGATACAGATTTCCGTCAAAAGGAAATTGAACGACAACAAGGAAAGTTTATTTTTTCAATGCTTCTATCCTTTCCATTACTCTGGGCTATGGTTAGTCATTTTAGCTTCACCTCCTTTATTTATTTACCCGAGGCATTTATGAATCCGTGGGTTCAATTTGCCTTAGCTACACCCGTACAATTTATTGTTGGGAAGCAATTTTATGTTGGAGCTTTTAAAGCCCTTCGAAATAAAAGCGCCAATATGGATGTTTTGGTAGCCTTAGGAACATCAGCCGCTTATTTTTACAGCCTATATTTATCGTTTGAAAGCTTGGGTTCAAATGTACACATGGTGGATTTGTATTATGAAACGAGTGCCATCTTAATTACGCTCATTATCCTAGGTAAGCTTTTTGAAGCGAAAGCAAAAGGACGTTCATCAGAAGCGATTAAGAAGTTAATGGGTTTACAAGCTAAAACAGCAACCGTCGTTCGAAATGGTCAAGAAATAGAGCTGCCGCTTGAAGAAGTGATCACAGGGGATATTCTCTATATCAAACCTGGTGAAAAAGTACCCGTTGATGGTGAGATTCTCGACGGGCGCTCAGCCATAGATGAATCGATGTTAACTGGTGAAAGCGTCCCTGTTGACAAACAGATAGGGGACACGGTGATTGGAGCCACAATAAATAAGCACGGTTTTTTAAAAATAAGAGCAACGAAAGTCGGTCGAGATACGGCTCTCGCGCAGATTATTAAAGTCGTCGAAGAGGCACAAGGTTCAAAAGCACCTATTCAACGTTTAGCGGATAAAATTTCTGGAGTTTTTGTACCGATTGTAGTTGCATTCGGTATCCTTACTTTCCTTGTTTGGTATTTTTGGATTACACCAGGAGATTTTGCTGGAGCACTTGAGAAGCTCATCGCTATATTAGTGATTGCCTGCCCGTGTGCCCTTGGTTTAGCTACTCCCACCTCGATTATGGCTGGGTCAGGTCGTGCCGCTGAATATGGAATCTTATTTAAGGGAGGAGAGCATTTAGAAACAGCCCATCGTGTGACTACCGTTATTTTAGACAAAACCGGTACTGTTACCAATGGAGCACCTGTTTTAACAGATGTTATGACCACCCCTGAACAATCCCTTGATGAAAATCATTTTTTACAACTGATTGGTTCAGCGGAAAGACAATCGGAGCACCCCTTAGCTCAAGCCATCGTTCAAGGAGTCAAAGAAAAAGGGATTGAACTTAAAGAACCTTCAGAATTTGAAGCGGTTCCCGGATTTGGTATTAAAGCAAGGATCGAAGGTAAAGAGATTTTAGTTGGAACTCGTAAGCTGATGAAACAACATGGAATTGAGATTCAGCAAGCACTAGAAAATATGAACACCTTAGAACAACAAGGAAAAACAGCTATGCTAGTCGCTATTGATCAACAATTTACGGGAATCGTAGCCGTAGCAGATACGGTCAAAGAAACCTCTGCCTCAGCCATCCATCGATTGAAAGAGATGGGCTTAGAAGTGATCATGATGACTGGAGATAACCATGCTACAGCCCAAGCCATTGCGAAACAAGTAGGAATCAATCACGTCATTGCTGAAGTTCTACCTGAAGGGAAAGCTGATGAGGTCAAAAAGTTGCAGCTACAAGGAAAGAAAGTAGCTATGGTTGGTGACGGAATTAATGATGCACCTGCACTAGCCGTTGCAGATATCGGTATGGCAATAGGTACCGGTACTGATGTGGCAATGGAAGCAGCCGATATAACCCTTATCAGAGGAGATCTTAACAGTATAGCTGACGCCATCTTTATGAGTAAAAAGACACTAAGAAATATTAAACAAAACTTGTTCTGGGCGTTTGCCTACAATACCACTGGTATCCCGATAGCAGCCCTTGGTTTCTTAGCACCTTGGTTAGCTGGTGCCGCAATGGCATTTAGCTCGGTATCTGTTGTCCTCAATGCCTTGCGCTTGCAGAAGGTCAGATTAAAGTAATCATGATTTGTCGTGACTAAAAAATGGTTCTATATTAAGATATATGTATAGTTCAATGTTTCAGTCACAATACAAGCTAGGGGAACCTAAATGGCAATCTGAAAAGTAAAGGAGAACACAGGTGAACGATACTAAAGTTTATAAAGAACTTAAAAATGGAAAACTTAAGGCGGATGTTTACTACCATGGTACACGTTCACCTGTCATTGTATATATTCACGGTGGAGGACTCATTTTTGGCACAAGAAAATGGCTGCCTTCAGAGCAAGTTGAATTTTTTCATTGTGCAGGATTTAGTATGATTAGTATTGATTATCGATTAGCTCCAGAATCTAAGATTGAAGCGATCATTCAAGATGTTCGCGATGCTCTAAAATGGATTCGAGAGGACGCTAAGGAATGGTATGATTTTGACTTGAACCAAATTATCTTAATGGGCAGCTCTGCTGGCGGCTACCTAAGTCAATTAATTGGCACAGAGGATTCGAACATCCGTGCTATCGTTTCTTTTTATGGCTACGGAGATATCCTTAGCAATTGGATCGTAGAACCAAGTGAACACTATCGCAAGAAACCTATCATAACAGAAAGCCAAGCAGATGAATATGTAGGGAATGTAGAAATCACTCAAGGAGCAATGGGGCGCTTTAATTACTATATTTCCTGTCGCCAACATGGAATTTGGATGAAGAAAGTTACGGGATATGACCACGACACTGAGCGTTTGTCATTAGAGAAATATAATCCAATCAGTCATCTTTCTAAAAATTTCCCACCAACACTATTCCTTCATGGTGATCAGGATACCGATGTCCCTTATGAACAATCGGTGCTTATGCATAGTAAGCTTCAAGATCTAGGTGTATATAGTGAATTAATCAGAATAAAGGGTGGGGAACATGTTTTTGATCAGAACTTTCATGATCCCCAAGTTCAAGATGCTTTTGACAAAGTGCTAGAATTCCTAAAAGTACAGCTGAGTCTACGGTAGATTCAACATTCTTTAACAGCTGTAAATTGAGTACAATATACGTTAGGACTGCTGACAAATGTCAACAGTCCTAAAATATATGATCTTTCCCTGTTTAGAAAAACAGCCCACGTCTAATTTGACCGCGGATTTCACCGCCAGGATTTTGTGTTGTATGAACATTCACATACGTATTTCCACGGCGCATTTGTCTGATTAGGGAAGCTAAGGAACGTCCTGCTAATGGACCAACCAAGTCGTTTTGTGTAATGGTTCCAACAACAAAGCCTCTTCTTACAGAAACTGGTCTACGAAAAGGACCAAATAAGAAAGCCACTATTGGACCATTTTCTCCTCGACGTCCTAGATGGATGTGACCTTCTGTTGTATTTCTTATATTTTCTGCAGCTACTATATAACGTAGTCTTCGCCCATCTCTACTTAATGAAAATATAGCAAAGCCTCTGGCATTGGTTCTTACTGGCGGGACTTCTTCAGCACCTCTCAAACGAGCTGAAAATATTCTCAAAGTTGAACCCCTCCTTTCAAAGAATGTATTGTAATATATTCAATAGAGCCAAGCTTTTCTTGTTTGAATAACTAATGAATAAAAAATTGGATGCGCGCTCATTTTAAAATGAAATAAAGCCTTAAGGAAATCTGTTCCTAAAACAACAAACCTAAATCAGTAGGAGTTGGAATCTCAATGAATAAAAAAGACGTAGCAAATTTACGCAAGCAATTTAAACTTGATAACGACCTAATGAAAATAAACGAGATCTTTAATGTCTATATAATGAAGGAAAGCAGTGAGATTTATCATCAAGAAAGCCAACCATTTGACATGTTAGAAAAGGAACAGCAGGAATTATTCTTGAATAATTTCAAAAAGGTACTCACAGGTCAAATGGATGAAAAGTTATTTGAAATCAAATTTCAGCGTGAAACCGAGGATCACCACAGTCAGCTTATCCTTCACCAAGGAATACAGTCTAGTAGTGTGGAAGAGTGGAAAGAGCAGATGCTTTTCATTGTGGAAAAAATGCTGAGAGATGTCCAGTATTCAATGGATATTGTCGTCAGCTTCATTCGTGGAGAATACTATAAGCCGACTAAAAGAAAAAACGAAGAAGCCGAAGTGAGTGAGCGTGATGAATTATATAAGCAGTCCTTTATTCTCTGTAGTATCAACAAAACAGAGGAGCCCCAAAAAGCACTGTTATTTGACTATATTGAAAAAGAGTTTAAATACAATGTCATCATAGATCCGATCATTAATCTTGCCGCTCCCTTGGCTGGATTTTTGTTTCCTTGTTTTACGGAAAATTATGCTGATGTCAACCATATTTTATATTCATCTGGAAAAGCAAACGAACCTAATGTTCATTTCATTGAAACGGTACTGAATGGCGAGGAACCTATGACGGCTCAAGAGGATAAAGTCGTCTTTGAGGAAATTGTTAAGGAAGTGATAGGAGATCAACTGGATTCTCAAACTCTCTCAAACGTTTATGAAGAAATTAACCGTGTAATAGATGAAAATGAAGAACAAGACACACCTAAATTGGATTATAAAGATGTGGAGCGTATCTTGAAGGTTAGTGGAGCAGAGGATGTTAGTACAGATAAGGTAGAACTGGCTTTCCAAAAGGTCATCGATGACGAGAAATATGAACTTAAAGCAAGCAGTATTGTCGGTAATTATAAATCAAAATCTATCAAAATTAATACAAAAGTAGCGAATATTTCGATCAGCCCGCAAGATCTAAAATATGTCAAACAAGTAAACTATAACGGGAAACGGTGTATTCTAATCGAGGTTGATGAAGATGCCGTAATAGAAGGGTTCAAGTTGATTCCAGAAGCTTTTTAAAGGTTACAAATATAGAAAAGAGTTGGAGATGTGAGGTTTGTAAATGAAAAAACAGTTAAGTCATTTAAAGGACAGATTAAATGATATTAGTAAGAGAAATCGTTCCATTCGATTATTAAGACTTTATAATAAATGGAACCTAGACCTATACGAATTAAATTGTGTATTAACAGAAGGTATTACAGATGGCATAATAGATCAAATAATTGATCAAAAAGATAGGATTTCTCTTCTAACAATCAAAGGGGATGATGCTGATAAATTAGCTTTAAGTCAGCGATTGACTACTTTATTTCGTAACATGAAATCCATAGAGGACGAAACAGGATTATATGACTTCTATTTTGGATATCCATTTCTAACAGGTACCATGTTGGATGGAACCTATTTTCAAGCTCCTCTATTTTTATATCCTTTACGCTTAGAGAGAAAGGATAGCAGTAATCGAAATTGGGAGTTACATAGAGAAGATGGAGATCCACAACTAAATCGTTCTTTATTTTTAGCATTGAAGAAGATCAATGGAATGAACCTTGAGGAAGCCATGTTTGAAGAAGCAAGTGAAATAGCAAAGACGAAGAATATGGAGCAATGGCTAGAATGGCTTTCAACCTATGATATTAAAGTAACTTCAACAACGGATACCACGGATACCATTGAGAGGTTTCAATCGTATACCGCTGATGAAACACCGAACCTTCCAAAAGGAACAATGGAAATTAGACCCTTTTCCATATTAGGTAACTTTCCTCAAGGCAATTCCTCTTTATTACGTGACTATGAGGCTTTAATGGAGTTATCCGAAGAAACCATGTTGGGACTATCTCAAGAAATCCTTGACATTGGAGACGCAACAAGAGAAGGGCACGTTCTAGCAACAGCAGGTGAAGAAACGAAGATAGCTAATAGGGAAACAAATGAAAAAGATAAATTTTACCTTATGCAAACCGACGGATCTCAAGAAGAAATTTTAGAGGAAGCAAGATATAGGAAAGGGTTAGTGGTTCATGGACCTCCAGGTACAGGAAAATCTCAAGTCATTGTAAACCTTATGACAGATGCTGTTCAAATGAACAAAAAGGTTTTACTTGTATGTCAAAAAAGAGCCGCACTAGACGTGGTTTACCAAAGGTTAGAAAGCTTACATTTATCACCTCATGTTGCTCTGGTACATGATGAAAAACATGATCGTAAAGCCCTGTATACTAAGATTCAACAGCTCATCCAATCATCAGGTTTATACGATACACAAGTAGAGCAAGAGTTGGAGAGTACGTCTAGTCAACTAGAAAGCAGAGAAAAAATATTAAATAATATTGCTAAGGGGTTATTTGAAATTCAACCCTTTGGCTATCGGGCTTATGATCTTTATGGCATGGTAAACAGGTCCGATGAGATGGAAAACATAGTTGATCTGGCGAATATAATCGATCAATTACATAAGAACAACCTTGATGATACATTAGCGGAAGTGTATAACTTCGGTGAGTTTTATGAACAATATGGGTCATCTGACTATCCTTTAGTAAAACGCCATTCCTTTGCTCAATTAGAAATCAAGGATCGAATGACGATCGCTAAAATATTACAGCAGGTCATAGAAAAAGCAAAACAATCCGCTAAATTCATGGACTCATTAGATCAGAAGAAACTGACACCAGCGTATACTTGGATCATTAGCGACAAACTAGAAAAGATCTATGATGATTTAGATTCCACACAAAAACGAACGTTACAACAGTTGCGCTTGTGGTGGTGGACTTCCTTTACGGGAAAAGGGATTATTGAAGAATTATTAAATGGGGAAAAATTCAAGGGACTTTCTTCAAGCGACTGGCCTAAAGTAAGTGAGAGCCTACGTATTCTTTATGATCTGGGAAAAGTGACAGAAGAAATGTCCACAGAGTTAGACCAGCTTGAGCCCTATGTCCAAAAGGAGGAAATAGAGAGGCTGAAGAAGATGGTATCAGAAGGGAAAATGCCTCTTCGTGAGTTGGATCGCATGTATGAATACCTGTTGCGAGATTTTGAAGCATTACGACAAATGGATCGAATCTATGAGCAATCTACTCCGCTGGTCATAAATCTAATAGATATGGCTAGAAAACATATACAGAAGCCCAAGAATCTATCATTAGCAGAACATTGGGTGAAAACAATGAAACACTCAGCCTATATCCATTGGATTGACATGATTGAGAAAAAACATCCAGAAATTCCGACTGTTTCAACAGATCAATATGAACGTTTACGTAGCTCCTTTAGCGATTTAATCGAGAAGAAAAGAGAATTATCTCAAAAGGCTTTGGTCAATACATTGGTTCGACGCCTATCAGAAGTGAGAGAAGAGCATCCGAGAGCAATGAAAGAATTAAATCATCAAGTGAGCAAAAAAAGGATGATTTGGCCTGTAAGAAAGCTAGTAAATGAATTTTCTAATCAAGGATTAACGGACATTTTACCTGTATGGTTATCTTCGCCAGAGATTGTTTCAGCCATATTTCCTTTATCAGAAGCTGTGTTTGATCTCGTTATCTTTGATGAAGCCTCTCAATGCGCCGTAGAGAGTGGGATCCAGCTATTTATCGTGCAAAACAAGTGATTATTGCTGGGGACGAAATGCAGCTCCCACCAGCCAATCTATTTAGAGGAAGCTTATCCGATAATGAGGAAGAAGAACCTGAATTTGACGTAGATGAATCTCAAAGCTTATTGAACCTTGCTAAAAGAAGGTTTCCAGAGAAAATCCTACAGTGGCACTATCGTTCAAAATCAGAAGAGCTGATCAATTTTTCTAATCATGCTTTTTATCATGGACAAGTACAAATTGCACCTAATGTTCAGCCTCTGAAACAACCTGCGGCTATTCAATGGAAAAAAGTAGATGGGCTGTGGGCTCATCAACAAAATGAGATAGAAGCACACGAAGTGGTGGAATTACTTAAACAGCAGCTCGTTATCAACCCCAACCAAACAGTAGGCATCATTACGTTTAATGCCAAGCAACAAGATAAGATACTAGATCTCATAGATAAAAAGATCCAAGAGGACCCTGAATTTGAGGCGATGTATCATCAGGTAATGAGTAGGGACTTGGATGAAAGAATCTTTGTGAAAAATATAGAGAACGTTCAGGGAGATGAACGGGATGTGATTATCTTTTCTATTGGTTATGCCAAAAACCATGAGGGCAAAGTATACAATCGCTTTGGTACTCTGAATCAACATGGCGGAGAAAATCGATTAAATGTAGCCGTTTCAAGAGCCAAAGAAAAAATTCACGTGGTTTCTAGTATTGAACCACATGAATTAAATGTAGCAAATGCCAAAAACCAAGGTCCACGTTTATTAAAAGCTTATCTAGAATACGCAAAAGCTGTATCTAACGTAGAACATGAGCAAGTAAACCATGTTTTAAAACAGGTGAATGAGCAAAGCAATATTCAGAAACAAGAAGGACAACTTCATTTTGATTCCACTTTTGAAGAAGAGGTCTATCAGCAGTTACGTGCAATTGGTTATGAGGTTAATACTCAATTAGGGCTGTCTGGATATAGAATAGATCTTGCCATTATTCACCCTAATGATCCACAAAAATATATTCTAGGGATTGAATGCGACGGTGCTATGTATCATAGTTCAAAAAATGCGAAAGAACGGGATGTGTATCGTCAAAAGTTTTTAGAGTCTCGCGGGTGGAAAATAACGCGGATATGGAGTAGAAACTGGTGGAGAAATCCAACTACTGAAACTGAACGAATTGATCAAATGGTTCGTAGCATGGTACAACAAGAGCAAAGCAAACAAAAAGTTGAGAGTATGTAATTGTATGATTTAAGTACAATGCACCCTTTAGTAGTGGATAAGAATAAGAAGCCAAAGATAGCTTCCTATCCTTATCCACTTTCTTTCGTTGGAGCTTCCTTTTGCATCCTAAACATATAGAAGGAGGCACAGAAAATAACAAGATAGCCAAAGATACTGATTAAATCTGGAAGCTGTTTGAAGATGATTAAGCTCAGAATGGCAGCAAATACAACACTGGAATAAAAGAAAATGGATATCTCACGTGCTGGTGCGTATTTGTAGGCATGGTGACACCAAATTGTCCAAGTGTGGCAAAAAGACCTGCTAGTATTAGAAAAGCTAACTGACTTCCTGTCATTGGTTTATATGTAAGAAATACAAATGGGAGCATAGCGATGACAGAGAAAAAAGAAAAGTAAAAGACGACCGTATAGGGCTTTTCTCTAGAACCCAAAATTCTTAAAATGGTGTAGGCTAAAGCAGCAAATACCGCTCCTAATATTCCAGCTAGGTAAGGAATCATTTCAAAGTCCAATTTAGGCTTAATGACAAACAATGTTCCCGCAAAAGCAATCAAGACAGCAGTAAGCTGGTAGGTTTTCACCTTTTCTTTTAGAAAGACAGCGGCAAAGATAATGAGTAAGAAAGGACTTAATTTATTTAGCATCTCTGCATCGGACAAAATGAGATGGTCAATGGAATAGAAATTAAGAATAACTCCAATTAATCCAAACACGGAACGAAGAACAAGCCACTTTTGGTTTTCTCTTTTGCCAAAAAAGCTTTCCCTATAATAGATAACCAAACCAAACGCAATGATACATGAAATAAGATTGCGGAATAACGTTTTTTGGACTGTCGGCAAATCTCCGGAGAGCTTGATAAAAGCGGCCATTAAAGCAAATCCAAAACCAGATAGCAGCAGAAGAAATATGCCTTTATTGCGATCACTCATGATGACACTTCGATGACACTTCACGTTCTTATCTTTCATTAATGATTCCCTTCCTTTCATTAAAACTTTACCAAATAAAAAAGGAAAAATGAAATCATTTGCTTTAGACTGGGTTTAATTTACTCTGTAATTATGAAGGAAATGAACACGATTAGTCCTTCTCTATATTCATGCTATAATTAGGTTAGACGCAAATGAAAAAACGGATGAATGAAATGAAAAATGAGAGAAGAGATTATGCGATCAAAGGAAGCATATGAAATAAGTGAAGGGAGATCAATATGAAGGTAGCTATTTTCGATTTTGACGGTACATTATTTCCTGAAGAAACATTTCCTTTAATGATGAATCACTTGAAAAATCACCCAGTACATAACAAAAGGTATAAAAGGTTTATGGTCAGAGCCCTCCCTGTATATGCAGCCTATAAATGCAAGCTTTACCCCGAGCAAAAAATGAAAGGTCAATTGATGCAATCCTATTTATCTTCTTTTGGTGATACCTCTCAACATGTTATTGAAGAATTTTTCCACGAGATGGGGGAAGGAATTCGGAAAAACCTAAGTAAAGCTGTGTTGGAAAGGCAGGAACAGCATAAGAAGGAAGGTTATTATACAATGCTTGTTTCTGGTGCCTTTGAGCCACTTCTTCACTCTGTTACAAAAAACCTTACTTTCGACTCTATTATTGGAACAGGCATTCCATTTAACCAAAACAAGCTGGACAGGCGTTCGAAGGTCATACATATTCATGGCAAACGAAAAACAGAGAAAATCTATGAACAGCTGGGAAATAGGGACATAGATTGGGATAATAGTTTTTGTTATGGAGACAGTTATTCGGATTTGGATGTACTTCAATTAGTCGGTAATCCCGTTGCAGTCAATCCAGATCCTCGTCTGTTGAAAATAGCACAAGAACAACGGTGGAATGTAGTAAACTGATTAAAGTATAGATAACCTAGAGGAGGCTTTACATCATTGAACTGGTTTTTAGAGTTATTTAAAGGCAAAGATAAAAGTATTGAATTCAATGAATTTATACTATCCTTAAAGGAGATTAACATACCTCAAGACATCATAATCGAGGCTCTATATATTATCAAAATGATAATGAGAGAAGTAGAAGAAGTGGATGAGGCAAGAATCCTAAATAAAACGATCAAAACGATAGAAAATTGGAAAGTTACAGAAGTATTGACTGAGGAAGAATGGAAAGCAATTTACACTAGACGTTCTAAAGAAATTGAAAAACTATTACATGACTTCTTGATTGAATCTGAGATGAGCCTTGAAGAACAGACACAACATATTGAGCATTTTCATCCTGATGCTATTAAGAGTGAATATGTTATGACCCATGTAATAGCGGAAGGTATTCATAAATTTGTTCGGATTTTTGGAACTAGGTAAGTTAGATGAAAAAAACAGCTAAAGTGATAATAAATACTTTAGCTGTTTTTTAGTTTATACAACATAAGCCTTACAAAAACGAAGAAAGCCCCCTATTGGCAAGCTTTTGAATTAGTTCTGCCATCTCTTTAGGTGATTCTTTTGACCCGTTTTTCAACCAAATTTGGATGACATGAATACTTCCATTTACTATATACTGACTCAGGTATTCTACATTGTGAGGAAGTGTATTGCTTTCGACCGTCCATAATTTATTAAAGTGCGTATGGGCAAGCATCATCACTTTTCTTTGAAAAGATGGGGCACCATGCTCACTGAATAAGGTTTCACAGCTCTCACGGTTTTCAACAAGATACTCCAATACCTTTTCGATCATTTGGTAGTTTTCTTCCTCAATTGAGTAGCTGTAAGTGGATAAAGCTTGGTTCAGATCCTCAATAATATCATCTTCTACTTGATGAAGGAGATCATAGAGATCAGTAAAATGGGAATAAAACGTGGAACGATTGATATCGGCATGTTCACAAACCCCTTTTATGGTTATATTAGCTAAGGGGATCTCTTGCAGTAGCTTTATAAAACTATCTTTTAGGACCATTCGTGTATATTGTTTGCGTCTGTCTATTTTTACACTCATCAATTTTCTCCCTTTTGTATACTAAACCAACATATTGAAGCTCTTTGCTGGTTATTTAACAAATTATAATAAACTGTTTGTTGAAAATCAAACACAGTGTCTTTATAATTTGAAATTAGTTAGGTTTTAAAGGGGGTGTTCTTTTGAGAGATATGGCTGAACTAATAATAAAAAGTAAAAAATCAATTGTTGTTATTTTTACTATGTTGACAGTGCTCAGTACGATTGCACTTTTTTTTGTTTCCGTTAACTATAACATGAACGACTATATACCAGAGCATTCTCCATCCACAAGAGCCATAGATGTGATGGAAGAGGAATTTAATCAATCCCTTACGAACTCACATGTGATGTTAAAAAATGTATCCGTCCAAGAAGCGCTTGCCTACAAAGACAGGTTAGCTGAAATAGATGGTGTTTCTGATGTGGTCTGGCTAGATAAGATCATTGACTTAAAAATTCCATTGGAGATGGCAGATCGTGATGTAGTGGAGTCATACTATTTGGATAACCATGCACTCCTTTCCTTAACGATACGAGAGGGGGATGAAGTAGCTGTTACGGATGCCATTTATGCGCTTATAGGAGAAGAGAATGCCTTGACAGGTGCAGCAGTGGAAACAGCTGTTTCTCAGAAAATGTCCTTCAGCGAATCATTAAATGCAGCTTTGTTATTAGTTCCTGTGATTATTATTATTTTGATCCTATCCACAAGATCGTGGATTGAACCCATACTATTTCTTACAGCGATCGGTGTTTCTGTGATCATCAACCTAGGAACAAATATTTTTCTCGGGAACATATCCTTTGTTACTCAATCGGTCAGTCCAGTGCTACAATTAGCCGTTTCCTTAGATTATGCCGTCTTTCTCCTGCATAGCTTTGCTTATTTTCGTCTGAAGATGGAGAATCCTGAAGAGGCGATGAAGCTTGCGATGAAGAAGTCGTACCCAGCTATTGCTGCCAGTGCTGCCACAACGTTCTTCGGATTTCTGGCACTTACCTTTATGCAGTTTGAAATTGGAGCCGATTTAGGTATTAATTTAGTAAAAGGCATTTTACTCAGCTTTATAAGCGTTATGGTATTTTTACCAGCCTTAACATTGTTATGCTATAAATGGATTGACAAAACTCAACATAGACCTTTATTGCCTTCTATTAAATCGATTGGCAAGAAGGTCATTAGTGTAAGAGTGATTAGTTTATTCGTTGTATTCCTTATCATAGTTCCTAGCTTTTTAGCACAAAAGGAAACAACATTCGTTTATGGAATTGGTGAACAACCAGAAACAACACGCTTAGGAAGCGATATGATAGCCATTGATCAGGTGTTTGGAAGATCTACACCTATTGTCTTACTAGTTCCAAAAGGGGATGTCGCTAAAGAAGTACAGCTCGAACAAGATTTACTTAAAGTGGATCGTGTAAAAAGCGTGATTTCGTATAATCAATCGGTCAGTCCAGCTATCCCACCTGAGTTCCTACATGAAACCATCAGGGAGCAATTTCATTCTGAAAACTACAGCCAAATCATTCTGTACACAAATACGAAGACTGAAGGGGAGATTGCCTTTCAAGTAGTAGAAACAGTTCTAGATATTACTACTTCCTATTATGGAGATGAATATTATGCGCTTGGTGAGAGCGTGTCCTTGTATGATATGAAAAAAATCGTTTTAAAGGATAATACCGTAGTTAATACATTAACGGTTCTAGCTATCGGTATCGTTTTATTGATTACATTTAAATCCATATCGATCCCCATTATTCTGTTACTGACAATCCAATCAGCTGTTTGGTTCAATTTAGCTATTCCCTATTTAACAGACACCTCGTTAGTTTTTATCGGTTATCTGGTTGTGAGTACGGTCCAATTTGCAGCAACGGTAGATTATGCCATTCTTTTTACCGAAGATTATCTCCAGAACAGGAAAGAGATGACAGCACGACAAGCTATTCAAAGGACTTTAGATGAAAAGACATTCTCCATTTCCATTTCCGCTGTCATATTATCTAGTGTCGGCTTTATCCTATGGTTTACTTCTACGAATCCTATTGTGTCAGCCATTGGCTTACTCATTGGCAGAGGAGCCATGCTTGCCTTTATCGTTGTTCTCTTTTTCCTGCCAGCAATATTGCTTGTATGTGATAAAGTGGTGGGTACAACAACTTTACGATCCAATTTTTACAAGGAGGGGAGATCATAATGACAAAAAAAATAGTGCTCGTTTTTATAGTTAGCTTGCTCGCATTTCCTTTATATATAGGAAACGCTCAGCAAAATTTGGGAATACAGGATTCAACCGATGAAGAACAAGGAGATCCTCATTCCGAAGGAGAAGCGGCTTCCAAGGATGAGGTTGTCTATGGCAAACTAAGTCCCACAGGTGAACTAAGAGAATTATATGTGGTGAATATGTTCAATGTCACGACATCTGGTACCTTCCTTGATCATGGAAACTATACCTCCATAAGAAATTTGACTGACCTAACAGAAATGGAACAGGAAGGGGATCAAGTCCAATTCCAAGCTTCGCCAGGCTGGTTCTACTATCAAGGAAATATGAATGATGCTGTATTGCCTTGGAATGTAGAGATTACCTATAGGCTCGATGGAGAAAAGATCTCACCAGAAAATCTTTCAGGAAAAGAAGGGCGTTTACTATTATCAATCCAAACGTCAAAGAATGCAAAAGTAGACCCTGTTTTTTATGAAAACTATACTATGCAAATCTCTTTGACGCTTGATACAGACATTATTAGCAATATCGAAGCACCTGAGGCAACCATAGCAAATGTGGGTAAAAAGAAACAAGTAACCTATACCATCATGCCTGAAAATGACGGTGCTATCCATTTACTTGCCGATGTAGTAAAGTTTGAAATGGAAGGGATTGATATAGCAGCCATTCCATTATCAATGTCCATAGATAATCCAGACATCGGGGAAATGAAAGACGAAATGCGCAGCCTAAGTGAAGCTATAGCCGAAATCAATAAAGGGGTCATTGATTTAAAAACAGGTGTATCGGAGCTAAATGAAGGTATTCAACAATTAAACAATGGTTCTAAAGAATATAACTTAAGGATGACTGAGATCAAAGAAGCTTCTTCAGAAATCAACAAAGGCTCGAAAACAATTCACGAATCGCTTGTCTTGTTATCCGAAAAGCTTAATGGAGCATCTTCTGAAAAAATGGATCTGAAACAGTTGTCTCAATTGCAGGGAGGCTTAGCACTTATTGCAGATGGGCTTATCGAAATAGCAGATGGATTATCCCTTTTACAGAAAAATTTTTCTACTGCCTATACCACATTAGATGGAGCGATGAATGGTATTCCAGCCCCTTCTGTGACAGAAGAAGAGATTCAACAATTATATGCTAGTGGAGCAAATCAAGAGATTATCAAGCGCTTAGTCGAAGTCTATGGTGCAGCTCAAAAAGCAAAGAGTACCTACGAACATACAAAACAAGCATTTAAGGCGGTGGATACAACTCTAGGAAGAACGAGCGATGCTCTCTATGACATGAACAACAATGTAACGATCATTTCTCGTGATCTATCCACAGCATTGGAAGGTATGGAAGGACTTGACGCATTAAGAGAATTAGAAGAGGGAATCAACCTTCTTGCTACGAATTATAACGAGTTTCATTCAGGTTTAGTATCCTACACAACGGGAGTTTCTCAGCTTGCAGACGCCTACAATGAGTTTCATTCAGGATTTAACGAAATGGCTTCTGGAACGATCCAACTCGAAAACGGTGTAGGGGAGCTTGCTAATGGTACTCAAGAATTAGCAAATGCAACTAAGGATTTACCTGATAAAATGCAGGAAGAGATTGCTACAATGATGGAAAACTATAATTATTCTGATTTTGAAGCTGTATCCTTTGTATCTCCTAAAAATAACAACATTCAGTCTGTTCAATTTATCCTCAAAACAGAAGAGATTAAGATACAGGTAGAAGATAAGATCGATGATGCGGAAGAAGAGATTTCGGGGTTTTGGCAGCGATTATTTGGATTGTTTTCCAAATTTAAGAAATAGAAACTTATCGTGCTAAACCAGAAGATCATAATATCTAAGCTATAGTTGTAATTATAGGTTGATCTCTTGTAATAATTATTGTGTGCTCATGTTGAGCACACAAGCTATTATCAGGGACACATAAAGTCCAACCATCAGGACTTTTGACTGCATACTCTGCTCCAGTTGACAAAAAGGGCTCAATAGTAATGACCATACCTTCTTTCAGTACACGTTTATCATCTTTTCTATAAAAAGGAAAAATATCGTTAGGTGCCTCATGTAGAGATTTCCCAATACCATGACTACACAGATTCATAATTACTTTGTACCCACTTTTCCGGGCTTCGCTTTGGATAATCCTCCCAATTTGATTCAATTTTACACCATGTCTAAGCGAAGAAATAACCTTCATCATGGTATTGTGTGTATGCTGACAAAGTCGCGTTATAGAAGTGTTATATAAAGGAACTTGGAAGGAATGTCCTGCATCGGCAAAATAACCACCCAGTTCAGCGGATACATCAATATTTATTAGGTCACCTTCTTGGACCTTTCGATCCCCTGGAACTCCGTGAGCAATCTCTTGATTAATACTAATGCATGTTTCACCAGGAAAGTTATAAGACGTCTTCGGTGCAGATACCGCTCCATATTTTTTTAAAAATCTTCCCCCAATGTCATCTAATTCTTTAGTCGTCATTCCGATATGCGTCTGACGTTTCATCTCACTTATTGTCAATGCAACAATTTTGCCAATTTCCTTTAGCCCATCAATATCGCTCTTACCTCCAACCGTCATATACAGAGCCCTCCATTCTTTTGATATTCATATTTTACCACATTACCAGCTTAAGATTCAGAGCTTTAAGCACTACTTAATAAAAGGAGCTTGTGCAACGTCTTCCGCCAAATCTGCTCCTCAATTGCATTTATTTTGCTTGTGACTTAAGCGATACATTGGTAAAATTAAGTCAAAAAGTGTTTCTTGATAAAGATACTTGACAACATGGTAGAGATTAAATTTGAAATTCATGAAACGATAAAAACCACCTCAGAGGGATCAAAAGGGTGGGGGACATTATTGATTGAAAGAAGTAATTGAAATGAGGAATCTGCTTAATGTTTGGAGCTTTATTAAATAGAAACGCCATCTTAGGGGGACATAATGAAGAAACAATTTTTATCCATGATAACGATAACGACAATTTTATTGACTATGAGCGGTTGTCAAGTAATTGAAGAATTCAAAGAAGGCTATGAGCAAGAAATGAAGAAACAAGAGGAGATACAACAAAAAGTAGAGAAGTCAAATATACCTCCATTAACAAAAAACGAGTATGTCAGTGAAATTGTAACTTTACAAACAGAGTTGAAAGATTCGTTTACTGCTTTTGGAGAAGCAATGGAGACATTGACAAGTTCTCAAGAGATAGATCATGCACTTAATAAAGTAAATCAGATTAGAGAAATCGTTGATAAGTTTGAGATACTAAATGCTCCAGATGAATTCAAAATTCCACAGGAAGAGTTCTTATTAGCTATGGATTTATTCCGAAAAGGCTTAGATAAAATGGAGGAGTACTTAACAGTGACAGGTCAACCCTCTACTTATGAGGAAGCTGCTGAGTACCTATCTGAGGCGCAAGACCACTATAGCTATGCTTTTGCAGTGATAGATCTTACAGAAGATCTTCCAGTTGTTGGCGGAGACGGAACTTTATCATCCAGTGACTTAGAAGCATTAGATAATATTGCAGGGATGGATCGTCGTAGCGTTCTTTTAAATATCTCAAAAGACGGCCATGAATTAGTTGGAAAATGGGGATTCTTTAATGATGATGGTACTTTTAATATATCTATCGTTATTCATGAGAATGGTCAATATGAAGGGTATGGAAATGGAAAATACCCAAATGACCCCATGGAAGGAACATGGAATTATAACTATTTAAAACGAACTCTTGTATTTGACCATGTGGGAGATATTCGTTCATTTAATATGGATGTTCAATCATTCAAAGACAATACGATTCGCCTAATGGATTTAGATTCTCTGAGAACGTTCGACTACGTTAAAGAAGGTCAATAGTTAAAATGTGTGAAACTTTAGTTGGATTTCACCTTATTAAAAAACCAAATCATAGCTGTGATAGCTCATACTGTTTACTTTCAGGATCATGAGCCATGTCAATGGATAGAGTAGGGCAGGTCGAACAGTTGTCATTATTCGATAGGGGCAGTACAAAAAGTCAGTGGAGCTTCAGTAATTGAAGCTCTTTAAATTATTCCCTTTCAATTTTCTGTTAAATAGAAAGATATTAAACAAGTTAGAATGGAGGTTGTTCATAATGAAATGGGAACAAATTCGCGAAAAATATCCTGAGCAATGGGTACTTTTTGAAGATATGATGTACCAAAAGTTAGATGTTCTACGAGGTACGTCATAAACCTCTCATTCTAGTTTACATAATATATATTATCGGACGTTTGCAATTTTTAAAGATTAAAAAATGTGCTTATACGCTGTAGACCTCCATCAGGTGGAATTTTCACTCCACCTGATGCTTTAGAACCAATTAAAACTAATATCTACAGATGCTTAGTAAGATTATAAAACATAGGAAGCTTGGCAGCCCTTCGAATAACTTGAAAAGCAACATTTTTCGGAACAGTCCTCCCTTTATTCTTGGCTGGCTCATTAAGTATATGGATTAATTCAACTGATAACTCACCTAGCTTTTTTTCAAGTTCCTTTTTATCTTCCATAGCGGCAATACTTCCATTATGCTTTTTTAATGCATCGAGAATTAGATGTAGCTTTAATATAAAGTTTAATCAAAAACGTTCAACAAACCCCATATTCTACGGCACAAAAAAGAATCCATTTTGAAAAAAGATTGATCAAAATGGATTCTTATCCAGTAGATTTAAGTTTAGTTTTTATAAAAAAGTATGATCATCTCTGTGATCCTTCCTCCATTAAAGCGCCCTTTTGCGGAATAACCACCAATCCTTGTTTGTCATTCGTATGATGTATTGAGCTCTCGTTCTTCGTTAGCTTAACGAAGAGACCTTAATTTTTCTTGTTTGAGTTTATTATTTGCTTTTCATTTTTAGACAAAATCCAGTCTGCAACCAATCGCTGCTGCTTTTTTCAAACCGTCTTGTCCTCTCTTCATATCAGTCTATGAACGGGGCGGGAAGGCTGCCATAAAGAAAGAACGGAAGCCGCGTTTTCCGCGCAGCTTCTGTCCCGATTTTCCGGACAACTAACTCAAATATCGATTTCGGATGACCCCCATGTGATGAATCTCGTGTCCTGCGATGCCGTACGCGAGGGCACGCGCCGTAATGCTTGCGTTGTTGGCTGTGCCTTTGCGGGACCACGCCTCCGCCGGTAACCCACGCAGCAGTGTGATCGTCGATTGCCGTACGGCCCGGTAGTCTTCGGCCAATTGCGCGGTTGTCCAGCTTCCGAAAGGAGGCATGAACAATTCCTGATCGAAACCGGACAGAGGCGTCTGGTCCCCTCTTGCGAACCGGAGGAGGCGGTAGGTCATGACGCGTTCTCCGTCTGCGATGTGGCCCACGACTTCTTTTAGCGTCCATTTGCCTTCCGCATACCGATAGGCGCCATGGCTCTCGGTCAACGATGCCAGCAACTCGGTCATTTGCTTTTCCTGGGCAAGCAGAATGTCGATGATGTTGCCATCCGGCACCAACCGGATATACTTTCCGAAGTCCCCGGCATATTCTTCTTCTGACGGTCTTTGATTCATGCGTAATCACCTCTCTATGGAGTTATAGAAAATTAAAATGCTCTTTCCAATGCTCTACCGCGATTTTTTTGCGAATTTCGTAATTTCGGCATGTATAATGAATTCGCGAAAGGATAAAACTTTCCTTCCAATAATTAAGTGTAAGCAACCACTTAGTTGGTCGGTGGCCACGCTAAACTACCCTTTAACTTAATAATAATCATCTCAATTTTTCATAATTTCCACAATAAGTTATTCAATATAATGGCCCGTTTGCTGAATAAAAAAATCCTGCAATACAGGATTTTTGATCAAACATTTACAAACGGTTCGATTTTTTCAAAACGGTGCAGGGAAAAGCTTCGCAACTTTTTTATAAACGTCGTGAATTTATTTTAAACATCGCATCTTTTTTATAAACATCACGACTTTATTTCAAATCAACATTAGATACATTAGATACGACTGTTTTTCGTCTAGCCGTTCGGCAATAATCCAGTCCCACAGTACATAGGTTTCAGGATCTAAGGAGAATTCTCTTAATAGATTAATATAATACTCCAATCTTTCTACTTTTTGCTCCAATGTTTCTTTCATTATATCGCCCCCCATTTCCTCCCTTTATTTTCATTTGATACCACGAATTATTTCCTTCTCATTATTTTTTAAATATTCCATATCATCTAAATATAGATTAAGATGACCATTTTCTATATGTAACTGAAAATCTTTATTACCATTATTGGCTTCAGAACGCATAAAGTCTATTAGACTCTGTAAACGTTTTATTAAAACACTAGTAAAAGACTCTTTTTCTTCAGAGTTTACTCCATAAGTATCCAGAAACAACCTTGTCTTTCTTATTTGTTCCTTTAAATTGCCGTAACAATCTGGATTATTAGGGTTTTTAAAAGGCACCCATCGGTAAATGGCATAGGCTATATCCCACATTTTCGATCCTGGATGGAGAGTATCAAAATCAATTATGCCTGTAGCTTCATTCTTTATTACAGTAACATTATAAGGCGCAAAATCTCCGTGACACATTACTTCAATAGGATAAGATGCGGGTAACATCCACTGCTTATCATTTGTAAGTCGTGATAAGTATCTTTCACTATACTTATGAAACTGCAATAATAATTTCGAAGTGGACACTAGCATTGAGTCACTTAACATCTCTTCAGGTAATGGATAGTGAAAAACATGACCCGGTAAAAAAGAAAGTACTTCCTCTCCTTTTTCATTTATACCATATGGTTTTGGCACAAAATCAGCACCTTCTTCACGAATAAATTGTAAAAAGTCATGTATATCCTTTGTCCATTTGTTAGAAGGTCGTACAACCGTTTCTTCTACTTTATGAATTTTACCGCTTCTACACCTGTGAGCTCTTCCCTATGTTTCATATATACCCTCCTACCTCTCTCCGTGTTCATGATGGATTGTGATTTCATTTGAATCCGCAATGCAATTTACTTTTTTTGCTCAATTCTATATTTCTTATAAAATTCTCTGTGTTCTTTGCCGTTTAATACCTTACCTTCTTTTGTTATATAGATTATTTCTCCAGGCTTACTTCGTTCAAACTCTCTTCTTGCTTCGGCTGCAATTCTCTCAGACTCTTCTATACTAATCACTCCATATGCAGAGTTTCTTTTCTTGTCTTCAGACTCATTTGATATCTCAATATTTCTTTCATTATCCGTATTATCAAAAGTAATTATAATTGACATCAATATCATACTGACAGTTAGTACAGTTAAACAAATTATTAGCCATTTAACCAATTTTTGCAACTCCTTTACCTAGTTTTTGTCTTAACAAATGGCAGGAAGGGATAAAAACCTTAGCTGTTCATTTACTATACCTACCAACGATTGCTGACCACGTTCAACCTTCAATTCCATTATAAGGCACTTTTCCTGAGCATGGAAAGCGTCTTTTTAGTGGAATAATAGATTGACCTAACTCCATTATTTTGAAATAATTGTAATAAGTAATTGGGTAGTAGGATTGTGGAGTTATGTAGATAGATAGGAGTTTTTATAATGACAATAAGGACAAAAATCATTTCAATTGCAGCTGTGTCTGGTGGAGGGAAAACTACAATAACAAAGAAATTAGGCGATAAATTGAATAATTCAAAAGAATTGTTTTTTGATGATTATGACTTTGAAGATTCACCAGAAGATTTAATTAATTGGGTGAAAAAAGGAGCTGATTATAACCTATGGAATTTGGAGCCTCTACTTTCAGATATTGATTTATTAATAAATTCTAAGGAAGCACCCTCTTACATATTGCTCGACTACCCATTCGCATATAAGAATGATAAAATGAAAAAACTTATTGATATTTCTATTTATATTGACACTCCTTTAGATGTAGCAATGGCTAGGCGTATTATTAGAGATTACAAAAATAATTCAATAACAGAAATACATAACGATATAAATTTTTATCTGAAGAATGGGAGAATAGCTTATTTAGAAATGGAAAATACAATAAAACCCAGTTCAGACACTGTTATAGACGGAACATTTTCTCCTGATAAAATTGTTGAGCTTATCATAAAGGAAATAAGAGATAGAGAATTATAGATATTCCACAAACGGGCGCTAATCTGGAATATGAATTTGATTGATTTTGGTCTTTGATACCATATTTCACTAACCTAGTTAATAAAAGAAAATACTTATGCTAGAGATTTCTTCTCTATGAATTGATAAATAACTGTTGTTATAGTATTCTAAGGACATGGAGATGTACGGAAGGAGCATGGATTTCAATGGGAGATATCCTTTAATGGCTAAGTAATTTAATGAATTTATTTTTCCCCTATTATTCTTAAGGGGCAATTTTTCATTTTTTTAAACCATTATAGGATCGCTGGGTTCATGTACTATAAAGTAGACTTCCATCAGATGTTTTTTGACTCTATCTCATGGGAGCCCGCCCTTATCAGGTTCTTCGCTTAAAACCTGATAAACACACCAAGTGAATGCCTATTTTAGGTATTCTTTTTTTATTTGGTAAGCATACGTCTCCAATAGTACTTTGTGCAGGCTGTCCATGAGGAGTAGATATTATGAAACGATTAATGAATAAGATTGCGATTGTTACTGGCGCTAGTCGGGTAAATGGCATAGGAACTGCAATATGCCGAGAATTAGCCAGAGAAGGTTCAGACATTTTTTTCACCCATTGGTCAAAATATGATCGGATGATGGATTATTTTATTAATGATGATTCCGATTGGTCTTGGCATCTTATGGAGGAGATTCGCAGCTTTGGCGTGCGATGCGAATCAATGGAAGTTGATCTATCGAAGCCTGACGCACAAAAAAAACTACTTGATAAAGTTAATGAGAAACTAGGTTCTCCATCCATTCTTGTAAATAATGCAACACATTCGGTTGACGTAGATTTTCGGTCTATCAATGCCGATATTTTCGATGCTCATTATAACGTAAATGTAAGAGGTTCGTGTCTTTTAACTGCTGAATTTGCGCGTCTAATAGAAGGAAAACATGGTGGTCGAATTATTAACATGGTGTCCGGTCAAGACAAATCACCTGAGCCGGGCAACTTGGCTTATGTTTCAACAAAAGGGGCTGTTTCGGCATTTACTAAATCAATCGCTCTTGAATTAGCACCACTTAAAATCACAGTTAATGCTGTAGATCCTGGTCCAACTGACAGTGGGTGGATGAACAGTGAGCTGAAGGAATCTTTATTACCGAAATTTCCTATGGGTCGAATCGGTGAGCCTAGAGATGCTGCAAAGTTAGTCGTCTTTTTAGCAAGTGAAGAATCCGAATGGATAACAGGACAAATTATCCACTCAGATGGCGGTTTCTGGTGATTTAACGTGTAATCAACTAAAGCCGGATATCCCTGTTTCGTATATTGGGAGTCCGGCTTTTTTATGTGAAAATAGTGGAGATAACAAACTTACGGAAACCTTATTTTATTGTTTTACCCTTTATCATTTTGCGGCGATACAAGAAATTCCATGGTGGCTTTAAGACCTCCTTTTTCTTCGTGATTTTCCAGCAGAAAGCGACCGTGATGTACTTTCACAATCCTTGCCACCATCGGAAGCCCTAGTCCATGTCCTTGCCGGACAGCTCCCTTTCTTGTTGATGAATAAGGTAATTCAGTAATTCCTTTCAATTGCTCTTGAGAGATGCCTCGGCCGTTATCTTTTACGATAAACCGATAGTGAGAATGGTCCTTGGATAGAGAGCTTTCCAGTATGATTTGGCACCCCTGTGGGTTATGACTTATACTATTTTGGACAAGATTATTAATTGCTCGGAGCAGTAACTTCTCGTCCCCAATGATCTGAACTGCTTCAACTTCCAAATTCAACTCAATGTTATAACTGCTGTCCAATCCGTTATTCAAAAAATCCGCAGCAGCCTGCCTCGCCAAAACCGATAACCTAGTGTGCTTCAAATTCAAAGGTTGCATATCATACTCAAGCATCGAGACCAGATTCAAATCACTTACAAGTGAGCGTAGCTTCTCCCCTTGGCGGCGTATAATAGCCGCCTGTTGCCTTTGTTCCTGTGGCAAGTCCATATTATCTTCCATTTCGCTTGAATAGCCTAGGATCATCGAGAGCGGAGTCCTGATATCATGAGAAATCCCCGCAATCCAGTTGGAACGTGCTTCATCCCTTGCCTTCAACGCCGCTGTCTTATCCTGAAGCATAGAAGACGCAGAATTTATGCTCTGGGCTATATCAACAAATAGGCCTTTGGAATCCAACTGGACTGCTTGTCCATTGGCAAGATTGTGGATTCCAGTCACAAGAGGACGTATTCCTCTTATGATACGAATGCCTAGCACAACAGAAATCAGTAGAGCCAAAACTACGTTAAAGAGTAGCAGTAAAACCAACCGCAGAGGCATCGACTTTACCCACTCACTAAGGAAATCCAGTTGATACTTCCAATGACTTTTCTTTGGATATCCAATTACAATTAGACCGTCCTCATGCTCCCAGATATAGACTGGATATTCCATCAGATAATAACGTGAGAACTTGGCTACCTCAACAAGATTATAGGATCGAGGAATATCATTAGGCAGATGATATTCCCACTGCACATTCCCATCTTTACTTAGTAGCATGGCCCAAGCATAATTGTTCTCCAACAGCCCAGAGGTGTGTTCATCCAGACCATATCCCCCCTCCCCCTTGTCTAAACCTTGAGATACTTGTTTGAGCAAAGTTTCAGGAGATGGGCGGTTGTTTATTTCCTTGAACAACAGCGTACCCAGCAGTACAAAATTAAAAATTAACAAAAATATCGATACAAAGATGGTCGTAAAAACAAAACGGCGTAATATACGAATTACTCCTTCCACTTAACTCGTTTCCTTCATAAGAAGCTTATATCCCAACCCTCGAACGGTGAGAAGATATAACGGTTTGGAAGGGTTCGGCTCGATTTTTTCGCGGACACGCCTGATATGGACCATCAATGTATTTTCATAACCATAGCTGTCATCCCCCAAACCGCCTGACACAAGGCATCACTCGTGACGATTCGACCTTGATTTTCATACAATTTAACAAGAATTGCATGCTCCTTTGCGGTTAAGGGAAGCTCTTTCGTGCCTTTGTACACTACTGCACTTTCGAGGTCAATGCTTAGCTCACCCAGTCGAAAGATTGAGTGCTGCTTTGTTACTGGAAAAGAGTAGACCCTTTTTAGTACCGCCATCAAGCGTAAGACCAATTCACGTGGCAAGAAGGGTTTCACAATGTAATCATCTGCTCCCAAACCCAATCCGATTAGACGGTCTTCATCCTCGCCGCGAGCGGAAAGAAAAAGAACGGGTGTGTTCGAATGCTGTCTGATAGAAGATAAAAGAGAGAATCCGTCGCCATCTGGCAGCATGACATCGAGAATAACGATATCTGGCTTTTCGTTGCCAAAGTATGACAGGGCTGAAGCACAGTCAGCCACTGAGTAAATACGGAAAAAGCCCTCTTTACGTAAAAAGCTCTCAATCATCATTCTAATTTCTGGTTCATCATCTACAATCAATATTTTTTTATCTTTTATCTTATCCATACTGTATCACCCAATTATATTATACACGAACAATGGAAACTATTGATTTTGGACATTCTAGACATTTAGATTCCGTTATTTTTGATATTGCTGTTGAACTGCCTCAGGCAACTCCTCGAAGCCAACCTCTTTCCAGTATGTAACTCCTCGAAAAAATGTGTGATACAACTGGACATAAGCACCTTCTCTCAATTGCTTTCTTGCTGAAAAAACAAGCTCTCTTTCCTTTCCTTCTTCATTATATGTAGGCAACTTATAGTCGTAACGTCCATTCTCACCCTGAACACCAGATTCGATTATCATCGTATAATACATATTTTTCCCCGCAGGATGATCAGGTGTTAGTTTTTCTGGGGAGAAGAAATAGAAACATAGACATACCCCAATCAATATGATAGACCCCAGTATGAGTAATTTTTTTTTCATTATACAATTCCTCCTTAATGCATCATTATGAAACAATATCTTTATTCTTTAACCTGCGAATA
This sequence comes from Caldalkalibacillus mannanilyticus JCM 10596, assembly GCF_000615945.1. Classification (GTDB taxonomy): domain Bacteria; phylum Bacillota; class Bacilli; order Caldalkalibacillales; family JCM-10596; genus Bacillus_AT; species Bacillus_AT mannanilyticus. The sequence goes on from NZ_BAMO01000004.1 coordinate 99,356, forward strand.
GAAATCAACGAGAATATAATTATATAAGCCATATTTACTACCCAAAACAGGATGTTTTGCAGGTCATTTAGCTTGTCCTGATTCAGTACGCTCATGCCAATGGTGAGTAGAGAGAACGGAAAAAATAACCCTAAGTTCGCAATATACATGGCTAAACCGATAAAAACCGCACACAAACAAATGCCGATGGGTGTAGCAAAACTACGAATCCTTAACGATAGACCTAATTGCAGTGCGATAATAGACAAAGAAGCATACCAGCCACGCATAGCCCAACCTACAACCTCTACAGGAAACGGCCTAGGCAAGGAGAATAAGGTACCTGCTAACCAATAGAGTCCTATGAACAGTGCTTGGACGAACAGAATTAAAAGGCTAACGACAACCAATTTAGAAAGAAACACACTAGCAACTGATACAGGGGATGTCAATATCACATTCCAATTTCTGTCCAGATGCTCAATCCTGTTTACATAGGAACAGCAAATAGCAATCAGGATGGGTAGGAAAAATGCACCGTAAAACAGGATGACTTGAGTCCATAAGCTGTACCAATCATTATTCAAGACGCTCTGATTAAAATAATAATTAGCGCATCCTATCACTAGACTTAGAATAGGAAGAACAGCAAGTACAAGACCAATCCAGGAATGTCTCAATTTAAGCCATTCAGCAGATATGCTTTGTTTCATTAGCTTCCCTCCTCAGATTTCCTGCCGAGTTACATGGATGTTTCCGGCAATATAGAATAGAACAGTCAGCAACAGTGTAATCACTACAATCCCTGAACCAACAGACTGTACCATATAAGTGCCTGAAGATTCCTCATAGAGATAAATAACTGGGCTGAGATCTATATAATAAGCCAGATAAAAATGTGCCTAAAAGCAGCTGGGAACAATCCGGCTGTCATTCCTATAAAGCCCCCCAACATACCTAAACACAAGGAAAATGTCTGGTTTTTGATTGCAAGAGAAATCCATTGCTGAAGTGCCGTAACAGCAAGTGTTGTCAGTAGAGTCCCCGCCATGAACCGAATGAGCAATTCTATTGGGAGATCTCTGGGGAAACCCTTTACCAATCCGAAAACAATCATAAGTAACATTTGTGTAAGGATGCCAAACAAAAGCAGACTATTGGCACAGATATACTTTGCTGCGTATAGCTGACGACGATCCACATTGGTGGCAACAAGCATTTTCCAAGTCACTCCCTTATGCTCCATATCACAAATCCGAGAAACAACAATGGCCGAAATAATCGGTATAAACAAGCCATTCATGGAAGATACGCTAAAAATAATAGATTCCCACACAGCGTGATCAGAATGACTAGAAATAGATCGGCTGGTGGATAGGAAAGCCCACAACATCTCCACTAGAAGAAATAATAAAATCATGATCCAAATTTTTTTTCGACGAATTTTGAAAAATTCAAGTCCTACTATCTTGATCATAAGCTGCGCCCCTTTCCTGTTAGTTCAAGAAAAATATCCTCTAGACTTTTCTTCTGTTCCTCAATCCGGGTGACAGGAACACTATTTTCAACAAGCAAGCGATTCATTTCCGCTACCTCCAGATCCTCAAGAGTTCCTAGTTCAAGACGGTTTCCACTTTTGGCAACTTTGTATCCTTGAGTTAGAAGTAGTCGCTCTGCTTTGCTATTTTCTACGGTTTTTATAAAAATGGTGGTTTTGCTTTTTAGCTGAAGACTTGCCAGTGTTCCCTGGAACAGGAGATTTCCTTCACTAATAATACCTACTGAAGTACTAATCTGTTCGATCTCCGAGAGTAAATGGCTAGAAAGTAAGATCGTTATCCCATATTTCTCAGGTAACGATTTAATTAAATTCCTTATCTCTCCAATTCCAGCTGGATCAAGACCGTTTGTTGGCTCATCTAGGATCAATAGCTTTGGGAAGGAGAGCAGGGCCATTGCAATTCCCAGTCGTTGCTTCATTCCAAGCGAATATTGTTCAGCTTTTTTGTTTTTGTGATTTTCCAGTCTTACTATACGAAGCACCTCATGCACGTTTTTATCTGGCACATTTCGCAGACGTTGCATGACTTTCATATTCTCAAGTCCTGTGAGATGACCATAGTAAGATGGAGATTCAATCAGTGACCCGGTACGTCGCAAAATAGATGTGCGATGTCTACTCAAACATTCGCCGAAAATTTTGATTGTTCCTTCAGAAGGCTTAATGAGTCCCAGTAGCATTTTTAGCGTGGTTGTTTTTCCTGCTCCATTCGGGCCCAGAAATCCGTATATTTCTCCTTCCCTAACATGAAGATCAACCTTATTTACAAAGTTAATATTCCCATAGTTTTTGGACAGGTTTTGCGTTTGCACAATAGTCGAAGTGCTCATATAAAAAGACATCCCCATTCATTTTATATATATTTCTTCTCTTTTCAAGAGTAAAGAATCCACCTTTCCCCAATCTAAAGAGAACCTTACATCAACCTTAAATTACTGACCTATAAAAAGTTATAAAGGAGAACAACATTCTTCCTTCTTCAACTAAACCAGCTAATGGTTGTCAAAATCCTTCAATAAAAAAAAGATTCGCTCATGTTATACTAAAAAAGAGCATGTCAAATAACCTTCCTTTTCATACTTGGAAGGTTATTCGTACTTTGCTAACCTTTTAGCTCTTTGATCCCGAAGATTATTCTGAAAAATCAAAAAATATTTTTATAATGTTTTATGCAACACTAGTGATTACCGATAAATGATATGACCTAAAGCCAGAAATATACTTCTGTTATTTTTTTGTTATTTTTGTAACGAAACTTACTTTACTTAGTCTTAATTATGAAAGGAGGTAGAAATGTGACAGAGTTTGAAAGTATATACACCCAATATTTCCGAGACGTTTACTCGTTTGTATTATCGTTAAGTCGTAATGAAAAGATTGCTGAAGAAATAACACAAGAAACATTTTTCAAGGCTTTAAAAAGCATTGATAGTTTCAATGGCAACTGCAAAATCAATGTATGGCTTTGTCAAATAGCCAAAAACACATACTTTACTTACCTCGATAAACAAAAGCGATATGATACAAACGATATACCAGAACAAATAAGCGAGATTAGCATTGAAACAATGATAGTGAATAAGGAAGAAACCTTCCGTTTACATAAGGTCTTACATTCCTTAGAAGAGCCTTATAAAGAAGTTTTTACATTAAGAGTATTTGGAGAACTGTCCTTTAAACAAATAAGTCAACTTTTTGAGAAAACGGAGAGTTGGGCAAGAGTCACATTTCACCGATCTAAAGGTAAAATTCAAGATTTGTTAAGGGAGGAATAAGAATGAGTAAAGTGTCATGTGAAATAATTAAAGATATGCTTCCGTTGTATTATGACAGTGTATGTAGTGATGATAGCAGAAGAATGGTAGAAGAACATCTTTCAAAGTGTAATAACTGCAAAATGGAGTTAGAAAAAATTCAAGATGAAATCCATATTCCAGAAAAAGATATTATTGAAAATAGGAAGGATAGCAATGTCATAAAAAATATATCTATTTCGTGGAAAAAAATACGATTAAAGTCCTTTATTAAAGGTGGAATAATAAGTGCACTATTAATAACAACAATCATTTTAGGATATGTGGGCTTGTTTAATTGGGAAATCACCAGCGTTGCCACAGATGTAGTGGAAATTAGCGATATAAGTGAAATGGAAGATGGAAAAATCGTATATTATGCCGAAATAAACGATGGATATAGCTTAAATAGAATAAAATATGATATGGACAACGAGGGGAATTTTTATATTACCCCATTACGACCAATAATAAAGAAAGAATCACAACCTCCATATGCATTGGAAAAAATGTATGATTTTATAGATATTAAGAACCAAGAATTAGTCCGTGGCAAGGAGATAAAAACGATTTATTACGGTACACCAAAAGATAAAATTTTAATTTGGGAAAAGGGAATGGAATTACCAAAGACAAGTGCAGAAGTAAAGAAAAACTTTGGATTTGAATAGGATAGAATTTGTCTTTTGTTATTCAACTAATGGGTGCGCTAGTTGAACAAGAAAGGACATAACTTATTAGTCATTAAAATATGTTATGTCCTTTAATTTATTTATCTTTTTTCAAAATAGGTCTTGATAATACATAGAGCTAGGGTTTTACGTTGCTTAACATTATCACTTACTAATAAACATTTGCGTCCAATAATGACCGTTATCGTTGTACCCTATTCCAATATGGGTAAAGTTTCCGTTTAATATATTCGCTCGGTGTCCTTCACTATTCATCCATGCTTGTACCACTTCCTCAGCAGATGGCTGTCCTTGAGCTATATTCTCGGCAGCCGCTTGATAAGTAACACCGAAATCTCTCATCATATCAAAGGGTGATCCATATGTTGGGCTTGTGTGAGAGAAATAGTTATTCTTCTGCATATCATTTGATTTCTCTTGTGCGACCTTACTTAATGAAGCATCTGCTTTCAACTCTGACAACCCATTATTTCTTCTCTCTACATTAGTTAACTCAATGACTTTCGATTCAATGCCAGCAATATTAGAAGCACCTGTTGATGGTTGGTCTGTCGCCTCTTGCTTCGCTTGTTCTTTTTGCTCTCTTTGTTTTTGTGGTTGTTGTGGCTGAGCTGCTTGTTCCTGTGGTTGCTGCGGTTGCTGTGGTGTCGGTGCAGCCGGCTTCTCCTGCTCCATTCTTTCCCTTATTCGTGCTGCAATTACTTCAGGTGATAATTGTGTTCCCTCTGCTATGAAGCGAGATATTTCTTCTTGAGATAGCTGAATACCCTCTGGCAATAAACGTGCTATTTCTTCTGGACTTGGTTGTTGACCACCTTGAGGAACAACAACAAATTCATATTTCGCCTGCTGGACTTGAACCGCTTTCGTATGAGGGAATTGTTCACTTGGAATCGAAGTACTTTCACTAGATAATTGACCTTGTGGCTGATTGAGCGGCTCATGATCTCCCCCCGTTTGTAACCCTCTCAAATATCCTTCATCAATATGCCGGTTTTCCAAGGCTTGATTTCCCATCGGGTTACAAGCACTAAGTAATAAAAGTAAAAAAAACATGTTGGCTATTAGCTTAATTTTTTTTCTTCTATTGTTCATGAAAATGCTCCTTTTTGTGAAAAGTTTTCTTCCTGTTCCTTTTAATGATTTCAAGCATCAAAAGTAGACATAGGAATGTTAGCGTTACTCTAATACTATATCCATATATTGGTTTACATATTCAAGAAGGACTAACATGAAGCAGACTTCAATCAGATGGAGTTTTCACTCCAACTTACCGACGATTAGAACAAGATAAAAAAATCTCTTCATTCAAGATTTTTATTTCTCTTGAAGAAAGAGATTTTTCAGTTTGATATATGCTAGTCATTTAAGTTGATCCAGATTTACATTATGAAAATATGATTATGTTTTTTATTTTCTTAAGTCTGCTTGTTCTTTTTGTTGTTCATAAACTTTCAACAACTCACTTACTAAAATTCCAGAAATCTTCATCCCCGTTATATCACAACCCTCAATTTCCACATTCTTAAGATTGGAATCAATGATACGACTATTCCTTAAATCACATCTCTCCATCACTACCGGAACCTTTTCTTCATCTTCAAGATCCAAATTCACATCATGAATATGAGCTCCAGCTAAGGATACATGGCAAATTTCCACATTTCTCATGTTTGAATCACCAATGGTCGAATGGCTTAAATTCGTATTTGTAATACGAGAATGGCTAAAGTTGATATTTTGAACAGTTACGCTAGACATGTTACCATACGAAAAAGCTGAATTCCTTAGATTAACATTGTGAAAATCAGCATTTTCTAAATGACACCGCCGATAATTATAATCTCGGAGATCTTGATCGGTAAGATACTTATCCATGTGATATGGAAGCTCACCAATCGTTTTATAATAATACCTCTCCTCCTCGTCTTCCCCACTTAACACATAACCGCATTTTTCATAAAAATAATGATTTCTGACACTCTTTTGCGTCGTATCTAATGTCCACAGCTTGACTTCTGGAAACGCCTTTTCTATAAGATCAATGACCTGATATCCTATTCCCTTCCCTTGAAATTGAGGATGCATGTAGAAACGATCGATTCTGGCATGCTCTCTTCCTGTACTAGATACGAGAATAACACCGGCAAGAGATCCATCAGCCATGATTTTAAAATACTTGTGGTCCCACATATGATATTTCTGCATATCTACGGAATGAAAACCGGGAATATAAGGTCTTTCTCCATTATCAAACCATCTTGCTGTTTCATCCTCTTCAACTTCTACCATTAAATCTCTTATTTCTTCTACGTCGTCTTCAGTAACTTTTTCTAATCTAATGATCTGACTCATATAAGGACTCCTTTTCTTATAGATATTTCTCAGGTTTATTTCTCACTACGTTATAACATCTTATAATAAAACACCGTCGCGTCGAATGCTCCATTGGCAGACATGGCGTAATGGGGTATTTGACCGGCTTGAATATACCCTAATGATTGATAGAGCTCGTTTGAAGGATCTCCTTCTCTAGTATCCAGAACCAATAATGATCTACCTCTTGTTGAGCCCTTTCCTCTGCTGCTCTCATTAAGAGTCTAGCAATTCCTTGACGCTGATAATCTGGATGTGTCATTAGTTTTGCAATCTCAGCCCTATGCTGTCCATTTTGCTTTAAGCATAGATGGAGCTGAACTGTTCCGATGATTTTGTTATTCTTTACAGCAACCAGAAGAATGACATCAGGATCTAGTACCTTTTCCCAGTATTTCATAGCCTCCTCAATCTGTAAAGGAGGGAGAAATCCAATAGATGCCCCCCTTCTACTATGTGTATCAACAGCTCCGAAAGATCCTTTATAGACCCTTCAATGGACGATAATTCTTCAATCTGTACATGATTCAACATCAGACTCACCTCTACCAAGAATAGTTTATGGAATATACAATGGAAATGGAGTAAAGTATACTCTTAGTATAAATGTTACTGTGGTCAATAAATACGAAATAATCTATTTTTCATTTCAACTTTTTGGAGAGAAATACTAGATGAGGAGCTTGTACATGAAACTGTATGAAGATTACTTACTTCTTCGATCTCATTTTAGTGCTATACCCGAGGATCAAGAGATTCAGATTACAATGGACCTACTGTCGAGCACTTTATTTTGCTCAACTCGAAATGCCAAGCTGATCATCATCAAAATGATGGATCTACGTTGGATTTCTTTTACCTCTGGAATGGGTCGTGGAAAAACCTCTTTACTAACATTCCATTACTCCAGTCGTGAAATGCTAAAACAAGCTATAGAGTCTATGCTCGCAGATGGTCATGTAGAAGGAACCCTGCAATTGCTTAAAAGATATGGGGATCCTCTATCTAATAGAGAATACTTGCAAAATATTATTCCTACTCACTTTGGCATCTCTTTGAATATTCATAGCCACGAAATGATAGAAACCTTACGTATGCCGATTTTTAGACCACTTAATACCCTAAATCCTGCGGAATCTTTTTTTGCACTCGATACACATATGGTTAAACAGGTTTATAATACACTAGTGGAATACGATAAGAAGGAGCATAAAATCCTTCCAGCTCTTGCTCATTATTGGGAATCAATAAATGAGGGGAAAGAATGGGTTTTTTATTTACGAAAAAGAGCCCTCTTCCATCATCATCAGGAAGTAACAGCTGACGATGTAAAGTATTCCATTCGGAATCTAGTATCAACAAAATCAGCCTGGTTAGTGAGGAATATTGAGTCGATTGAAGTGCTAAATAGATACTGTATTAAGATCAAGCTGTCTACAGCTAACCAACTCTTTCCGATCTTTCTCAGCTATCCTCAGCTATCGATCATCCCTCAATCTGTTCATGGACTGAAGGATTCTTTGCCCATAGGTACAGGCCCTTATAAAGTCACCAAATTTACAGAAGATCTATGTACACTTGAAGCATTTGAATCCTATTATGATCTAAGTCCTCTTCTTGACCGGATTGAAATCTATAATCTTTCACCATTTCAAGATGAAGAGGTTTCATTCAATCGTGAAACAGACCTGCTGTATGTCGATACGGGAGAATCTAACATCAAGAACATCCCTCATTGGGACCAGCAAAAAGAGATTTGCGGTACAACGGTATTAACTATAAATAAGAGAAAAGCTTCCATTATGATGGATCCCTTATTTAGAAAAGCACTGCATCATTTAATCAATCGAGAAAAAATGATCCGTGAGCTTGGCGCTTTAAGAGCATCACCCTCTCATAGTTTTCACTATGAAGAGATAGTAAGCCCTATTGATATAGAATATAACTTGAAATTGGGTCAACTACTTCTTGAACAATCAAATTATGCTGGCGAAACGCTTCAATTATTTACGTACGCTCGACATAAAGAAGACGCAACATGGCTGATCAATGAGTGGCAAAAACATGGCATCAAGATTGATGTCCGCCTTTATTCATGGCATGAAATGCTAGATGAACGAGTGGTATATGAAGCAGATTTGGTTCTTTTTGAAGCAATTATTAGTGAGGGCATTACTCCCATCATCGCATACTACTCTTCTGATAATAGCTTCCTTAAACAACACTTGAGTAAGGAGAACATAGACTTCATTTCTTCTTTTCTAGAAGATCTTTGGGCAAAAACGTCCAACCACCAAGACATCGTATTAGCGCTTAAAAGTATTGAAAAACAACTCTTGGTAGACAACTCCTTGATTTTTTTAAACTATAAATTATTTTCGACCTATCATCACCCCTCGTTTTACTCCCCTGTACCTACCTTCAATGGTGGATGGATTTTAAACATATATGGTTTAAAAGATAGGTTGGCATGTCAACAGCTCAAAGTCATGTTCTTGTTGGGTAGAGAAAACTTTCCAATCAATTTATTAATAAACTCGCTACCCTGGTCTGTTAGAAATCATTCTAGACGACTAAAAGTAGAACCAGAGGTTGCGAACATTTTTTTATTCCCTGTTAATTATTTTTCATTACTATGCAAATACTAAAATTAGAAAAAAAGAAATCCATATATAGAAGGAGTTCTGCATATGACTGAAAAACACATTGTGGCTTTATCATCCACTGAAATTGCAGGGTTATGGGCGACTTATATAAACGCTAGCTTATCAATCTGTATCACTAAGCATTTCTTGCAACATCTGAACAATGAAGATGTTAAGCCTTTAATTGAACTAACATTAGACATCTCAAGAAAGCAGATTGAAGAAATAAAGGGCATTTTTGAAAACGAAAATATTCCTATTCCTAAGGGGTTTACCGATGAAGATATTGACCTTTCAGCACCACCTCTATTTTTCGATTTATTTCCTGTAAGCTATGCTTACGGTGTGAGTCGCATCGGTTTGATGACCTTTGGTATCCTTCTTTCTAACGTTGCTCGCGAAGATATTAGGACTTTCTTCTCTAAGTGTTTAACCTCTGTTTTGGATCTCTATAATACAACAGTAAATTTCATGCTTTCTAAAGGGATATATGACCGCCCGCCAATGATCCCATATCCCGATAAAGTTGAATTTGTTACGGAAAAAGAAACTTTTTTGTCCAAGTGGCTTGAGAAGAAGCGCCCTTTAAATGTTCTTGAACTATCTGAAATGTTTTTTAATATAGAGAGGAATTATTTTGGTTTAATATTGCTGACTGGTTTTATTCAAATTGTTAAAGATGATAAAATAAAGCAATTCCTAATAAAAGGTAAAGAGTTAGCTCAGAAACAAATTAGTTTCCTGAACAATACCTTAATCAATGAAGATCTACTTGGCACTATAATGGTTAACTCAGAGGTGACAACTTCCACTCAGTCTCCTTTTTCGGATAAGCTCATTATGCACCTTGTAGTTTTGCTCAATACCCAAGGAATAACCTATATAGGTCATGCATTAAGTATTTCATCGAGAATAGACCTTGCTTCTGAATATTTACAACTAATCCCTGAAATCTTACAGTATGGGAAAGAGGGTACAGAAATCATGATAGAAAGAGGATGGTTGGAAGAAACACCACACGCTCCGAATAGGAAAGAGTTGGCGAAATATTAGGTTTGAATAGACCTATATTCTTCAAAGTCTTATTCATCTAACGGATGCGTTAGTTGAATAAGACCCAACCCTATTGTTGTGGTAGATGAGAACATTTGTACAAAAAAGAATAGGTTAAGCAGATATACTCACTGCTCTCCTATCCTTCTTGTTCCTACTCATTTCCTATCTTGAAGTGTGTAAGATAGTAAAGAACTCTTTCATAAATTTAGGTAAATCTGGCCAGGCATGACCTGTAACCAGGTTTCCGTCCACATGTAATGTTTCTTCAACATAATGAGCACCTGCTGCCTCTATTTCAGGTCGGCAACAAGAGTAGCCTGTCATAGAACGCCCTTGAATATGCTCACGTACCGTTGTTAGTAGCTGTTGTCCATGACAAATGACCGCCATAGGTTTATTTTCCTGTAAAAAATGAGCTGTAATTTCTTGAACTTTTGGGTTCATTCTAATATACTCAGGGGCGCGTCCGCCTGGAATGATGAGACCGGCAAAGTCCTGCGGTTCAATATCATCTACTGACGCATGAGAATCTATTTTATATCCTTTCATTTCTGTATAGGTTTCCATTTCTGGAAGGAAATCATGACAAACCGTTTGCAATCTTTTTTTCGTTGGGGATGCAATGGTCACATTGATGTCCTCTTCTAGACACCGATAATATGGATAATAAACCTCTAAACAATCTACAGCATCGCCCGTTAATATCAATACTTTTTTACTCACTTCACTCACCTATCCTTTGGAATGAACTTTTTATTTCCTTATAAGATCTAAACCTTCTATAAATGGATATGTCCACCCTCAAAAATATATGAGCTTTTTCTATATCGTCGTTCGGCTTATGGCAACTGGCTGTGCTCTACAGCCTCCAGTAATAGATCTGCTAAGTGCACAGAACGAATCGTATCACTCATTCCTTCTCGTACTACACCCAGTTTCATTTGCAATAAACAGCCAGGATTAGCAGTGACGATGGTATGTGCTTTCGTCTTTTTCACCTTCTCCATTTTATCATCTAGAATTTGCATGGACATTTGTCCTTGCGTTATATTATATATTCCTGCTGAACCACAACACTGATCTGCCTTTTCCATTTCGGTATAGTGTACTCCGTCAATCGCCTTTAGTAATTTTCTTGGAGAGTCAAATGTTTTCATTACATTGCGTAAGTGACAGGAATCTTGGTAGGTTATCACTTGATATGGTAAGGATAGCTCGTTAGCCATAAAGTTTAATTCGACTAGAACTTCTGAAAAATCTTTGATCTTTGAAGAGAAGAACCGTGCCCTCTCTTCCCACTCTGGATCATCCTTAAAGAGATGATCATATTCAGCTAGAAGTGCTCCACAGCCTCCTGCATTGAGCACAATATAGTCTGCCTCCAAGCCTTTGAATGCCTCAATATTTTGTTTAGCGAGAAGCTTTGCCATCTTCTTCTCCCCGCTATGAGCATGTAAGGCTCCGCAGCATCCCTGTGTTTCTGGAATGATCACATCACAGCCTGCTTTTTGCAGCAATTTGATCGTGGCATGATTGGTATTCCTAAACATCGTATCCATTAAGCAGCCAGAAAAGAAAGCGACTCTTTTCACTGGTTTCCCCTCCGCCCTTGCTATTGGCAGGCGTTGCTCGTCCTCACTAAGAGAGGGAATTTCGGGAATGATCTGTTCCATTTGCCTTACATGTTCGGGGACTATTCTTAAGATTTGACTTTTTTGTACAAGCTTTTGTATGCCGCTTTTTTGATAAAAAGAGAGGCATTGATTCACTTTTTTTATTCGGCTCTTATAAGGGAACAACTGATTGAAAACAAGATATCTTAAAAGACGAATGGGTAGAGAGTGTTGCTTTTTCTCTTGAATCACATCTCGTGCCTCTTCAAGTAAGTGACCATATTTTACACCAGATGGGCAGACAGGTTCACAAGCTCGACAACCTAGGCACAAATTTAGCTGTTGCTCAACTTGCTCATCCGGCTCTATGATGCCATCGACAATCCCTTTCATCAAGGCAATTCTTCCTCTTGGTGAAGCTGCTTCATATTGGTTGCTCTGTCCGTAGGTAGGACAGGTGGGTAAACAGAATCCGCACCTCATACAATTGATCAGTTCATCATAATCTAACCGCTCTTGAAATCCTTGTTGGATGGCTTTCTTCTCTAGCTGATTCATGATTGAACCACCACTCTTTTTCGTGAATCTTTGGCAAATACCTTCTCAGGATTCATGATACCCTTAGGATCAAAGGCGTGTTTGATGGCTCTCATGGCAGCGATCCCTTCTTCCCCTAATTTCCAAGATAAATAAGGAGCTTTCATCATCCCCACACCATGCTCACCTGTAATCGTTCCACCTAATTCAATGGCTTTCTCAAAAATTTCTTCAAATGCCTGTTCAACTCGCTTCATTTCCTCTGTATCACGTGCATCTGTTAAACAGGTCGGATGTAAATTCCCATCACCCGCATGTCCAAATGTACATATTTTTAAATCATATTTTTGAGCTATTTTTTGAATCGCTCGGACCATATCACTAATTTTGGAACGTGGAACCGTTGCATCCTCCAGAATCGTTGTTGGTTTAAGACGGGCAAGAGCAGACAATGCGGATCGTCTTGCTTGACTTAGCGCCTCTGCTTCTTCCTTTGACTGGGCTATATTTACTGAAACCGCATTTGCTTCTATACAGATTTCAGATATTTGATGGATATCTCTTTCAACTACTTCTGGAGCCCCATCTTGTTCAATTAAGAGAACCGCACGCACATCTGTGGGTAAGCCTACCTTGGCAAACTGTTCGACCACCTCACAAGTGGCTTGATCAAGAAATTCCAGAGTGGCGGGAATAATTTTATTCGCGATAATAGTAGAGACACACTGCGCCGCTGCTTCTATGTCATCAAAAAGAGCGAGAAGTGTTTTCTTTGTTTCAGGGATAGGAATTAGCTTCAGTGTGGCTTCTGTGAAAATGCCAAGAGTTCCCTCAGAGCCTACAAAGAGCTTTGTCAAATCATAGCCAGCGACATCCTTGGCAAGCTTACCTCCTGTTCGGATGAGGCTTCCATTGGGTAAAACGACTTCAAGACCTAAAACATAATCCTTGGTTACTCCATATTTTAATCCTCTCAAGCCTCCAGAACACTCACTTATATTTCCACCAATTGTTGATATTTTCATAGAGCTAGGATCTGGCGGGTAAAACAACCCCCTCTCTTCAACCGCTTTGATCAGATCAAGCGTAATCACACCTGGCTGTACCGTAGCGGTTAAATTCTCCTCGTCAATCTCAAGAATTTTATTCATATAATGAAAACAAAGAACCAGCCCCCCTTGAGTAGGGCAAGTTCCAGCGCACAAATTAGTCCCTGATCCTCTTGGAACGATAGGTACTCCCTTAGAATGGCAAAGCTTAAGTATCTCTTGAATCTGCTTTTTATCTTGAGGCATGATAACAGCATCTGGCATAGATTGATAGTTTGGTGTTGCATCATAAGAATAAGCTAATCTAGCTTCATTCGAATCGTGAAAACGTTCTCTTCCGACGATTTCAAGCAGCTTCTTTTTTATATCCTTATCCACCTATGAATCCCCCCTTCACTTTCTTAACCTTCTTAAAGTATAGGATGATCCACTTCAGAACTCTATGGATATATATACAAAGATTGCTCAATTTTATTCTTTATTTTTGGATGAATATCTCATGATAAAAAGATAAAGCAACATGAAATAAAACGATTCCTTCTGTGCTCTTAGGGTCAATTCCAGTCATTTCTTTGATTTGGTTTAGACGATAATGCAAGGTATTAATATGAATATGTAGTTCTTCAGCCGTTTTTTTGAGAGAGTGGTTGGTAGACAACAATACGTGAAGAGTAGCAATTAAATCCGTTTCTTGCTGAATAGGCGATAAGACTCTACCAAGAAATTCTTCTTTCGTTTGCTGACTCACTTCTTCTAGTACAATGTCTAATAGTAATTCTTCATAATAAACCATCGTATGCTGTTTCTGTGCTACGGCTAGGGCTTTTTTCGCTTCATGATATGAACGGAAAAGATCTTTGCTCTCACTTGTTATTCCCATACCAATAGCGATTGAAATTTGATCATCTACTAACCTGTTTTGGTGCCATTTGCTTAACTGATATTTGATCTGCTCTATTGAAACGTCATGGTTGATCCTTTTTAATAGAAGCAGCCGTCCTTGCCCCCACGGAATCAACACATCATGTCTTTTCTTATACAAGCGCTGCTCCAGCAAAGAAAGCAGATAGGCTTGTGTACGCTGTAGCTCCTCTGGCTTTAAGCTCAAATCCAATTGGAAGAGAACACACAAATAGGTTTGATCGAGATCAATACCTAAGATTCGTCCTTTTTCAATAAACGCTGGCTCTATTTTAGGATGATAGATCCACTCATAGCAAAAGGATTCTATTCCTCGCGTCTCCCATTCCTTTCTTTCGATATGTGTTGCCTCTCTAATAATAAGCTCCGTCATTCGGCGAATGATCTCTGCATAGGGCTCTATATCAAGGGGATTGCCCGTAATTCCTATTACTCCGATTATTTCTTTTTCATAAAAAATGGGTAAATTGATTCCTGGTTTAACGCCCTGAAGAGTGTCCAGGCTATTTTCAAATATATAAAGCTTCTCTTTTTTACTCAGCACCTCTAAAGCCCCTTCGTGTAAAGAGCCCACACGCTTTCGATCTGTAGAAGCTATGATCATTCCTTGTTGGTTCACAACGATAATATTTTCATTAAGGACTGCTTGAACTTCTTTGATTATTTTTTGAGCTAATTCCTGTACCAATTGCAACGAACGCACCATCCTTCTGCTTGTATTATCTAAAATAAAACATACTGTTGAAAGTTTCTCAAGCAGTATGTTTTATAGATGAGTATAGTACCTAAAGAACGCTATCGATATGTTTATGACCAGCATATCGCGATACAACTTTACTTACGACCAATATAAGAATGAACAGCCAGCATATCAAAAAGAATAGAGTTAGCAAAGGAAACAAACTGAGTTCGAAAATGGGGAAGCCGAGTAAGGTTTGAATACCAATACAAACAATGCAAAGAATCCAAGACACCCCAGCAGCATGTAGTAGTGCTTTCCCTTTATACCTATCTTGTTTCTCTAGTAACCAGGCGATGAGAGGAACGGTTTGTATCCCATGTAAAGCGAATCCATGGAGCCAAATGATATTTCCACTATCTCCCGTATACCTACTCTGAAGAGAACTAATCCATATTCCTGCTAAGAAGCCGAGCATAGTTGTAATCATCCATAACGTATGCCTATGACTAGACCTGCTCTTTCCACTCTGAGCACTGATTGACGAAAGAAAAACAGAGCAAGTAAGGAGTAGAAAATAACCATAATGACTGCCACAATTCCAAAAAACATGCCGAGTATCTGATCTAAAGTGGAGCCATACTGGGTAAATCGAGGATCAATTCCTCTCAAATGCTGAATGGTTTCTAAACCATAGCTGTACATACTAGCAAGAAAATACGCCCACCGAAAAAATTGCTGAAATCTTTTGGATAACTGAGCAAAGGGTAAGATGAGCGCAGTCGTTAATAAAAACATACCTAACGCCACATTAAAGGATACGGCTTTAGATAAATTTCCTTCCACCCCAATTTCAGCTCCAAACAATAGAATATACCCTTGACATAAAAGCCCCAGTAATAAGCCAAGTCCCCCTGTAGCTGCTAACAGCTTTTCTTTTTTTAATAAATCCAATACTTTCTCTAGCATCATGCCATCTCCCTTCATCTTCCAAATAGATCCTGTATCAAAAAGATACTTCATTTGGGCAAACTCTGGAAGTGAAATTCGTCATCGATCTGACGTGACCTTAGTCACACCGTTTCACATCGGCACTTACTTTAACAGGAAAATGCGGATTTACAACGATAAGGAAATTCCAAATTAAAAAGCCCAACTTCTCTGCAAAACAAAATAGAGAAAGTGAGCTTTTCAGTTACTTCATTATTTTTATTTGAACTAATATAAAACTACTAAGTTGATTTTTTAGCTCAGCTATTTATTGAATTCATTAACTGGAAGAAGTATTCAGGTTTATGAGTCTTATTTAGGTTATACCATGAATGTAATGTATCTGGTGCAAATACATCTAATTTTTTCAGTACTTCCATCGCAAATTCCAGAGGTGCTATTCCTGATGCAGTAACTAAATTCGCATCAGATACCGCAGATCCCACCTCATAGAACTTTTCTCCTTTATAGTTAGGACATACCATTTTAGTGTATTCTAAATTATTACTTGTATGCTTTCTAGTATCTAAGTATCCCATATTCGCAAGGGCCTCATTTGCACCACAAATTGCAGCAACAATAGTGCCAAGCTTTAAAGCTTGTCCAATTCTTTCCAAGATAGGTTGATGAATTTCTTCATTCCAAGTAGTCCCTCCTGGTAAAATTAAAAGATCTTTACTCTCAAGAGTACATTCATCAAGGGAAATATCTGGTTTTATGCTCAGTCCTCCCATAGTAGTAATCATTTCTTTATTAGCTCCTACTGTAACTACTTTTAAAGGTACTAAATCTTTCTTGAAATATCTTCCTGAGTTTAGTTCAGCAATTAAATATCCATATTCCCAGTCCGACATTGTATTAAATACATATAGAAAAACTTTTTTTGTTTGCATCCAATAACACTCCAATCACAATTGATATAGCTATTATAATATAACTACCCTGACAGTTAACGTCAGGGTAGTTATCATACTTGATGAAATTTTATTAATTCCGAAAGAACTTCAATAAGTCTTTTCTTAAGACTTATTGGCTCAATAACTTTAATAGATTTATTGTACGGTAAAAGTAAATAAGGTACATATGTATGTATCACATCTTTTTCAAGAAGAAAAACTGCTTGATTTGAAGTCCGTTCTTGTAAATAATGTCCTAAAAACCAATGTTGCAAATATCAGCCAATACACTTTTATCCCCATTAATAACCAAAGAAATAATCCCTTCCTTATCTTCTATAGTTGGAAGAAGATTTTTTATAAAAAAGTCACGTGCTGAAAAATTTTCTGGCCGGTTAAACTTATTTTCGGTTAGCATTAGACTTTCAATTCGATCTACTCTAAAACTACGGATATCATTCCTAAGATGACAAAATCCAATCACATACCACTTATTATTCCAATAGATAATTCTGTACGGATCGACCAATCTATAATTTAATTGCTTTTCGCCACTTTTATGGTAAAGAATTTTTACTGAGTCCCCGTCAGCTAAGGCCTGCTCCAACTCCTTCAAAAAAGATTCCATAGAGAGAGAACTTAATCGACTTATTACTTCAAGACTAGTTAAATGTTGGTTTATCTTTGTTTCCTGCTCTTGATTTGAGTATTTACTTAGTTTTGAAATGGCCCTATTTAGTGCTTCACCTCCATAATATCCGGCTTCTTCTGCAAAAACAGCAGCGTGAAATAGTGAAGTTTGCTCCTCAAAATCAAAAAAAAGAGGAGCCTCAATAAAATTGTTCAATAAAGTGTATCCACCGTTATGTCCTGGTTCTGAAATTATAGGTACACCACTTGTTGAAATTGTATCAATATAACGATACACAGTCCTTATATTAATTTCTAACTTTTCTGAAATTTGTTTTGCAGTAATTTTTTCACCTGAACGAAGCATCCATAGAATTGCTAACATATTGTCAATTTTAGGCATATAATTCCACCTCTATATGAAATTTATTTTCTATTATTCAGTTCTAATTTTTAGTATAACTCATCAACTGTTCCTTTCCGATAGCTTTCTATACAATGAGGCCCTAGACACATTTGTGATTTCACAAATTTGATTTACAGTCCAATTTCAAAAAACAAAAGACGGTAGATATTATCACTCTACCGTAGTAACAAAAAAAGAAAAAGACGAACTGTACTTGACTTATCATTCTAATAATAATAAAGATAGACCACTTTCTGAGGTACCACAACATAGCTACAGAGTAATTAAATTCAACAATTAATTTTTTGAAAACAATCTACTGTTTTATAGTACACTGTTATAAAAGGTTGCAATAGGGCAAACAAGGAGGAATTTTCGCATGAAGCGGATGATAATAGCACTGTTCATAGCCTTAGGATGCTGGGTTATCTATTCGTTTTTTCAAGCTCCTATTTGGAAAGGTGAATCTAAAAATAACAAATGGGAAGCTACATATTACCAAGACCTCTCATATAAAGATACTTGGGAAGGGGTCTTATATTGGAATGGGCATGGCGAGGTTGTTTTGAAGTTTTTACAATTTATGGTTGACGATAAGGCAATTATTGAACGTAGTAATAATGACACCATTACAGATAAACTTTCATTTATCGCCCTTGGGGAAAGACTAAACGAAAAGAGCGAGGTTAAAGTCGTAATAACGTGGCTAGATAATGAGAACAAAGAGGTTGTGGATGATATAATCATCAGACCTCATAAGAGATTATTCATATTTCCAAATTTTAAAAAGTAACTTTTCTCTCAGACATCAAGAGAAAATAAACAAATAGAATTCCGAAAAACATTCTCTTTGCTGGTTATACGTCGTGCATGAAAGAAGGGTAAAAAAGACATCAATCTAAGATAATTAGATCAATGTCTTTTATTTTATTGAATAATTAAATCATTGAAGCAAATTTTGGATTCTCTGCTCTCATTGTAGCTGGCACTCAGGTGAAGAAAGAGCAATTCTAGTCTTATGAAAAGGTTGAAATACCCTACATCTGACAAAAGCAGTTGAACACCAAAAAGATTTAGGTAATTTTAATGTAGATTTGTTGCATCATATGTCTCCTTTAGGCTGGGAGCATATCAATTTACTAGGAGAGGAGGCTTTAATAATTATGAATACGTTTAACCTAAAAGAAGTAACAATGCTGTTGCACTCGAATGGTTTCAAATGTGACACAGAGATGGTAAGCCGTTGGATAAGTGAGGGGAATATTAAAGACACTGGAAACGGTGGAGCATATGAAGTTTTGGAGGAAGAAGTTTTCTTATTGCGTAACGGATGCAATTTAATTGAAGAATGAAATACGATAGAATTAGATTGAGGTGATATCAATGATATTAGTTAGCTCTTGTTTAGCAGGATTAGAGGTAAGATATAATGGTACGCATTGTTTAGATAAAAAGATACGCCAAATGATTGAAAAAAAACAAGCAATTACTGTGTGTCCAGAATTACTTGGTGGTTTTTCAACACCAAGAGAACCAGCTGAAATTGTTGGTGGTAATGGGGAAGATGTCCTTGATGGTAAGGCTAAAGTGATCGAAAAATCGGGTAGAGACGTTACAAAACTGTATATAAAAGGAGCTTATGCAACGCTAAGAAAAGCTCAAGAGGTGGGCGCCACAGTAGTTATTCTTAAGGAATTTAGCCCCTCCTGCGGAAGTTCAATGATTTACAACGGTGAATTTAAAGGTAAGAAAATTGTTGGAAATGGAGTGACGACTGCCCTACTTGAAAGGAATGGAATTCAAGTAGTCTCAGAAGAGAGAATTACTGATTTTCTTGAGGAGAAATTAAAAACCTCTTAAGCGAACATTGACATGATAAAATGATCAACTTTAAAAAAAACAAAATTTACAATGAATACATGTAAACGATGTGAGAACCATTGATATTCTAATAGTTCTCACATCGAGGTTAAGATAACCGCATTTTCCTGACGGTACCCCTTTAAGAAGAAATGGTTCGCGAAATGACGGTTCACCTGACTTAACTTAATAAAAACAAAACTAGTTTACCATAATTGTTTTAAGGTAAACTAGTTTTGTTTTTAGATCAAGACATACAAGAATACTATGTTCTATAAGTGAACCTTCGCCATAGATTCTCCATAGGTCCAAATTTATACTTACGTAACCAAAAATGACTAATTACAATTTGAAAGGAAAAAATGACGATAGCTAATCCAAATCCCCAAAAATCATTCACCTGTCCAAACAATCCGAAACCATGACTATAAAATATCGTCGTGCAAATGATAGACTGCATGAGATAATTTGTAAAAGCCATTCTTCCTACAGGCTGAAAAATGCTGAAAACATTCCTCCAGCGTTTCGTTTGCAACAATAACACAATCGCTGTGATATAAAATATAGATAACACCGGTCCACTAACGGTTTGGGCTATAAACTGGATCAAATAATGAGCCGAATCCTCTTGTGACAGATTTTGACCTCCCCATATCGTGAGCACAATGAGAGGTAAACCGATGATAAAACTAAACAGACAAATCCGCTTGAGTAAGGCAATGTGTTGATGAACGTGTTCCACTATCCCACTCTTCCAAGCGTATACTCCTAATAAAAACATACCGAAAATCATTGGCATCATAAAAATATACCCTTGAGCAATAAAACTAATATCCGTTAAACGCTGTAAAAACACCTCATAGATCGTGCCTTCAGCATAATACTTAGTGGAATCAATGATGATTTGGTTTATATGAGGAGTAAATTGTTGGTTATCCAACTGGCTGAACAAGAAAAAAAGAGTAGGGCTAAAGATCAAGACAGGGATTGTCAGAAAACCAAAGGCCCATTTCAGAACGGTTTTCGCTTCCTTATTAATAAAAAACAGGAGTCCAAAACCTAGCAAAGAATAAACAGTTAATACATCTCCATACCACACAAAGAAAAGATGCAAAAGTCCGATCAATAGCAAAAAACAGAGTCGGCGTTTAAACAATTTTTTGGCATCCACCTCTTTTTTCTGAGCTCTGGTAATAAACAGAATGAAGCCGATCCCAAATAGAAAGGAAAACATGGTAATAAACTTGAATTCAAAAAAAATCTGCACTATTAACTTAACCATGTGATTTAGACGATCATCCCACCATTTTACCCCAATCATTTCCAAGTACAAATAGGGTGTAGAAAAATACTTCATATTCACAACGAGAATTCCGAACAAAGCAATTCCTCTAAGAATATCTAACTCAATCATTCGTTCATTTTCTCTTGTTGGTTTTAGCTGTACACTCATCTTCTCAACTCCTTTGAGTAAGTCTAAGAACACACCCTCTCCTAAAGATACTGAAGATCTATAATCAGGAAAAGTGAATTTCGTCATAAAAGAATATGACTTTTGTCATGATGATTCTGATTGGGGTCAACCCAAAACACTTCCTCTTTCAAATGTGGATAGATTTCTTCCCAAGCAAATAATTGTTCAATATGGTAGATTCCTTTAGGATGTGAAAATTGATAGAGAGAGTCAGCAATATAGCTCGTCACAGCAGCTGTAACATTTGCTTCATATTCACCTTTTATCATGGTTTCTACTTGAAGCCCTTCACCCGATGCCGTTCTTCCTCTTCCTTCTACCTTAACCATGTAGAGAGGATCACCCATTTTGATGTTCCCCAACAAAGTCACTCCAAGAGATAGAGGCATGTACATAAGCCATCCTCTCCTTCTTAACCAAGCCATGCTTTCTGTAACAAGCTTTGAGTCTAAGCTCAATCGTGTTGACACTTTTGGGATATGGAGGGTTCTACTGAGAACATGCTGATCTGCAAAATTAAAACGATACGCCTTTCGCCACCCTATTTCATCTCCCCAAAATACCTTTTTGCCACTAGAAAAGCTGGCAACCTGTTCCTGCTGACCATGAATCCATTGTATAAAATCTGTTCTGGCATTATGCAACGTCCATTCAATCGCTGCCTTCCCATGGTCATCCCCCATTCCAAGCATAATATAGATATTCAGTTCTTCTATTGAATATAACTGTTCCTTGATCCAGCGACTGAGCAAATTCGTCAAACCAGGAGCTAATCCAACACTTAATACTCCCGTCGCTCCTTTTTCTATAGCGTGGCTATTTAATTGCTCGATGGAAGACAGAAAAGAATATGAAGCAGAAATATCAATATAATCAATTCCTCTTTCCAGACACCCCTGCACAAATTGAGTATCCAACTGATCTATACAGACTATAATGAGGCGAACCTGCTCAAATAAAGTCCAATCCACATCCTTCGTTACATCGATTTCGAGGGCTAAAACCCTCCCATTGGTAGAGGAGCTAAATTGCTCTGCCTTTCTCTTGTTTCGTCCGGCTGCGTATACTTTACCAGGGTACTTATTCGCTAAAGATGTACATATTTTCTGACCAACGTGTCCATATCCGCCTATAACAACAATATGATTTCTATGCATGAAGCTCACTCCTTTACAATTTGTTCTATTTTTTAAAAGCCATAAAACCATCTATTAAATATGAACCAAAATAACGACTGATATCTGTAAAGCCACATTCTTCTAGCAAGGAATAAAGCTTCTCACTGCTAATTGGCTCCGTACTCTGACCAATTGAATTCTTAAATTTAGCAAACTCTTCCTCACTCACCCCTTGTGACAGCATATGATTTTTCCATGCTGTCAATTGAACTTCAAACACAGCCTGATCTGGCTCACCATTCAGCGAGGCAAGAAAGAAGGGAGCTCCTGATTGAAGGCGTGAAGCGATCTCTCTTAATAATTGACGCTTTTCATTCATACCTTGAACAAAGTGCAGAACCAATAAACAAGTTGCTGCATCATAAATAGTTCCATCCGCACATTGGTCTAGTGTTCCTTGAAAGAAGCGAACTCGCTCCATGATATGCGACTCCTCAGCTCTTCGTTTTGCCATATCTAGCATGAGTTTCGATGAATCTACCGCAGTAAACCGCCAAAACGGATGATTTTGAGCTAATGAAACAAGTTCTTTCCCTCCACCAGCTCCAATAATTAATAACTCATTCGTGCTCCTAGAGGTATCGATGGCACTCTCCATCAAACGACCTGTTATGTCATGTAGGAGCTCATAGCCTGCAATTTTTCGTTTAATATTTTGATCGTAATCTAATACGATGGGGGCATCCCAGCTAAACTCTACGTTTTCTTCCATTCTTTGATCAGTTCTGTTTGTTTTCATGTGACTTCTCCCTTTTCTCTTTTCATTCTTCCTTTTTTCTAGTAATATAGTAATAATCATTCTCAATTATAATTTAGGGGAGAAAGAATAGATATCCCATAAACATGGGATTTCCCATAGGTGGAAAGGAGTCATCGATCATGCATATTGAGAAAATGAAAAAAAGAATCTCGAATATCCAACGCATTCAAGATTCTCGTTTATTTCGTAAAGCTGTATTAGATACTTTAAAAAGTGTTCTTTCATTTGATGCGGCTTGTCTAACTACAGTAGATCCCTATACCCTTCTTTCTACTGGGGCGTATACCGATGATTCTATTGAAAATATACATTCTCTCTTGTTTCATAGTGAGTATTTAACAAACGATTATAATCAGTATTTGGACCTGATCCATCAGAACCCGTCTGTCGCAACGCTTTTTCAGGCAACAGATGGAGAATTGAAGCGAAGTGCTCGATACAGAGATGTATTACATCCTGCTGGATATGGTGATGAATTGCGGGCTGCACTCACTCACAAAGGAAAGTGCTGGGGTTTTTTAACCCTCTTTCGGTCCATAGCATCACCTGTATTTGACAAGACAGAAATAGAATTTGTTTCTTCTCTTTCTTCTTTTTTAGCGCAAAACTTAAAAGAAGCAGTTCTACTCCAGCCCATGTCTGATCAAGCATGGCAAGAAATGAAAGTACCAGTGAAGGAAAAAGGAATGATGATGCTTACTTCCCATTTAGAGCTCTTCTCTAGCAATCCCGCTGGCGAGTATTGGTTTTCACAGTTACGTGAATGGGAGAAGATAAACCATCCTCTTATTCCTCGACCGGTAAGAGCTGTTTGTTCTTTAGCCCAAGCCAACAATCTAGGACGAATAAATGGAGCAAAATATACTACACAGGAGGCAAGAGTCTGTATACCGACTCCAGATGGTGCCTTTCTTTCCATCACAGCTAGTGAAATGTATGATCACCGTTCCTCTTCGAAACACTTGGCGGTGACCTTGGAACTAGCTCAACCATATGAAATCATGCCGTTCATCATGGATGGATATGGACTCTCAAGTCGCGAAAGACAGATCATAGAGTTTATCTTACGTGGTGACTCCACCAAGGAGCTTGCGAATACCTTATCCATTTCCACCTATACTGTCCAAGACCACCTGAAATCTATTTTTTTAAAAACAGGGGTTAATAGTAGGCGGGAGTTAATTTCGCTCTTGAATACACCCTATTCAGAAGCCGATTCTACAATTTCATTTTTTGCAATCGAAGAGCATTAAGGACAACGGAAACAGAACTACAAGCCATTGCCGCTCCTGCTATCCAAGGAGCTAAGAAGCCCAGTGCTGCAATTGGAATACTAATCGTGTTATAGGCTAGTGCCCAAAATAAGTTTTGTTTTATATTTCTCATGGTTTTTTTACTTATTGTGATTCCTTGAACTACACCCAGTAAGTCTTGACGAATGATGCTGATATCGCTGGCTTCTATAGCAACATCAGCTCCTGTACCTATAGCCATCCCGATGTCTGCCATGGCGAGAGCGGGTGCATCATTAATCCCGTCTCCAACCATGAGTACCTTCTTTCCTTTTCGTTGTAAAGCTTGAATAATATATGCTTTTTCTTGAGGTAATTTCTCGGCATATACATGTTTGATCCCTATTTTTTTCGCAATAGAATGAGCTGTTCGTTCATTATCTCCCGTAACCATCACAACACCCATACGCATTTTTCGTAGAAATGAGACCGTTTTCTTAGCGTTTTCTTTTAAGGTATCAGAAATGGCTAATAGTCCGACGAATCGGTGTTCTACAGCAACGAGAACCACTGTTTTTCCATCCTTTTCCCACTTTTTAATTTGTGATTCAGCCGCCTTATAAAAAATACCCTGCTCATCGAATAATCTCCGTGTTCCTATGACGACTTTTCTTTGTTGCACACGTGCCTCTATCCCAAAGCCTGGCAATGCCTTGAAATACGCTGGTTCCTCAAGAGGAATTTGTAAGCGTCGGATTTTCTCTACAATTGCCTGTGCCAGTGGATGTTCAGATTTCTGTTCTGCGCTTCCGACAAATCGAAGAAATTCAGATTCCTTCATACGTGGGCTATAAACATTAATAAGCTCCGGTTTACCATGTAAGTGTACCCGTTTTATCTAAAATGACAAGATTAGTTTGTGCTAAGACCTCGAGATGCTTTCCCTCTTTAAATAATATCCCCAATCTAGCCGCTCGACCTGAACCCACCATAATCGAGGTAGGAGTGGCTAATCCTAAGGCACAAGGGCAGGCAATGATCAGGACAGCTATAGTTTTTTCTAAAGCACTCCCCCATTGATTAGGCTCAAGCAAGCTATACCAAACAAGAAACGTTAAGACTGCGATCATAATAACAATAGGTACAAATACATGGATGATTTTATCTGCTAGACGTTGAATAGGAGCTTTTATTCCCTGGGCATCCTCTACAATTCGTATAATTTGACTCAGCAGAGTATCCTGACCCATTCGATCCACTTGTATTGTTATTGCTCCGTGCCGATTGATTGTGCCGCCAATCACTTTATCTCCCGAGCTTTTTTCGATTGGAATACTTTCACCTGTAATCATGGATTCATCGATTGAAGTTTCTCCTTCAAGCACATGACCATCTAGAGGAACCTTCTGTCCTGGCTTGATTAGCAGAACATCCCCTACCTGCACTTCAGCAATATCGATATACGCCTCTTCGTGACCGCGAATGACTAGAGCTTTTTTCTCCTGAAGCTGATAGAGCTCTATTAGGGCTTCCTTGGTCCGAAGCTTCGTTTTACTTTCTAAAAGCTTTCCTAATAAGACAAAAGTAATGATGAAAGCACTCGTTTCATAGTACAAATTTTCGACATAGCTTCCCTGCATAGACATCGTAATATAGTGGCTATACAAATAAGCTGATGTAGTGCTAAGAACGACAAGAACATCCATATTCGCGCTCCTATTTTTCAGTGCTTTCCACGCTCCCTCGTAAAATGGCTGAGCAATCACGAATTGAATGGGTGTAGTCAAGAACAACTGAAACCAAGGATTGATAAAGAGCTCAGGTACATAAAGGCTTGAAGTCCATGGCAGGTGAATCAGCATCCCCCACATAAAAGGAAGAGATAGAAGCGCTGAAAGGAAAAACATCTTTGTTAATCTCTTAACCTCTTGCGCCGCATCTTCTTCTCTATGATGAATTTGTGAATGAAAGCCTAGCTTTTCGATTCTTTTCTCAATTTCTGTTAACTGAACAAATTGTGCGTTATAGGAAATCGAGGCTTTTCCCAAAGCAAAATTGACCTGTACCTCCTCTAATCCTTTTAGTTTCATTAATCCTCTTTCAATTCGGTAGGCACATGCCGCACAAGTCATCCCCACAATATGAAGATTCGTTCGAGTCATTTTACTCACTTTTCTCACCTCATCGTTTGCTTGTTTTTATCAAGCAACCTATCTTTAGGACAAGTATATTTGAAAAAAAACAAAGTATTCCCTTAAGATTGAGGAAGAAGAACAAGACAAAAAGGAACCTTAGACATCCAGCTGTTCAAGATAGATGTCAATAAGATTCCTTTTCTTATAAGTGTAAGTCTGTACTTTTATTTTGTTAGGCTAGTAACAAAAAATTCGAGCTGTGCTTCTAGAGAAACAGGATCATTATAGAATGATGATTGAGGGTCTAATTTGAAGACACGATGATTCTTGACAGCAGGTAACCCTTGCCAAATCGTACTTGAATAGACCACTTCTGGGTCAGAATCATCACCAGACCATGCACTGGTAAAGATATAATCCCCTGCATATTCTGGCAATACTTCAAGAGAAAGATCTCCCCAACCTTTTCCGCTATCAATGACTTCGGTTTGAATAGCTCTGGTGCTTTCAAACCAAACTCGCCATAGATAATTTCTCCTCCTCTAGCATAGCTGTGACCAAAAGCATAAATGCCTTTTGCGTAGGGTTGAAGGATTGAAACTGTTTGATCCCCTACTGCTTCATTAACCTTCGTTTTGTGCTCAGCTATTTTTTTGTCCCATTCTGCAATCCATGCCTCAGCCTTTTCCTCACGCCCTGTTAATGTTCCGAAATCTCTCAATTGTTCCCTTAGATCTTTTTTCCCATACTCAATCGCCACTGTAGGAGCAATCTTTTCCAATTGTTCAACCGATTCTGGAACATGGAAGGAAATGATAAGATCTGGATCTAGTGCTAGAATCGTTTTAACAGAAATTTCATCCCCGACACTAGCAATTCCCTCTACTTTCCCAGCAAAATAAGGGTTGTTTAAGGCTTTTTCAGAAATACCCACAGGCGTAAGATCTAAAGCAAGGAAATAACCGACATAGCTACTTGCCACCACAACAACTCGCTCTGGGTTTGCAGGAACTTCGATCTCTCCGTTCACTGCTTGAAATATTCTAGTATCAGCTTCTGCTGTATCAGTTTTCTCCGTTTCTACTACGCCTTTTTCTGTCGGTTCAGCATCATTTGTGCCTGTCTGGGTTGGCTCACTGCAAGCAGTCAAGGCAACTACGAATAAAAAAGCGAGCATAACTAATATCAGTTTGTTTGATTGTTTCTTTAACATGCTGTCACGAATCCTCTCTTCTATATCTTCTATACTTGTTCAATAATGGTTAACTTTTCTTCTACTTTTGTTCTTGGTCGAGGCTTAGGTACCTTGTCAAAATAACCAATATGCAAGGTTCCCACAACTCTTTCTCCAGGCTGTACTCCGATTTCCTGATGAAATTTAGGTTCCCAGTTATAATAATTGGTTTTCCATACGACACCGATCCCTTTTTCCCAAGTCAAAAGTTGAAAGTTCTGGATCATCGCAGATGTCGCTGAGAAATCCTCTTCCCATTGCTTCGATCTCGGATCTTCCTTCATTACGACAACCAAATGAAGAGGAATATTGAGATAATACTTGGTAATATCCTCTGCCCGAGAGGCTTTTTCCTCTTCGGTATACGTATGTAGAACAGCCTTGGTAAATTTCTTTTTTCCTTCTCCTTGAAACAGAATGAATCTCCAAGGCTCGCGTAAGCCGTGATTAGGCGCCCATACCGCATCATTGAGTAACTCGATGACAAGCTCCTTGGAAATAGGATCAGATTTGAATTCACGAATCGTTCTTCTTTCACGAATGATATTAGCAACAGTTGATATTGGTTGTAATTCCACAGCGATTGACATTTTTCTTCCTCCTAATATGATCTATGCTAAGGCTTCTATTAATGGTTTTTCTTCTTTGATGGCATCTTTCTTCACAGTTTTTGTTTTGTTTATCAGGTCATAAGTGATACAGACTGGCTTACCTGTTCTTGGATCTTGCACAATGTCAGCGTCGATTTGAAATACCTTTTTTAAGACTTCTGAAGTCATCACTTCAGAAGGAGTTCCTTCTTTAATGATGGTTCCTCGATTCAAGGCTACCATATGGTGAGCAAATCGAGCTGCATGGTTAAGATCATGAATAACCATAACAATGGTTCTTTTCTCGTCTTTATTTAATTGTTCAAGAAGCTGAAGAACCTCTAACTGATGTGCTAAATCTAAGTAGGTAGTAGGTTCATCAAGAAGAAGTAAGTTCGTTTCCTGAGCAAGTGCCATGGCGATCCACACACGCTGACGCTGTCCTCCTGATAACGCGTCAATAGGACGGTCATAGAAATCACCTAAGCCCGTCACTTCAATAGCCCACCGGACAATTTGGCGGTCTTGATTCGTTAATGTCCCAAATCCCCTCTGATGTGGGAAGCGCCCATATGATACTAGCTCTGATACCGTAAGACCACTTGGTGCTTCTGGTGTTTGCGGGAGGATCGCCATTTTCTTAGCGATTTCTTTTGTGGATTCCTGATGAATTGACTTTCCATCTAAATACACGACTCCATTTTTTGGAGTTAAGATACGTGACATCGTTTTAAGGATGGTTGATTTCCCACATCCATTTGGACCAATTAAGGTCGTGACTTTGCCTTCAGGTATTTTTAAGTTAAGTTCCCTCACAATTTCAACATCCCCATAAGCAATCCCCAATTGCTCAGCGGAAAGCGTGACCATCTTCATCCTGTCCTATACACTCCTTTTGTTCTTATTCTTCTTATTTCTTATTGATTCTCATTCTCAATTTGGTTGTTAGTGATAATTATAATCATTATCAGTGGCATAAGTCAAATCATCTTCTAAAAGACATTCTCTCAGCTAGATAAAAATCGATTCAACAAAAAAAGACGCATAACTTACTCTGCGCCTTTTCTCAACTCTATTTTTTGTTAATCCCCACTCGTGTACGTTCATTCGGTTGAAAATATCCATTTTCAAATGAATAACTTATCGTAGAAATAGGTTCCTTATGGCTTCCTGCTAGTTGTTTGACAAGCTCCCTGCCCGCATCAGGGGTTATGCTATGATACCAGGTTCCCTGTGGGTAGACAATGACCACACAGGCATCCTCACAGCGCCCATTGCAGCGAGTACGGGTTGTATGAATCTGCTGATCCAAGCCTAGATTCTTAATTTCATCTCGAATGGCTTGAGTCACTTCTTCACCCTCTTGCCGCATACAGCTCCCTCCATTACAAATGAGGACATGATGCTTAGTTTCAGATAGATTCCATGTAGACATGAGAACTCCTTTCCTTTTCTTTCATCATATAATCTGATAAAAAAGTAATGTGTTTTCTTCCTGTAACGGGGTGGATACGAATATCTGTTTGCACTTGAAATACATCAAATAAGAGCGCTTCAGTTATGATGTTCTCGGGTTTTCCTGAGGCGACAATGCTCCCATTTTTCAATACATATAAACGGTCACAATAAGAAAGGGCTAAATTTAAATCATGGAGCGCAGTAATCACCGTTAAATCTAAAGCTTTAACAATATCTAAGATTTGTAGCTGATGATGAATATCCAGATGATTGGTAGGTTCGTCTAAAACCAAGAAATCAGGCTGTTGTGTGAGCGCTCTAGCTATCATGACTCTCTGTTTCTCTCCCCCTGAAAGATGTAAAAAGCTGCGGTTGATTTTTTCTTGCAGCCCTACTCTATTTAGCGCTTTTACAACGATTGACTCATCTTCTACGTTATCTGCTTCTAATAGCTTCTTATGCGGAGAGCGCCCCATCATGACAATTTCTTTGACCGTAAAGTCAAAAAGCATAGGGGTTTCTTGGCTAACAACAGCCATTTTTTGAGCAAGTAGCTTGGAGGGTAAACGATCGATTCTCTTCTCTTCTAACGAGATAAATCCTGAATGTGGCTTTAACACTCTATAAATGGTTTTTAATAAGGTCGATTTCCCACTTCCATTTGGTCCAATCACACCTACCCACTCATTTTTTTTAACCTGCAACGACAAATCATGGATTAGCCACTCTTCATCCAGTTGATAAGAAACTCCGTTCACCTCTAACATCACTTTCCACCTCCAAAGCTATAATTACTTCTACGCAACAACCATATGAAAAAAGGTCCTCCACAGATAGCTGTAATGATACCAATAGGGATTTCTTCCGGCGCTAGCACCAACCTAGCAATAACATCTGCCCAAATAATGAAAATAGCGCCCAATAGTGCACTTACGGGTATCACCCTGCGATGATCAGAGCCTACAATCAATCGGGCAATATGAGGGATCATCAGCCCAATGAAGCCAATGGCTCCACTTACCGAAACGATAACCCCTGTAACCAAGGCAGTAAAAACGATCAAAAACTTTCGGAAGACATCGACATTTAATCCCATCGTTGTCGCATTTTCTTCCCCCATCAACAACAGGTTAAGGTAGCGGGACTGAGTATACAGAATAAGTGCGGCTAATAGAATCACAATCGCAGGTATCGCTAAGTAACTCCATTTCGCCCCTGCCAAACTTCCCATCATCCAATACATCGCTGAACGTATGCCTTCTTCTCGAGGAGCTGAAATGACAATAAAATTGGTGATCGCTGTTAGGATCATGGAGATCGCAATGCCTGATAATAGCAATCTTACTGTAGAAATACGCCCCTGAACTTGAGAAAGTAAAAAAACCAAAATCACGGAAATCAAAGAACCTATAAAAGCAGCTAAGGATAAGGCGTATTGTCCAAAGATCTGAAACGCTCCTAAAATAATAACTAAAGTAGCTCCAACAGAAGCACCAGAAGAAACTCCTAATATATATGGATCTGCCAGGGAGTTACGTACCATCGCTTGAATCGCCACTCCAACAACAGCTAGACCAGCACCAACAAGCATACCAAGAAGAACACGCGGGAACCGTATATCCCAAATAATGTGAAACTGAGCCTTTGTCCAATCTTCTGTGATCCAATCAGAGAAAAAAGAAATCTGTGCCAAGGCAATTTTCCAAACAGTACTAGGGTGAATAGGCACTGGTCCCAGCATAATGGCGAGTGTGATCGAGATCAGAAGCCTAAAAATAGTACGAAGGTTAATACACGATACGTTAAACGGTTTCCTTCACGTTGCATAGGCTTTCTCCTTATTTTTCAAATTTCTTTGGATAAAACCCGCTAGCCAAGGTTTCTAACGCTTCTACATTTCTAACTCCCTCAAATACACTAGATAGAGAAAGAACAACAAAATGCTTATTTTTGATCGCTGTTACATTTTGCAGAGAGGGATTTTGTAACAGCTCTTCTATTTTTGCCTCGGCAGCTACATCACCATAATTGTTGATCACAATCACTTCTGGATCTCGTTCGACCAGCTCCTCCCAATTGACTCTTGCCCATGTTTTAGCTATATCATCAAAAACATTGTGTCCCCCTGCCATTTTAATCAATGTGGTTTGTAAGGACTGGCAAGCCGTAAACATTTGATCTCCACCCTGATCCATCACTGCAACACGAATAGGAGTTTCCACCTCTCCTACTTGTTTCTGAATCTCTTTGATTTGTGTTTGCATGGTTGCAACTAATTCATTCGCTCGATCCTCCACTTGGAAAATACGTCCTAAATGCAGGATATCCTCATAAACATC
Organism: Caldalkalibacillus mannanilyticus JCM 10596; assembly: GCF_000615945.1. Taxonomy (GTDB): domain Bacteria; phylum Bacillota; class Bacilli; order Caldalkalibacillales; family JCM-10596; genus Bacillus_AT; species Bacillus_AT mannanilyticus. The sequence goes on from NZ_BAMO01000004.1 coordinate 131,439, forward strand.
ATCCATTGTTGCTCCCAAAGTATACGTCCCCTTAGAAACGTAAGACTTGATTCCATAGCTTTCAAGGTCTTCTACTGTTCCGATAGCATTAGCTCCATCAAAAGCTGAACTTCTACCAAAAACAAAATCAGGTTCTACGCCTAATAACACTTCTAATGAAGGATATTTTTCTGCTAGAATAGGGATCTTCTCATATGTATCCTTAAACTCTGGTAAAATATCTACGTTTTGATGCGCCGTCCCGACCATGACATCTTCCAGACCTAAGGCAAGCATGATTTCTGTTGTATGACCATTTAAACTCACTGCTCTTTTTGGTCGTTCCTCAAAGGTAACTAAACGATGAAAGTTTTGAATAGAGAAGGATTGATACTCACCAATGCCCATTTCCTCGTTATTTCCTGTATCTTCAGTTTCCGTAGAAGAGGTTGTTTGAGTCCCCTCACTATTGTCTACCTTCTGGGCACATCCACTAAGACCCCAAATAAGAATGGCAATACTTAAAACAAGAAAAAGCTTTTTCATCTGTAGATACTCTCTTAGTTCCATCAATCTCTCTCCTTTTTATAAATAGTAATCATTACGATTTACTGTAGTATATTAATGTACTTTTGCTATAATGTCAAATATAGTACTGCTTTCACATTATGAAACAATAAAAAAAGCCCCAGCACTCGGCTAAAGGCAGAAAATCGATATGACACATCAAAAATGATCGTATTCAAAAAACAATACTCTCATTGCTATACCATCCATTCTCTTATCCTCCCCTCCGAAAGATAAAGTAGACTTCCATCAGATGAAGTATTTGCTCCACTTGATGGTTAGTCACTCTTATCTGGTTCTATAAAAGCAGGTTTCCTGGCTTACGCTTCATTTTACTCTTGTCCCTTCCCGGTTATTGACCAGTGGTTTACGACAATTTCATCTGCGTTTACAGTAGCGGGGGCTGCATCGGACTCTCACCGATTTCCCTATTATCCTATTTCTAAATACTCCATTAGAAAAGGCACTCCTATAGATCTGTATTCAGTTTTTCCTCATTTAGAATATACTAAACTAGTTAAAATAACAACCTCTTTTTCAGTAGGGTTGACTCTCACGTTCTATTACTTAAAAATTACTGTTTTTAACGAGGAACTCATCATTAAGAGCTTTCGGGTACGTCCTCTTTAAAATGACTGATATCTGCATGGAGGATAATCTCTGAACCTCCTTCTGTCCATTCTATTTTACATAAACAGGTGGGATGAATATAAGGTGGGTTCCAGATCTTATCTAAGGGCCGATTCTCGAAGTATGCCATTAACAGTTTGATGACAACCGTGTGCGAAACAACACCAATGACCTGACCTTGATGTCTTGCTATAATCTCTCTCAATTTCAGAAGAGCGCGCTCCTGTACCTGCTCAAATCTCTCACTATTCTCTACTTGAAATTGACTCGGAGCCTCCCAAAAACGTCTAAATTGTTCTGGGTCCATTGCTTCTGCTGACGCTTGTGTAAGTCCTTCCCAGACGCCTAAATTCATTTCTTTAAGCTCATCGCATCTTACTATCTCTATTTTTCGCCCGTGGCAGACTAACTCTGCTGTTTGGTACGCTCGATCACTTGAACTACAATAGATGATTTCCAGAGGTTCTTCCAATAGGGCTTCTCCTAACCACATCGATTGTTTCTTTCCTAACTCTGTTAATGGAGAATCCAGATGTCCTTGTAATTTCTTTTGTGTATTCCAAACGGTTTCCCCATGTCTTATTAAATACAAGGTGGTCTTGCTCATCTTACTCCTCCTGTTCTGAAATAATGGCTTGAGCTTCTATCTCAACCAACAATTCTGGGTGAATGAGTGCCTTTACTTCAACCATGGTGGCCACAGGTCTACAATCTCTGAAAAACTCTCCGTGTGCCTTTCCAATCTCTTCCCATTGGGCAATATCTGTTACATACATACGCGTTCTCACAACATCATCTAGCGTAGCCCCTACTTGATGAAGCGCATCTTGTATGGTTAGAAAAATATGCTTTGTTTGAGCATAGGCATCCCCTTTTCCCACGACTTCTCCATCGCTCATAGCCGTCGTTCCTGCTACCTCAATCAGGTTGCCTACTTTAATAGCTCTGCAATAGCCTACGATGGGCTCCCAAGGTGAACCTGTTGACACTCGTATTCTCTCTGTCATGTCCTGCCTCCTCTCTCATATCATTAAATTATACTAGATAAATGCTTAACAAGAGCTTCTGTCTGAGAGAAGAACGGCGAATGATCTGTATCTAAGGTCAGAACCTGTTGAAATGAATTATTTTCTTGAAGCTCTCGTTGAAATTGAAGGGATATCGCTTGATCTTTCAGGGTCTCAATATATATTTTCGGAACTCTTCCGAAATTTTCTTCGGTAATCTCGATAGGTGTCAGGAGAGGAGCGACGGGTTGTGAACAGAGTAATCTTAATGAATCTGTGGCATCTTGTTGAGAACATTCACCATAAAAACGGTCTTTTGTTTTTGTCTGATCTAGTGTTAAGAAGGTTTGATCCTCACTCACCAAAATCGGTAAAGGCTGTAGATACTTATCCTGTTCAAGCGTCTGTATCAAGGATGCACCATTTTGAGGAATTGAAGCACATAAATAAACGAGGGTTCGAATCTTACTAGGGCGATACTCAGCTACTTGTGTAATCACCATTCCTCCCATACTATGTCCAACTAAGATCACAGGCTCTTGCTCCTGATCAAGTACCTTGCACACACAATCAACATAATCCTTCAGGGTAACTTGTGAAGGGGGCGTTTGATCCATACCATGGCTTGGTAGATCTAAGCTAACAGCACGATGTCCAGCTTCCTCTAACTTTTTACTCACCTTACTCCACACCCAACCTCCATGAAAAGCCCCATGAACGAAAACAAACGTACTCATCAATCACACTCTCCCTTTTTAGTTTTTATTTTTTTTACGCCCTAATTATCCATGTTGTTCAGCTTTCCCTAACGGAGTTACGATTCCGTCCAAGCTCACACTATTTTTTGATACTTGGTACTCCTTGATCTCTTCTTCTTTTTTCTTAGTAGCCCATAATCTTAAGGTCTCACGCTCTCCTTCATAAGAATAGAACGGAATGCTATAACCACATGAAGTTTGTACACCGTGAATCGTTGCACAAATAATTTGGCGAATTCCAGGTATCACATCGAATTCTTTTATCAACTCATCCCATCTTTCGGAGCCTGGTAATACGACACTTCCTTTTCCATATAACCTCATGATCATCGGAGGACCTTCGAATGCTACAAACATAAAGGTAATTCTACCATTCTCATCTATATGAGCACTTGTTTCATTTCCGCTTCCAGTTAAATCTAAATAAGCCACTTCGGTTGAAGATAAGATTCGAAATGAATCATAGCCTTTGGGAGACAAATTGACATGACCCTCTTCAGCTAAAGGGGCTGAACCAACAAAAAAGATACGCTGCCTTTTAAGAAACTCTTCATGCTCTGGGAGGATTGAATCAAACATTTTCCCCATTTTCTCACTCTCCTTCTTATTCTATCCATATTATACCACACTCTCTAGTAGCGTCGAATAGAAATGATTTTCGATCAATCTATTTAATGCGAATATTCGTTTGTAACAAAACTCACAAAACCTTCATTATTTTTATATATATTCCTCTATAAAAATATGGTAAAATTAAACTTGTTTTATTTTGAAAGGAGTTCCATACATATGAGTATTATTGAAGCATTAATACTAGGTATTGTTCAAGGCATCACCGAATTTCTGCCGATATCTAGTACAGCACACATCATCATTACTTCCATGCTCTTTGACTTAACATTTGAAGGATATGCGTTCGAAATCCTACTTCATCTCGGATCTGTATTAGCTGTTATGATCTATTTTCGAAAGGATTTAATCGAGCTGATCAAGGGTTTTTTCGGATATTTCACTAACAAATCACCAGAAAACAAAGTACATTTCAGGTTCTCCATCTACATCATCGTAGCGACGATCATTACTGGAGTATTAGGAGTTCTATTAAAAGATTACTTTACGGAATCTCTTAAAACGCCTCCTGTAATTGCCCTTTCCTTGACCATGACGGGTTTGTTTCTTATTTTTATTGAGAGATTTCATAAATATGGGAATACGAATGAAAGTACCATGGGCTTGAAAGAAACGATCCTTGTAGGTTTGGGGCAAGCTGTGGCTATTTTCCCAGGAATTTCACGTTCAGGCTCAACCCTTGTCGCTGCACTTTGGTCAGGTTTAAACAAAGAAACAGCGGTCAGATTTTCCTTTCTACTTTCAATTCCAGTTATCTTGGGATCTACGCTCTTGGAATTAAGAGGAGAATCATTAGAAGCTCTTACTACACATGGTATAGTTCCATTACTTGTTTCCTTTATTGCCTCTTTTATTTTCTCAATATTGGGGATCATATGGTTAATCGATTTTCTGAAGAAGAGTAAATTAATTTACTTTGCTATCTATTGCTTTATTCTAGCTGCTTTTGTTTATTTTTATCTAGATCCAAATACCATTATGGCTTTTGAATAATTCTTAAATAACAAGAGAAAAAGCTGGCTGGTTTAGTCACATGGTGACAAAAACCAGCCAGCTTTTTTGCTTTTAATGCTGCGTATTCTCTATAAATATGCTCTATTATTGGTTCTGATAAATGATCTCATCCTTGGTAAACGGCTTATCGATTGATACATGTCCCGCAAGAGTTTCTTGGATTTGCCCATCAATCGTTAGTTGAATTTCTTCTACTCCTTCAATCTGCGCATAGGTTTGAATCAAGGATTGCACTGCCATGCTTCCCCGGTTGATCCTAATGAGATATCGACAGGTAGTGAAAGATCAAGAGTTAATAAACGATCGTTCAATGAAGCTTTCTTCAACTCCACCCCTTGCCACAAATCAATGAGCTGTTCATCTAACGGGTTTTGAAGAGCATCCCATACTTTAGATATCAAATCTTCTGTACCCAGATACTGAATTTCCTGTTCTTCCTTCACAATATTCATGAGTTGATCATCTGAATAAAAGATTGATATGGTTAATGATGTCAGTTCAGGCTTTGCTGCTTCCGTATCCTCATTCCCAACATCCTCTTGATTCTCATTCGAGCTTTCGGAAGGGTCCACCTTCTTCTCTGTAGATAAACTTCCACATGCCGTCATCGTAATCATTAGAAGTAAAATAGCTGCAACAGTAAAGAGTATTCTAACTTTAGGTTTCATATTGATCACTTCCTATTCAAATATTCTTTCAGGGCATCGTACATCGCTTTAGCTACTCGATCCTGAAAAGCAGAATCCATCATTGCTTTTTCTTCATCAGGGTTACTAATAAATCCAATTTCGATTAAGGTAGAAACCATATTTGTTTCCCTTAAAACCTTAAAGTTGGCTTGTTTGAGTCCACGGTCATTAAACTTTGTAGCGGCAATTAGATGTTTGTGGACAATCTCACCGAATGTTTTGTCCCCGTTTAAATGAATATAGGTTTCCGTTCCTCCTACAGTCGGTCTATCCTTTATAGAATTCGCATGTACAGACATAAATATATCCGCATTAGCATCATTCGCCATTTTCACACGGTCATCTAGGGTAGGAAAAGTATCATCCCGACGAGTGGCTAACACATCAACGTCTGGATCTTCCTCTAATAGCTTAATGATTTTCAAGGATATATCAAGAACAATCTTGGCTTCTGTCGTCAGTTTACCTAAAGCTCCTGGATCTCTTCCACCATGTCCAGCATCAATAACAATTAGAGTTCTTTTTAGCTCTACTTTGGCTTGTAGCTGCTGATTCACATGATCAAATGAAACTTTAGATTTATCGCTTAAATCAAAGACAATCCTAACTGTGTGTGGCGAAACGCTGCTTTGTGCCACTCGAACTTGTCTGACTGTATCAAACTGAAGCGGTAAAATAGTTTCGGTACCCTGCGTTGGTTTTAGATTGTCTGCTAATACTGTATGTGGGAGATCAATCACCAAACGATGAGGGGATTCTAAAAAGAAGTGGTTATAACTTCCTGTTCCCAGGAAAGATAAATCAAATGTAAACTTCCCATTTTCGAAGGATACATTTCTTAGCTCGTTTAGTTCACTCACTATTTTTATTTCCTTATTTGCTTCATTATACTCGGTTGTTGTTCCAAGTAATGAATCCACCAATTCATATGAAACCATCCTAACTCCGTCAAACGTAACAATATCCCCGAGAGCTAACCTTTTTTTAGATTGATCATGGGTAGTGCCTGAAGCATGTAAGCCCATCTTAGAGGTAAAAGAAATATGATCGCCTGTGGTTGTAAATTCGATATTTAATCGCTTGGCGATTTCAAAAATGGGAACATATATTTTGTCATTCATAAGAACCGGTTGAAAAGGCTTTTGTAATGCTTGTCCATTTAAAGTTAAAGTAATAGGTTTAGAAATTGTAACTAACCTTTCATTCGCTTGCCAAGCCACACTTAAACCCAATTGTTCACTCACAAAACGAATAGGAACTAACGTTCTCCCCTGTTCTGTAAAAGGAGCTACATCCATTGTTTGATTCCTTCCATTAACTTGAAGCTGTTTACTGCCTAACTTCATCGTAATGGTGTTAGAACCTTGTTTAATTTCAATAGTAGACGTTGCTTGAAAATACTGTACATTTGCTCCCATTTTTTCTGCAATAAACCTCAACGGAACGAACGTTCTCCCATTGCTGATCTTTGCTGGGACCTCTGGTTCTTCAATTTTCCCCTCAATCATCAGCTGTACAATCTGTGATTGAGTATTCGCATTCGCCTCCATTGTCCCTACATTAAAAACACTTGCCACGATGATGAATAACATCCCAGTCAAAAACCACTTTTTCACATTATGTACCCCTCTCCAAATAACGATAAAGTAGACTTCCATCAGATAGTTTTTAATTCACTTAATGGCTACACACTTATCCACTATCAATATTTGACGATAATAACGGGAAAAAGTTTTACAAAAAACATCAAAAAATGATAAATAGGATAAAAGTCGGATACAAAGATTCAGAAAAAAGTAAAAAGAGATTGAAAATTCAATCTCTGTACGAAGAATCTAATGTTTTTTTCTGTTTTCTTTCGCATGTTTAAGCTTAATAGGTGTAACGTCTTGACCCTCTTCATCCACTATTTTAATACTTAATAAATTATTTTTTAAGGATTTGCGTACTGAAGAGATATACTCTTCTCGAAGCACTTTCTGCTCTCTCTTTTCTTCCTCAGTTAAAGTAGATACCTTCGACTTCTGAGACAGCTCATTAATCCTGTCAATCTTCTCTTTCGATAACACTGCAATCTCCTTCCGTGAACCATTATCACATATTTTTTCTCTTAATCATATTATAGCCTTTTAGAAGAAAAATAAAGCAATAATGCCTAGTTTAGAAGAAAAACAGTGTCATTTTATCAAAAAATAAGTCGTTATGTATTTTTTTACTGCTCTGCTACAAGCACAACAAGGGTTTGTCCTGGATAGATCATTACATTATCTAGATTATTCACTTTTTGTACATGATAAATATATTCTTGTATCGATACGCCTGATTCTAGATAGTATTGGCTAGCAATGGACCAAAGAGTATCTCCTTCATTCACCCTAATTTCTTGCATTTCATACGATTCTTGATTGGCATAAACTTGATCTACAGTAAAAAGTGCACCTACAATTAACAGTAAAAACAGCAAAAAATATGAATATTCTCTTGTTTTATTAAAAATAATGATCATCATTTCACTCACCTCAAACGTTTGTTCTTATATTTTGAATTATAAAGGGAACATACATTCCTGTCAATAAGATTATTCGAACTTATGTTTGTTCTTATTTTTGTTCTGTGTTATAATTCAGGTAAATTATTCTAGTAAAAATTGAGGTGAACTCATGTCTAACTTATCTAAAAGACAACATGCTATATTGGAGTTTATAAAAACAGAAGTTAGAGAAAAAGGCTATCCACCTTCTGTAAGGGAGATTGGTGAGGCAGTTGGTCTTGCTTCTAGTTCTACTGTTCATGGACATCTAGCAAGACTGGAGAAGAAAGGATATATTCGTAGAGACCCTACTAAGCCACGGGCTATTGAGATTCTTGAAGATGACCTCTATGGAATGAATCAGCCTATTTCTATGATCCAAGTTCCTGTTTTAGGAAAAGTAACAGCAGGTGAACCGATTACAGCTATCGAGAATGTAGAGGAATATTTCCCTTTACCTGAAAGATACGGATCGGCAGATGATAATATTTACATGCTAGTGGTTCAAGGTGACAGTATGATCGAGGCGGGAATCTTCGACCGAGATTATGTCATCGTAAAGCAGCAAAATGTTGCCAAAAATGGTGAGATTGTCGTAGCCATGACGGAAGAGGGCGAAGCAACGGTCAAGCGCTTTTTTAAGGAGAAAAATTATTTTAGACTGCAACCAGAAAATCCTTCTTTAGAACCGATTATTTTAAGTGAAGTAACCATTCTAGGAAAAGTTATTGGAGTCTTTCGGGATATCCACTAAAAAACCCTACTCCAAATAGACTAACCTAAAGTTATTGAAACACTATAAAACACCTTCAAAGTGGTACACTTATAAAAAGTGATAATTTGAAGGTGTTTTTGTATGGGCAAAAACGCGTATTCACGGTTTATATTTTTAGAGAAAAGCTTAAGGAGTGAATTACCATTGAAACAATATAAAGTGGTTAGCAGTCATGTATCAAATTACCCAGATCCTATAGTCTTAAAAAAAAATCAAGAAGTTTATTACGGAGAAGAAGATACACAGTTCCCTAACTGGATTTTTTGTAAATCCATTACCACAGGTAAAAAAGGCTGGGTACCAAAGCAAATTTTAACCTCTCCAAATACTTTAGGAATAGCAAAAGTAAGCAAAGATTATTCTGCTCATGAATTAACTATTGATCATGGCGAAATATTATATGGATTGGAACATTTGAATGATTGGACATACTGCAAGACTAAGAGTGGAGAATTTGGATGGATTCCAACCTTCTGTTTGTCTGCCATATAAAGTTCCAAAAAAAGATCAGGCTACCACACACCAATAAAAACTTGGTAGTATGGTAGCCATTTATTTCATGTATAAATTCTAGTACATCGCTAGATACTGATCTCTTTCCCAAGGATGAACCTGGGTTCTGAACATATCCCATTCTATTTCTTTTGCTTCTACAAAGTGAGTAATCGCATGCTCTCCAAGAGCCTCGATGATCACAGGATTACTCTTAAGCTCTTCGATCGCTTCTTTTAAAGTAGATGGCAAGCTTTCAATTCCTGCTTCTTTACGATCTTCTTCATTCATAATGTAGATGTTTCGATTCGTTGGAGGAACCAATTTCAATTTGTTTCGAATACCGTCAAGCCCAGCAGCTAACATAACCGCTAATGCTAAATATGGATTTGCAGCCGGATCTGGATTACGCACTTCAATACGTGTACTTAAGCCTCTAGATGCAGGAATACGAACAAGTGGGCTTCTGTTTTTAGCTGACCATGCTACATAGCAAGGAGCCTCATATCCAGGTACTAAACGTTTGTAAGAGTTAACCGTAGGATTTGTGATGGCAGCAAAGGATCTAGCATGTTTTAACAATCCTGCTAAGTAATGCTTTGCCGTTTCACTTAAGCCTAGCTCATCTGATTCATCATAGAACGAATTTTCTTTTCCGCTGAATAGTGATTGGTGACAGTGCATACCTGATCCATTCACACCATACAATGGCTTCGGCATAAATGTAGCATGAAGACCATGCTGTCTAGCAATACTCTTTACTACCAGTTTAAATGTCTGGATATAGTCTGCTGCTGTAACCGCATCTGTATATTTAAAATCGATTTCATGCTGACCTGGAGCCACTTCATGGTGGGAAGCCTCAATTTCAAATCCCATACTTTCAAGAGTCAAAACGATATCTCGACGGCAATTTTCACCGAGGTCTGTCGGAGCTAAGTCAAAGTAACCTCCCTTATCGTTTACATCTAAAGTAGGCTCACCGTTCTCATCTGTTTTAAATAAGAAAAACTCTGGCTCTGGACCTACATTCATAGCAGTAAAACCAAGGGCTTCAGCATCTTTTAATACTCTTTTTAATACGCCACGAGGGTCCCCTTCAAAAGGTGTTCCATCTGGATTATAAATATCACAAATAAATCTGGCTACTTTCCCCTCACCTGTAGTCCAAGGGAAAATCATCCATGTATCTAGTTCTGGATAGAGATACATATCAGATTCTTCAATACGTACAAAGCCTTCGATAGAAGAACCATCAAACATCATCTTATTATCCAATACCTTTGGTAGCTGACTAATAGGAACTTCCACGTTTTTAATAATTCCTAAAAGGTCTGTAAATTGCAAACGCAAGAAACGAACATTTTCTTCCTTCGCCATACGAATAATGTCTTCTTTAGAATAGTTTTTTCTCACTATGGTCTCCTCCTAAAATAAAAATATCTATTTTTATGAAAGCTTCATAAAAAACCAGTTAGTTGAAAAATCTAGATAGCTGACCTTGAATAAGCGAAACCTTCTCTCCAGCTCGAGCAGCAAAAAGCTCCTTCTTCAGCATTTGTCTTACTTCTTGATCTGACAAGTCCTGATTCTGTTTGTCTTTCTTAGATGGAATGATATTCTCCTCTTGTTTCTTTAACTGATAGACTTCCTTAATCCCTGCAATATTAACCCCTTTATCTATGAGGTCCTTAATTTCAAGCAGGCGATCAATATCATTTAAAGAAAAAATACGTTGTTTCCCTTCATTTCTAACAGGCTTTACCAGTCCTTGTTCTTCATAGTATCGAATTTGTCTTGCCGTTAAGTCTGTAAGCTTCATCACGATACCTATAGGGAATAGGGCCATATTACGACGAATCTCATTACTCAAAAGAAACGCCTCCTTACATTCATTACTTTAATGACCATGCCTTTATTCTATCAACTGTAATGGAAGGTGTCAATCTATGTCAGAATATTTAACATGGGTCATTCAAGAGTTAGTAGTTTCTTCTCAATCATTTGGTTTAAAGCGGTTAAGATCCCGATTTTAACATGTTCATACGTTAACCCACCTTGGACAAATCCTAAATAAGGAGGACGTATAGGACCATCGGCAGAAAATTCAATACTAGCTCCTTGAATAAAGGTTCCTGCTGCCATGATCACTTGATCCTCATAGCCAGGCATTTCGCTTGGATAGGGAGTCACATGGGCATTTATTGGAGCAGCTTTTTGGATCCCTTGACAAAACGCAACTAGGTTTTCTGCCGAATCAAATTGAATAGATTGAATCAAGTCCGTTCTTTTATCATTCCATAATGGATTTGTGGTAAAACCAAGCTCTTCTAGCAGAGCGGATGAAAAAATAGCTCCTTTTAATGCCTCTCCCACCACATGTGGCGCTAAGAAAAGCCTGATACATTTCTAATAATGAGTACAGGCTGGCTCCCCCTTCTAAGCCAATCCCTGGGGCTGCCAGACGAGTTCCTGCTAGCTCAATCCAATCTCTTTTCCCTACAATGTATCCGCCTGTTTTCACAAGCCCTCCACCTGGGTTTTTAATCAGGGAGCCCGCCATGATGTCTGCTCCCACTTGTGTAGGTTCTTCTTGTTCTACAAATTCACCATAGCAATTATCTACAAACACAATTAAATCTTCTCTGATCTCTTTGATTTTTTGTATCATTTCTTTTATTTCTTCTAGTGTGAAAGACGGTCGGTTGGCATATCCTCTAGAACGCTGAATCCCAATTACTTTTGTCCTTTGGCTTATTTTGTTCTGGACTTGCTGAATATCTACGGAGCCATCCGCCATTAAATCGATATATTGATAACCAATCTGAAAATCAGCAAGTGAGCCGGGAACTCGACCTGGGTTTTGAGGATCACCAACAATTTTGTCCAACGTATCGTATGGCTTCCCAGTAATATAAATCAATTCATCACCTGGTCGTAACAAGCCAAACAAGCAAGTGGCTATTGCATGAGTCCCTGATATTAATTGCGGACGTACAATAGCGGCTTCAGCTCCGAATACATCGGCATAGACTCTTTCTAAAGTATCTCTTCCTAGATCATCATAACCATAGCCAGTACTTGGGGTGAAATGATGATCCCCAATCTCATGAGATCGAAAGGAGTTTAACACCTTCCACTGATTGAATTCTACGACCTGCTTCACTTCTTTAACTCGTTGCGCTATTTTGTTTTCTATTTTCTCTACATATGGTTCTAATAATTTTCCATGACGTAAAAATTGGTACATTGACATTGATTATGTATTCTCCTCTTTGACCGGTGTCTGTATGTAATAGCCTGCCATCGTTTCATGCAACGCATGAGTCTTTGGCAGATGTAGTTCAATTCGATACCCTTGCTTCTCCTCGTCCCATTTTTCACTTGCCACAAATCCATACTGACGGCATTTTGCAATAAGATCCCCTTTATCACTTGGGATCAGCAGATGATAAGGAAGCATCAGTTCTCGTAACTCCTGCTCTATTCTTTGTTTGAGATGTTTCATATCGCCTGACTTAAATGAGGATACATACTCGTCCTTTTGCCCTCTGAGCAGGGAAGATGCTGGTGGTAAATCAGATTTATTAAATACTTTGACCACAGGAATATGTCCCGCTCCTAATTGAGTGATCAAACCTTCCACAACCTGAATATGCTCTTCATATTCTTCATCCTGACTATCAATAATATGTAAAATTAAATCAGCTTCTTTTACTTCTTCTAAGGTGGAACGAAATGCAGCAATTAAGGTGGTTGGCAAGTCTTGAATAAAGCTACTGTATCTGTAATTAATACATCAATGCCCGATGGGAGCCGCAGTTGTTTCGTTGTCGTATCAAGAGTAGCAAATAGCTGGTTCTCCACATAGGTTTCGGCTTCGGTTAGATGGTTCAAGAGAGTGGATTTACCCGCATTTGTATAACCCACAAGAGCGATCTGCCATACATTATTTTTCTTCCGACGTTCACGAAACCTTTCACGATGGGAAACAATTTTGTTCAGGGCGGTTTCTAGCTCTGTCATCCTACGACGAATATGCCTTCTTTCTACCTCCAGCTTGGTTTCCCCAGGACCCCTTGTTCCGATCCCACCACCTAGACGAGATAAATCCTTTCCTCGTCCCACAATTCGCGGAAGCAGGTACTTGAGTTGAGCCAGCTCCACTTGAAGCTGTCCTTCTCGGGAACGTGCTCGCAAAGCAAAAATGTCCAGAATGAGCTGTGTCCGATCAACGACTTTACAAGGAATGGTGCGCTCTAAATTACGTAGCTGGCTAGGTGTTAATTCATCATTGAAAATAACCACATCAATCTCAAGCTCTTCTACTACATTTTTTATTTCATTCACTTTTCCTTTCCCAATGTAGGAGGAGGAATCAATTCGATCTCTTTTTTGGGTCAAGGTTAAGATTGGATTTGCCTGAGCTGTTTCCGTTAATAAAGAGAGCTCTCTCAAAGAGCTCTCCACTTTTTCCTCAGATTGATGAGGGAGTATACACCCAACTAATATCGCCTTTTCTTTTTCGACCATGAAGATCATCCTATCTTTTGTACATTTCTCTTTTGTATCGTACCAAATTCTAGTACAAGAAGCTAGTGGGCTATTGATTTTGTTCAAATGCGACAATATCTTGTGCAGAGAGAATCATCAGATCGTCCTTGGTATTATACGAATGGTGAAGGAGACGAACCGCATGTTCTCGAATCGCTTTCTCGATTAAGTTACGAACAAATCTAGCATTACTGAAGTTATTATTCTTCTCCCTCATTTGATCATACAATAATTGCTTGATCTTCTGCTTGGCTTGAGGAGAAAGCTGGTATTCTCGATCCTCCACCATGATTTCAGCGATAGATAGAAGTTCATGAACCGTATAATTCTTAAATTCGAGTTGAATGGGGAAGCGTGAAGGAAGTCCTGGATTCGATCGTAAGAAATAATCCATTTCACTTGGGTATCCTGCTAAAATTAAGACAAATTCATCTTTATGATCCTCCATGGCTTTGACTAAACAATCCACCGCTTCCTTACCAAAATCCTTCGATCCCCCTCGTGCCAATGAATACGCCTCGTCAATAAAAAGAATCCCACCCAAGGCTTTTCGTACAAGGTCACGCGTTTTCTGAGCAGTATGACCAATATATTCACCCACCAAGTCAGCTCGTTCTACTTCTACTAAATGCCCCTTGCTTAGCACTCCCATTTCTTGAAAAAGCTTACCTAAGATTCGTGCCACCGTCGTTTTTCCTGTTCCTGGATGCCCCTTGAAGACCATATGAAGGGTTTGATGCGAGGCTTTTAACCCTAACTCTCTTCGACATTGTGTAATGTATAGCCAAGCATAAATCTCATAAACAAAGTCCTTTACATTTTGCAGCCCCACAAGGCGATCAAGTTGCCTCATCACTCGATCTAAGGCTAAATGTTTTCTATGATCAAATGAATGGTGTCTCCCATTGACGATCGTTGTTGTCGCTGCATAACTTGTCTCCAAAGGAAAGGTTACGTTAATCTGACCTGAAGATTGACGAAAAACAGGTCTACTCAATGTCTGTCACCTCTCTTATTACGATGTATAGCATTATACGCAGGAGCCTAGAGAATGGTGAACAGACTTTTCATCACGTTTATTTTCGTTTGCGCATCATATCATACGCAGAAACTGGATGCTTCACTTGGACATAAATATTCATTTGAGCATGAGGAGCGCGTTCAATAGGCTCGAAGTTTTCATCCCACATCTGGGTAATTTCTTGTTCAAATCTCGCCATACGAGGACCAAAGAATTCTACTTGATCTCCTATAGAAATTAAATTACGTTGCTGAATTTTAGCGATGCCAGTTTTTGCATCATAATCTAAAATCAAGCCCACAAATTGATATTGCTGCATTTTTTCAGGTAAACCATACAACTGATCATTCACAGTGGGCTGTCCGAAATAAAACCCGGTTGTCATGGAGCGTTGCGCGGCTTTCAGCATTTCTTCCTTCCACTCTTGTTTAAACGTAAATCCTTGTGGATCTTGACAATAACGATCAATGATTTCTCGGTAGGTACTTACTACCGTGGCGATATAATGGATACTTTTCATTCGACCTTCAATTTTCAGACTGTCCACACCTGAGTCGATTAACTGAGGTAAATGTTCTACCATGCTTAAGTCTTTGGAACTCATCGTGTATGAAGTGTCCGCATATGCTTCATTCCCTGCTTCACTTAGCAAATCATAGTTCCAACGGCAGGATTGAGCACAGCCACCACGATTGGCATCTCTCGCTGTCATATGATTGGACAGTACACATCGACCAGAATAGGAAATACACATAGCGCCATGAATAAATGCTTCAATTTCAATATTTACTCGTTCTTTCATCAGCTTGATCTCTTCAATCGAAACCTCTCGAGCAAGAACAACACGAGGAATCCCTTCCTCTGCCCAAAACTTAACGGTTTTCCAATTCGTTATGGAGGCTTGCGTACTAATATGAATCTCCAAGTCAGGAGCTGCATCTCTACAAGCCATCACAAGAGCTGGATCAGCTACAATCACCGCATCCACACCCACAGCATGAAGTTTTTGAAAATAGTCTTTAGCACCTTTTAGATCTTCATTATGGGCAATAATATTTGTGGCTACAAACACCTTAGCTTGATGCTGTTTCGCAAAATCCACCCCATTTTCCATATCCTCAAAAGTAAAATTCCCCGCTTTGGCACGTAAACCAAATTGTTTTCCGCCAATATATACTGCATCTGCTCCATAGCGTATGGCAAATTTTAATTTTTCCAAGTCTCCCGCAGGCGCTAATAGTTCAGGTCTTTTTATTATAAAAGAAGAATCTACTTTCCCTTCGTTCTCCTGTATTATTCCTCTATTCTTATCTTCATCTATCGAATACATTGCTGATGATCCCTTCATCATAACCCCTCCGTTCTACGTTAGTAGACCTGTTCTTTGAAATAAAAGCCAGTACTTAGCTTACGATTATTAGGTTGTATTGTTTTTATCTGTTCCAGCCAAATAGATACTTTCTCTTTGTATTTCTGCGGATCGACACAGTAAGTATCCATCGCTTCACGGTAAATACGCACTATTTCTGTATTGTAAGCTGTTGGTTTTAACAACCCTTCGATTTTTACGCTTTTTACGTTAGATTCAATGAATGCTGGAAGGTGTTCAATCATACAAATATCTTCGTTGCTCATGATATGTGTACCACCCCCATCTTCATAAATCGGGTAGTGTGTAGGAGCCTCCTTCTGTTCACGAAGAAATAATGGTTCAGTAGGCTGGCATTGGTTAATATGATCAAAATAATGACTCACCAATTGTCGTTTAGAATGAAAAATACAGGTCATTCCATGGATTTGCACTTCTATTTCCACATCCGTTTGAAGACTGATGTTTTGTACTTCTGTTAACGTCAATTCCCTAGCAACTACAGCACGCTTAATCCCTTTGTTTTTCCAAAATTCAATCGTTTCGTAGTTCGTAGAGGTCGTTTCTGCATTCCAATGCAATTTGAAAGGAAGCTTCAACTCTTGGACTGTCATCCAAACAGCAGGGTCTCCAAACACAAGGGTATCTACCCCTATTTCGTGCAATTGCCTCAAATAATCCTCTAACTGTTCTACCGTATCGTTGTGCAATAAGCTATTCATCATCACATAAACCTTAACGTTTTTTTGTTGAGCATATTGAACAGCAGATTCTATATCTGAGAGCTGAAAATCACCAGGAACACGAAGCCCAAATTGTTGATGACCAACACAGACGGCATCTGCACCAGCCTCAATCACAGCGGTTAGTTCATGCATATCTTTTACCGAAACCAAAAGTTCAATTTTTTTCATCTCTTTCACCTCACATAAGTTACAGTATATAAGAGATGACACTTCACACACTGTGACAAATGTCACATTAAAAAAAGTACCATCAAGGTACTTTTTTCCGAAGATTATTTATGATTCTCAAATACACGAACTATTTCATCAATTGCATAACTATTAGCTACAGGAGAGAAGCCAAAGTTAAACCATTCCTTATCTCCGACTAGGTAAATCTTGTTCTTCTGCACTGCGTTCAAATTCTTCCAAATGTTGCTTTGGATCATATCCTCATACATTTTTCTAGCTTGTGTACCATTCTCCCCGTCATCCACTTGGATAATAATATGATCAGGGTTGTATTCAGGTAACATTTCTAAAGAAATGGATACACTACCTTCATCTGCTGGATAAGCACTCACTGGCTTTAGTCCAAGCTCTCTATGAATAATGCTTCCCCTACTTGACTGCTCCCCTAATACATAAACAGCTTTGGACATAACTCTCATATAGAGGACCGTTTCATCTCCGACAATAGCATGGAGCTTTTGCTTTGCTTCATCTGTTTTTCGTTCGTACTCTTGGATCACTTGTTCCGCCTTTTCGAATTTACCAAGAGCCTGTCCCATTTCCCTAAGTTCATCACGCCAATCATCATGGTCTGGTAACAAAACCGTAGGGGCTATTTTTGACAATTGATCATAGCTTTTCTCATCTCGCCAAGTGGGGGCAAGAATGAGATCAGGTTCAGCCTCTAGCATCGCTTCAAAGCTAGCACCATCAACACTCCCCAATTTCATCACATCTTGAAATGCTGGGTGAAGATAGGCAGGAAATTCTTCATGATAGTTTTCTGCAGCTACAGGAATGACACCAAGCGCATATAGAAATTCAGGATACGTAACAGACGTGCCAATGATTCTCTTCTCTGGATTCTGTTGCTTTTCTACCTCATTACTCTCATTCTTCACTTCTTGGTTATGGTCCATTGTCCCTGTAGATTCATTGCTAGTGGCTCCACAAGCTGACATCACCAATAATATAAACATGATAATCCCTGTTTGTAACATTTTTGTATGTTTCATTTGTTTTTTGTGCCTCCATGTTTTGATTAATAATAATTCTCATTCTCATTATAAAGGGAGAATGTTGTTTACTGTATAGAGGATTGGGAATAATACATTGGATTTTGGGGAATTATTGCGATCTTAAATGTTGTAATTGATCACTGCTTATGAGCAGTAAAAGCATAATCTTTCTTGTAAAACTTCTAAGACTTCTTCTGGCACTTCCCTGACCTTGATATCATCACCTAGGAAAAGTAGCCAATTTGTTATTTCCTTTACTTCTTCTGAATTATTAACATCAATAAAAGTCTTTAGAATGGCTGTGGTTTGGTAAGGATTCGTATAGGAAATAGAAACTTTTAAAGGATGGTATTTTTTGAACTGGGCAATCGCCTTTGGACCAAGTTCAAAGACTAGGTTCATTCCTTCTTCCTGCTTACTTAGTTTTTCTAAAATCTTTTTCTTACTTATTCTTTTTTCCCCAGGGAAGGGTTTTACATTGGTAAGATTGTCGACAGGAAAAAATTTCCTCTTTTCTTCCTTTAAGTAAAATCCTTCAATTATCCATTGGCTTTTTTCACGATAAAGGTGCAAGAGATAAATTGGATAAGACTTTATTACCTTCTCTTCTTTGATGGTAATCAATAAATAACGATTCAAAAGAAGGATTTGGATAAGTTTTTCTAACATCGAATGGGGAAGGTCTGATAGATCAAGTAGGTCGGGATTATTTGGGTTGGTTCCTTCAAAAAGCAAGATTTGATTTAAAAGAACAAGATCATCTTGCTGATTTTCTGAAATGAGGCCTAGTAATTTTTCAGTTAAAGACTGACGACTCTTTAGATACGGGAGCTGTTGATTTTTTGTGGCCATAAAGGCAATAAAAAGAGCTTTGATCTCATTATCGGTAAAGCGAACCGTAGGCAGAACGGAGTTGTTCATGACAAAATAGCCTCCATCCCTTCCAACTTCAGCGACAAGAGGCATCCCCATGGCTTCAATTTCTCTGATATCTCTTATAGCTGTCGAACGAGAGATATTAAACTCTCGCATGATTTCAGAGATTGTAAAGTTGGCGCGGTTGTTAATATACCGCATGATGATATTAATCCGTTCAACTTTTTTCATCGGACCTCCTAAACAGTATCATTTTTTGACATGATTTAAGATTATTATAAACCTATCAAGTGAAAAGACAAATCATTTGATAAATTTATAAAAAAGGATGGTTTTGAATATGGTTGATTATACCCTAGAAGAAAAAAACAGCTTTACCGTTTTAGGTTTGGGAACTGAGCTTAAGAGCGATTACACAGACTATGCTGGCATAAACAAGGAAAAGGAAGACTTTTGGCAGGCTGTTAAACAAGATGGAAAGCTTGACACTTTAAAAGCCATAGCCACAAATGACTATATTTTTGCCGTGAATGAAGCGGTGAATAACAAGATGATGCATTATGCTGGTGTCATGACAGAAGCATCGGTATCAGAAGAATCCAGAGTCATCCAATTTCCTAAAGGGGAATACCTAGTTGTTAAGGGGGAAGGAAAAACGTTTAATGAATTGAGTAATAAGCTTACTGTCATTGCCTTTGGTCAAGTCTTACCAGAAGCAAAGGATTTTGCCTATGTTGGCGGTCCAAATGCATCGGTTGAGATGGGGCAGCGAAACGGCTTAGTATTTGGTGAAATGTGGATTCCTGTTGTTAGGAAATAAACAGATAAAACGAGGAAGAAAATATGACCAATAACGTAAGACCAAGAAGAATAATTTTAGATTTAGCTGTAACTTTAGATGGTTTTATCGAAGGGAAAAATGGGGAAGTTGATTGGTGTATCATGGATCTGAGATGAGCTTTATTGATTTTTTAAATCAAGTTGATACTATTTTATATGGAAGAAAAAGCTACGATTTATGGGGACAATTTACTCCAGAAATTAAAGTAGCTGATACTGAAAAAGAAATTTGGGAATTGGTTCATAGTAAAGAAAAATATGTGTTTTCCAGAACGCAAAGGACGGATAATAAAGCAATATTCATAAATGATAATATTCTTGAAGAAGTAAATAAATTAAAGAATAAGCCTGGTAAAGACATCTGGTTATATGGTGGAGCAAGTCTAATAACAACTTTTATCAATTTAGGGCTTGTTGATGAATTTAGATTATCTGTTCATCCTGTTATTTTGGGAGAAGGAAAACCGTTGTTTATTGGTATAAAACAGAGGTTGAATTTAAAAATGGTTAATACAAGAACGTTCTCCTCTGGCGTTGTGCAACTAATATACCATTTGAATGAGAATTAAAATATTGCACATTCATAAATAAAATACAATAAATATCAATATCAGATACTCTATTCTTCACTGGTTTTCCTTCGATCTTTTATGTTGTTTTCTTTTCAAATACATTGACTAAATGGTCGATCGCATAGCAGGTCGCAAGTGGTGAAAAGGAAAAATTATACCATTCCTTTCCATTTAACACATGCACCTGTTTATTCTTTACAGCTCGCAATTCATTCCATTGTCTACTCTTCACCAGTTGCTGTAAACGTGCTGGAGGATCTTTTTCTCTTTGATCAATGTGCAAAAAAATATGGTCTGCATTACACAGGAACAATTCACTCAAAGAAAGAGAACTCCCTGACAATTCTTGAGGAAAGGTAGCTAGCGGAGTAAGCGCTAACTGTTCGTATATCATTTGCCCACGGGATGAGCCTGGTCCATAAGCAACCAATTCTTTGCCTGTCAGCCTCAAATACATAACGGTTTGATCTCCAAGAACCTGACGAAGTCTTGCCCTTGCTTTCGCTACCTTTTCTTCATAGTGTTGGATCACTCTCTCGGCTGTTTGGTGCTTTCCTACTATTTCTCCAATATCACGTAATTCCTCACGCCAATGACCATGATTAGCAATGAGAACAGTAGATGCAATCTGGGAAAGTTGTTCGTAATTCCCTTCATCTCTCCATAAAGGGGCTAGAATGAGATCTGGATTCATAGATTGGAGTTGACCTTCAGTAAATAATGAGGAATCACCAAGAATTCGAACGTCTTGAAAAGAATTCTGGAGATAAGCTGGATATTGGCTGTAAAAGCATTGTGCAGCAATTGGAGTAACACCCAAAGAATATAACAATTCAGGATAAGTAACAGAGGTAGCGAAGTAACGTCGGTTGCGAATAAAAGCCCTGGGGGCAACTCCTACAATCTTTTTAAATCGGCGGTTAAAATAATGTTCATCCTGAAAACCAACCTGACGAGCAATTTCATAGAGAGTGACTCCTTCACAAGGTAACAGCTCTTTTGCTCGTCGGATTCTTAATTCCGTTATGTAATCGCTTGGACTTTTTCCAGTTAATTCTTTGAACAAGGCGGAATACCAGCGACGACTCAAATTCGCCATTTGTGCCAACTTTTCAATCGTTACTTGTTCCTGAAAGTGCTGATTCAAATATTGAATCGTATGTTCTACCGCTCTTTTTGGATCCTCTTTTTGCTCTGTCCACTTTTGATTTACTAGATCATACATCATTTTTTGAAAGCGAAAATGATTGAAGAATTGCTCTCGATCTTCTTCCTTTTTTGAATAGACAAATAGTTGTTCCATCACACTCTCTAGTTGTTGAAAGGGCTTAACCTGCCACTCTTCATTCCTATTAAAAAACGAGTCGAAATTGGGTTCCTGTTTATCTAGCCATTCCTGTTGATTTACTTCCTCTTGATTTACTTTATGTAGGGTGAAGGAAAGAAGGTACATATGAAGCGGAGTTGTCCCTTCTGCCTTAAGCGAAATGCTTGTACCTGGGATAATGCACCATAATTTTCCACGCATCAATTTATACTGGGATTTGTTTACTTCTATTGTGCCTCGTCCTGCTGTGACTAATAATAGGGTATGTGCTGCACATATCTCGTTAATAGAATGAGCCTGTTGCTGAATACAACTTTCCCGTATGCTGTTCATTGTATAGTGTGTGTCTCTAAAGGGAATGAGTGTATTCTTTTGCCCACTATCAACATGATTTTCAGTACCCTGTATCCATGTACTAAGTCTATTCATTTGGTTATTCATGACTTGTATGAGAATACTCTTGGTGGATCGTCAATAGGTCTTCAACTGGAGTCCGACGTTTAGGTCGTGGTACTTTGCTTTCATCAAAATAACCTAAATGAAGAGTCCCGACAACTCTTTCACCTGCTTTTACACCTACTGATTCCAGAAATTTAGGGTCCCAGTTGTAGTCATTTGTTTTCCAAACAACACCAATTCCCCTGTCCCATGCAAGCAGTTGTAGATTTTGAATTAATGCAGCTGATGCAGAAAAAGCATCCTCAAATTGCTTTTGACGCGGATCAGCCTCAATCACGACCAACAAATGTGCCTGCATCAATTCACAATACTGCTTCATCCCCCATTCTCCATACTTTTCAATCATTTCCTTGGATAAGGTTCGCGCGACCGCTTCAGCGAACGTTCTTCGACCTTCCCCCATAAACAAGATAAAACGCCATGGTTCTCTAGCAGAATGAAAATGTGCCCATACGGCATCCTCTAATAGTTTAATAACCTCTTCTTGATTCATCGGTTCTCCATTAAAGTCACGGATTGTTCTTCTTGTACGAATGGTTTCCTCAATCCCTACCTTCGCTGCATCCATAGATAAACACCCCTTTAATTGATAATGATTATTATTGTCGATTATATGGGTTGGAGCGATAGTTGTCAACACTAGGAGGGGTTAGAGTATCCTTCTCAATCTAATAGATAGAGAATCAATAAATGGCGTTCTCTTTTATATTTCTAGCATTTGTTCAATTAATTGCTCTGTGGTTAGTATCGTCGCAAATTCATCATGCAATGTCGCCAAGGTGATATTGTGTATGATATTTGCACTGTAGAACTGACCATGATGATCCATCATACCAAAAGCCGCCGTTGCATCTGATATAAGATAGGTACTGAATCCTAAATTTCCACTCATTCTTGTCGTAGTAGATACACAATGAGGAGTAGTCAAACCAGTGATAACAACAGTTGTGATCTCTTTCGATCTTAAAAACTCTTCTAAAGAAGTACCAATAAAACTACTGTTTACCTTTTTCGATATGACAATCTCATCTTCCAAAGGCTTCACGATTTCTTTTATAGCAAACCCTGCATTGCGGGGATAAAATAGAGAACTAGGATTATCAGACATATGTTGAATGTAGATAACCTGCCACCCTTTTTCTCTCCAATGTTTTAAGATTTTACTTATATTTTCTTCCGCATCTAAATTATTTCGTTCTCCCCATTTTTTATCTTCAAAGGCTTCCTGTACATCTACAATAAGCAAAGCTTTATTCATTTTATTCAACATAAGTTCCCCTCCTAAGCAGGCGTTTCATAGTAGCTTTAATCTTGTCCTACTTTATCACTTCTTCTTTCGAATAATAATACATCTCGCCAAACATGATTCAGCTTACCCATTTTTTCTCTTTTGCCCACTTCTCGAAAACCGTTTTTCTGATGTAGCCTAATACTTCCCATATTCTCTGGAAAGATCCCAGATTGTAGCATCCAATAGCCCTCTTCTTCTGACACTTCAATTAGTTTTTTGAATAAAGCTGTACCAATACCTCTTCCTCTTGCATTGTCTTTGATGTAGATACTTACCTCTGCTACTCCAACATAGACACACCTTGATGATACGCTGCTAAGAGCTGCCCATGCTAACAATTCAGCGTTTTCAAAATATCCCAAGCTACATGCAGATATATGGTCTTCAAACCACGCTTCTTTCGGTGGCGCCTCTGTTTGAAATGTAGCATGTCCCGTTTGGATGCCTTGTAGATAGATTTCTTTTATCTCTGCCCAATCTTCAAATGTGAGTTGGCGGATTTCATATGACATATTATCATCTCCAAGTATGTGTATCATTTAAATTGAAAGAACAGTAAATAGTGTTACATGAAGTAACATGAGCCCTAGGATATGAACCCCTTTTCGTGAAAGTTTTCTTAAAATAATACTATTAAAAAGAATCACACCAAAAATAAACAAAATACTAACAACAAAATAAGTAGTATTGGGTAATTCAAGTGTTAGAGTATGGAAAGGGGCGGATGGAACTATGCTCACTGTGTTTTGTAAATAGTGAATATTCTCTGAGATATTGATTGTTTCTATCATTAAACCAATCTCAGCGGTCAAGATGATGACACTTAGCATTACTGGGAAGAATAGTAGAAAATTGCTTAGGTATAGAAGAAAGATATTCATTCTATTTTTGTACTCCACTCCATACTCACCTGTTTCTTTAAGTTACAAGAGCCATCATCTGATTCCTGCTGACTAACCCTATATCCATGTCTTCTCCAATTTATCAGAATAGAATAAGATGGCTTTCTTATAGCTTTGTATATTTTTATCTGAGCTTGTTTCAACAAGGCTCTTTAATAGTAGTTCCATTGCTTTATCATGTTGACCGGTATTAAACAAGGTCATAGAATAAAATGCTTGGATCGCTTTATTTGCTGGAAATAAACGTATCCCTCGTTCCAATACCTCTCTCGATTTCTCATACTGTCCTATCACTCGATATGTACTACCTAAACCAATACATGCACCTTCTAAATCTTCACCAGCTAGCCCTTGTGATATAGCTTTCTCATAGTAAGGAACTGCTTCAAGCTCTTTCCCTAATACATCAAAGCTCCATGCACAATGATAATTTATTTCGGGGTCATCTGGGTACTTGAGAGCTAACTCTGTAAGAATTTCATTAGATTCCTGAAACTTACGTTCATTCCTTAGAGCAATAGCTTTAGTTAATTCTGATCTCATCACTAGTTCCTTTCTGACCTAATTTGTTTATGTATTTCTATAATCCTGATTTTCTTTTCCTCTCCTTTTAAAAGATCTCCAATAACTGTTCAAATCGATCAATCGAATAGTCAGACCTCTCTACCTTACCAAATCCATATTCAGCGAAGACAAAAGGAACCCCTGCAAATTCAGCTGCACGTTGATCGCCTAATGTATCTCCAACATAGATAGGGCTATCTAGCTTATTTCTTTTCATAACTAACTGAATGTTTTCCCCTTTGGAGAGTCCCGTTCTGCCTGGATTCTCAAAGTCAATAAAGTATTTTTCCAGCTTATGATATTTATAAAAAGCCTCGATATACCCTTCTTGGCAATTGCTAACGATACATAATTTATATTTCGTGGATAAAACCTTCAGTACTTCTTCCACTTTATCAAACAATATTCCGCCATTTTTGGCTAAATACTCACCTTCCGCTTCGGCAAATTCATCAAAAAGCTGTTTGAGCTTATGTTCATCAAGAGTCGGAAATAATTTCTCTCCGATTTCATGACTCTGTAATCCCATTATTCCTCTTATATCGTCCTTCGTTATCTTCACATCTACTTTCATATTTTGAAACACTTTATTCCAAATAATAACGATGGCTTCTGATGAGTCCCACAATGTACCATCCAAATCAAAGATCATGCTGTCCATAGCTCGTTTTTCCTCCTGTCATTTTGTCCTTCAGATTATCTGTATCTTCTTATTTATCATCCTACCAAAATAAACCATGATTGTTCAAGAAAAAGCCATAAAATACAAAATTACTTGTAATGTATGGCTTTAAAAGCACTTTTACGAAGAGCATCAAATGGAAGAAAGGCATGAACTCCTTTTGCATTATTCACAATTTGCGTAATACGTAAGTCTACTACGAGTGATGCATACGCATAGGCTTCTGTACGAGAAATTGGATAAAGCGTTGTCATCCAATCAAGCATCTCGTTCAATGCCATCCACATTGCTTCATCAAGATCTTCATGAAATCCCATCGTAATCCAACCATTTTTTGTTTTTGCTCTAGGTAAATTCACGGGCATAGAATCGATTACATTAAATGTTAAACTGACTCTTTCCATAGGACACTCTAAGGCTGGACCACTTACTTCCCCATCTCCTTGGGCAGCATGACCATCTCCAGTAGAAAACAATCCGCCCTCAACAGGGATAGGCAAGTAAAGCGTACTACCTGCTTGTAGTTCTTTACAATCTATATTTCCACCCCACGGACGAGGCTCAATAGTAGAATGTTCTCCATGCTCAGCAGGAGGCATTCCCATAATACCCATAAACGGATTTAATTTAATATTGAAATCGAAGTTACCAAACTGACTAGTTCCAATCATTTTTTCAGGATCAAGTTCAAAATCAAGTAATACCTCTTCTACATCTATCATATTCATTTTTTCATTCCAGTAGCTTCTAAACCCTCCGGCTGAAGCCCATCCCCAATGACCTGGAACAATTTCATTTACTTTTATTTCTAAGGTTTGGTGTGGTTTTGCTTCTTCGATATAGATCGGACCCACTAACGCATGCCCAAATCTCTTGCCTTGTCGATGTGGTTTTGTTTCTAGAAATTTCTTTCTAGGAGCCCCTATTGCCGATCTTTTTTCTATGCCCCAACCACTATCTAGTGTTTGAAAAATAACAGTATCTCCTGAATTTATTTTTAAAGCAGGTTCTAAATCTCTGCTAAAAAAAGCATGTAAAGTGTCTGACGTTGGATGTAGATAGTGAATCTTACTCATTCAAAGCACCTCCAATATACATTAATAGATCTGGATCGGTTTCATCAGCAACACCATCCAACAAGCGCCGAACTTGCTCAATTGTATCAGGTGCACTTACCCATTCTCCTTTTTTATTGGTAAATGGTTCAGCAATATAAAAGGGTTGTGTGAGAAATGCTTCAAGCCTGATTCCTCTACGATAGATCAATTCATCCGCCTCTGTTAATCTGTCTGTTCCCCAAGTGTTGACTATAAATCTTAATTCTCTATAACGTCTTAATAGTTTTTTCGCTCTTTGTTGGATGATTAAATGTGTGGATTCTAAGTGAGCCCCTTCGAGCACTGTGGAGGTAGAAAGCACGGGATCAATAGCGGGATACATTTTTCTAGTGACTAAATCCATATCAAATTGCCAAAGTGTTTCAAGAGGACCATATGGAGAGTCTTCATCTACAGCTTCACCAAGGGTATCTACTAAAATGAAGGTTATTGGACCTGAGGTAGCCTTTTGCAACTGTTCACGCAAATCAAACAAATCTCCTGAAACCACCATCGTTCTGTCCAACCCCAATACAATCTCTTTATCGTTTCCTACTTCTTTTACCTTATTGTATATCTCTTTTAGATTAGAGCTACTGAAATCAGAATGTTTCTTGACATCTTCAACTCCTAAGATATCTTCACTTGGCATAAGAAAAAACGTGGTGAAATCAAGACTTTTCATGCGATAAAAAAGCTCTGCCATCAGCACCAGTTGACCCATGCTAGGTCGTGCAACCAATCCAATGGTTCCCCCCCGAACTAAAGGAGCAAATAAATCAATTACCTTAATTCCGGTTTCAATCATCTCTGTACCACTTCCATGAATAATAAGCTCGTCAAGGGTACATCCTGCAATCGTAGCTAAGGCGACAAGAGTCCTAACCTCTGCTCGACCTACTGGGATTTTCCCAGTACATAAATTAGACACCGTAGCAGGACGCAAACCAACAGACTTTGCAGCAACAGTTAGATTAGGTACACGCCTTTTTAGTAAAGAAACATTTAGTTGAAGATCATTATCCACAGAAAAAACCTCCTTTTTCTTTATATAGTAAAATAAATTACCCCATAAAGCAATAATAATTATTTTGTAGCGTAATTAAAATTTCTTTATAATAGAAAAAGACGATGTAAAATAAGATACATCATCTCTTCATTCACTCTATAGTTCAGTTGAATTGAAAT
Organism: Caldalkalibacillus mannanilyticus JCM 10596; assembly: GCF_000615945.1. Lineage (GTDB taxonomy): Bacteria > Bacillota > Bacilli > Caldalkalibacillales > JCM-10596 > Bacillus_AT > Bacillus_AT mannanilyticus. Next base: position 159,227 of record NZ_BAMO01000004.1, read on the forward strand.
ATCAAGACTGATACGGCGGGAGCTCCATCACTTTAAACTCTCCACCCATTTTTTTCACCGTATAGCGAAATTCTGTTTGACTGCTTTCTCCTGTATTCACACTAAATAATGGACCCTCTTCATATCGAAATGTAATCACATACACATATTCATCTTCAGCTATTTTTTCACTGCTGACAAACGTATTGAAAAGAAGTTTTTCTTCTCCTAATACCTTCAAATAATTCTCAAACACCTTTTCCTTATTCTGACGATCTGACTCAGGTGAAAACATGACTACCCATTCATATTCACCACCATAGATTTCAACTAAGCGCTCGGCATCTCTATCCTCGATTGCCTGCGCAAACTGACGTATGACCTCATCTGGTGCTCCCATCTCAAATTCAGGAACAAACGGATCTTCCATGCAAAGCAAACCGTCAGCAAAATAGATCTTAACCTGATGCTTCTTGAGCTTTTGCTGGTCATAGATTACATAATGGAATTGATCTCCCTCATCAGTAGAAAAGCCGTTATACTCATAGTTCAAATGAGATATATCCAACCAAACCTCGTATTCTTTTATTGCATTTGTCGCTAAATAGATAGGATAAGAAACATCATCCGGAGTTAATAACATCGCTAAATACCCTGGATCTTTCTCCTGTATGCTCTGGACATAGCTTTTCATAAAAGGCTTTGTTTGAGTAAAGTAAGTGATCATATGACTTTGGATTTTAAATCCTTCATAGCCGGAAGAGCCATCGCCATACCCTACCATAAAATCTTGTTCAACAGGCTTCGCCCCCTGTTTTGAACCCACTACTACGACGTGAAATTGATGATTCTCTGGATAATGGTCTCTTCCGAAATGACTAATTTGCATGGTTTCAATATCGTATATGCTTTCAAAACCTTCGATGGTATCTTTCGCCATTTGTTCTAGAGATAAGAAGCTTGCGTAATAATCATAGAAATTGCGTTCTTGGTAATACTTCAGAAGTCCAGCTTCATCTCTGTTCTTCACTAAATCTAGAAAAAAATCTACCTCCTGTAAAGCCTGCTCCTCTGTAATCACAACTTTCGGTATTTCTGCTCTCTCTTCATGCGGCAAAGTATCTACCTCAGAATTCTCTGAACTTTTTACATACTCTAGAAAAGTACTAGCTATCTGTCTTCCTGGATCGGTTACTAATGTGAAGGTTATTAACAAAACCAGAATCATAATTCCTACTGCCCATTTTAAAGTAATGTTAAGGTGTTGCAAGCGGGGCATCTGTTACCACTCCCAGAACGAATCCATCATATCCTTTTATTCCCACCGTTTGAATAGCCGTTGAGTCGATTCGTTCCTCTTGAGCTAACAAATCAATAAATTGTCTTATTCCTTGCACACTCGAAACCTCACTATTTTCATCGAGTACTTGCCCATCGCGCACTACATTATCTGCAATAATCACAGTACCGGGTTTAGATAGTTTCAATGCCCAATTTAAGTAATGAGGGTTATTTGGTTTGTCTGCATCAATAAAAATTAAGTCAAAGTGAGGATACCCTTTCTCTTCTAATGTTGGCAAGAGATCAAGCGCAGCTCCTACCATCACTTCAATTTTTTGTTCCAAACCAGCCTTTTTAATGTTTTCCTCAGCTACTTTGGCGTGCTTTGCCTCATATTCAAGGGTAATCAAATGCCCATCGTCTGGTAAAGCACGAGCGAGCCAGATACTACTATAACCTCCTAAAGTTCCAATCTCTAGTATGTTTTTTGCTCCTTTCATTTTTGCAAGGAGGTATAGAAATTTCCCTTGATTTGGCGAAACATCTATGGCAGGTAAACCCGCCTCCGTATTTGCTTTGAGTATGGAATCCATAATCGTTTCTGAGGATTGCAACTTTGATTCAAAATAGACATCTACATCCTTCCATTTATCTACACTTGCCATCATTCATCGCTCCTTTTTTCTGTAATCAGCGTAATTTCTTGCCTGATCAGCTTAGGTATTTCGATATTTCTATTAGATTTTCATCGGGATCACGAATATAAAGTGATAGGATCTCTCCTGTTGCTCCAGTTCTTTTTACAGGGCCTTCTTCAATTATGATCCCTTTTGCTTTGAATCGTTTTTGAACTTCATCAATAGGTGTTTCCGTAATAAGGCACAAATCAACAGAACCTGGACTTGGACATTTCGCTTTTGGTTCAAACTCTTTTCCGTACTCATGAAGATTGATTTTCTGGTTCCCAAACGCTAGTGCTTTTCTATTACCACCGAATTCTACAACCTCCATTCCCAGTACATCCTGATAGAAATGAATGGTTTCTTGGATGTCTTTAACCGTCATCACCAAATGATCTAGTCTTTCGATCTTCATCTAACCACCTCAACTACATGTTTGGATTCAACTACTCTTTTAATGCTTGTCAATTACATCTTGTGTATTTGATCTAACTACAAGATTAGAAGCGCCAATTTTCATCTATTCTTATGAGCTTGCTTTGTACGTCCTTTATCCCTTTTTCTGTTTTTAATCGTTGTACCCTTTTTTCAACTTCTATTTCATCCCTATGCTTATCATCCCATATTGTCATCAATAGAAATCGATTAGAACTTATAAAATCTTGAGCAATAACGCCTGAATGTATTCCACTCTGATTATTATTCTCTTGATTCCATTTTTCTTTTTGAACCTCATTACACTGTATGGCTTGCATATCCCAATAAATAATCTCTTCTACTAGTAGTAGTCTTTCCTTCAAGCATGCTTCACGAAATCGTTGATCATCCCCTTGAATATAACCTAAGGGTTGAAACAAAGATACTGAAATGGATTCAAACAAGTCTGTTTGGTTATTCCTATGTATAATTTGATCATGCTCATGATCCATAAAATGTTTGTATGCTTCCTGGTCTTTCCATATCCCTAAGATACAAGCAAGCGAGTTTTGTTCTATACTCCACCCTCCTACTTGACCTAGACAGCCTTTGACCTCTTTTAATACCTTCCATTGTTCTTGCGAACGAGAAAAACCTTCCCTCTTATCTGCTGGGACAACGCATTCAATCCATTTAATCAGCACCTTGCTCCACCATTCTGGACTAAAGTCTTATAAATAGGTTCCGGTACATAAGTGCTAACATCCTTCCCATATCTCCAGAGCTCCATAACCATCGAAGAACTGACATGACTTAGATTCCCTGCCCTTAGATAGATTGTTTTCAGTCCCAAGGATTCGTTAATTTTAGCCAAATTTTCTTCGTACTCATAATCTATTCCATTACGTATTCCTCTGACGAGATAATCTGCGCCTAATTCATTGGCAATATCCACAATAAGACCTTGGAAGCTTACTACTTCTATTTTCTTTGTTTTACCCAATTTAGTAATAACTTCTTTAATGTCCTCAGCCATGCTGCTACTATTTATACGACGATTCTTTTCTGGATTGTCTGCTAAAACAATAAATAGTTTTTCAAAAATATTGGAGGCTTCTTCTACAACATGCAGATGACCATTGGTAAAAGGATCAAATGATCCAGCATATACAGCAATAGACATTCATAACATCCTTCCACTTACTTGATATCATTCAATCATGCTTTGCTCTGCCATTGTTATGGATTTATTCAGGTCATTACAGCTAGAGCTCTATGTTGATATAATGCTCAACTACGGGAAAAGGTTCATAAAAATGATGTAATAATCCTTTCCACTCTTTATACTCTTCTGAATCTCTAAAACCCTTGACGTGGTCCTCAAGGGTTTCCCATCTCACTAATAAGATATATTTGTACTCATCCTCTAGGCACTTCTGTAATTCGAGATTGATATACCCTTTCATTTTTGAAATAATCTTTGAGGCTTCCCGAAATGCCGGTTCAAACTGTTCAATTAACTCCGGTTTTATTTGTAAAATTGCGACTTCAAGAACCATATTTTTATCCTCTCTATTATCCTTTATTTTTTACCAATAGGAACTTGTTTCCATCGTACCAAGAAGCTTTATATATTACAAGAAAATGAGCCGTTGCATCCAAGATGATCGCGTTCCTTTTTTTTTTGCTCTTTCGAAAAATCACTTCAATATTTAGACACAATTTTAGCTCTTTCGAGTGATGAATTTCATTGTCTTTGAACCTACGCTTTATGAAGTGAGCAATCCTATTCCTTTCTAAAACTTATTGTCGAAACAGGAGTGATACTACGTGCATTCAAACCAACAACTAGAAGTTAAAGAAACTAAGAAACAACCTCAGGTGGCAGCCACCCCTTCTTGGTATGCCACCATCTGGAGATGGCATTTTTATGCTGGGTTCATTTTTGCCCCATTTTTGATCATCCTTGCGATCACTGGTGGAATCTATTTGTTCAAGCCTCAAATCGAAGAATGGTTATATCGTGACGCTATAACCATTCAAGCTCAGTCTGAAAAATGGACAGCAACACAGCAGATTGAAGCAGTGAAAAATGCTTATCCTACTGCAAACATCACGAGTTACTCACCTAGCACTATGCAAGATCGAGCAACTGAAATCAAAGTAATAGAAAATGGAGAGTCAAAATCGATTTATGTTAATCCCTATAATGGTCAAGTTACAGGAGAGGTCAATAATGATCAGCGTTTCATGGTTATCATTAAAGAATTACACGGGGAATTGATGATCGGAAAAACTGGAGATCGACTGGTTGAACTTGCATCCTGCTGGGCTGTGATTCTAATTGTAACAGGGATCTACTTATGGTGGCCTCGGGGGAACAGATCGTTATTCGGAACTTTGATTCCTCGTTTTTCGAATGGAAAACGTATTTTTTGGCGAGATATTCATGTCGTTACAGGTATTTGGCTGTCAGGACTGATTTTGATCTTAATTTTCACTGGACTACCTTGGTCAGGTGTATGGGGAGAAGCCATTCAAAAAATATCTACGGCAACTAATACGGGTCGTCCTGCCGCCTTATCTGCCCCTCCGCAATCAACTATACCAACAAAAGACATAGCTGAGGTGTCGTGGGCCACCGAGCAAGTACCAGTACCGAATTCTCTCCAGGAAGGGACGGTAACCATCCCCATTGAAAACGCAATCAAAATACTGGAAGAGAAATCATTAGACAATGATTACACCATTTCACTTCCGCGAGGAGATACAGGCGTTTACACTGTATCCATTCGCCCTAAGAAGCCTGAAGGACAAGCTACCCTACATATTGATCAATACAGCAGTGAAGTTTTAACAGATATTCGGTTTTCAGATTATGGTCCATTAGCTAAAGCCATTTCTATTGGGATTGCTCTACATGAAGGTCGGTATTTCGGATTAGCTAATCAACTATTATGTTTATTCGTATGTATCGGAATCGTTTTTATCGCAGTAAGTGGACTGATCATGTGGTGGAAGAGAAAACCGAAAGGAAAGCTAGGGGCTCCAGCAGCACCAAACAGCACCACTGTTTCCAAAACGCTTGTTCTTATTATTATCGCTTTCAGTTTATTCTTCCCCTTGGTAGGGATATCCTTGATTGTAGTTTTGTTATTCGATTGGCTACTTCTTAATCGACTACCTAAATTAAAACAATGGATAGGGTAATCGTTCAATAAGCCACTTATCTACTCTCAATTTGCTGGGAACTCGATGTATTCAGAAACACTAGATTGCAATAAACCAACTAGTTCCTCATCCATATATTCATATTCGTCTGGAATATGAAGACAAATGAGTTGTTTATTCAGAAGACTACTTTTGAACTTATCTTGTAGTCTTCTCTGGTGCTTCTTTTCCATTACAAAGATAACATCAGCCCAACCAATATGCCCTTCGGTAACCTTAATCCTTGCTCTATCCTCTGTCCCTGCGGATCTTACATCATAGCCACTTACCCCTTGAAAAATCTTCTCTGCTGTTAAACTTCTCCATTTATTTTGACTACAAACAAATAATATCTTTATTTCTTTCACCTTCCCAACGTGCTACATCTTTTACCCTTTTTTCTCTTACCATTCTTACTATCCCTTGTCTAATATCTAGCTTACGAATGATAACTTGCAGCAAATTCAATGATATTTTGATCTCTATCTGTGATGTACACTTGCGAAAATCCTGCCACACTATCTGATTCTACCTCGAATTTTATTCCCGCCTCTTTTAAAAACTGCAATGTTTGACTGAAGCTTTTTACCCAAATTGAAAAATGTCCTTCCAACGAATTAATCCCCATTAATCGAAGGGTTTCACTATCTGGGTTCTCGACTACATGTAATTGTTGTTCCCCTATTGCATACCAAGCACCATTAGATTGAAACTGGGGACGTTCGATTTCTTTAAATCCAAGAATCTCAGAATAAAATTCTTTCGCTTTTTCTAAGTTTTTCGTTGCTATTGTGATGTGATGTATTTTTTGCACTTCAATCATTGAGTTCAATCCTTCCTGTCCGTAATGTTTACTGTATTTTCCTTACATTCAGCATCTATGTATGCTTTAACAATTCCCTTTTTCATAATGTCATCCTTAAATACTTCTTTATATAGGATTCTAATGTCAAAATGATGCCTAAATGGAAAAGGAGTTAGTGAAACATGGTTGGTATTCATCCAGTTTGCTATGATCCTCTTTCCATTTGTTATACGAAATAATTCGGAGTCTTTAAAGCCATTTTTATATAGTTCATATTCATCTTCTTTACTAATTCCTGGTTCATTGACACACAAATAGATCGACATGCGATCACAAAATTTCAGTAATTGATACCCATACTCCATTTTCCTTATTTTATGATGTGAATCTATCTTAAGGCTAGCTTTTAATTTCTGTTGTCTGTTATTTTCATGTTGTAAAAACCAGCTACCCTCTTCAGGATTAAAACTTACAATAGAATGATAATGAAGACTGCAAATTAATGCTGCGTAAGGGCTTTCCGCTTCAATCTGGTCAATTCCATGCTTATAATGTACTACTTTTGTAGTAAAGGGGAAATCTAAAAAAGAATAAGGACTCTTATTTTGATCATTCCAAAAAGGGGTATCATCTAAATCTATCCACCCTCTGTCGTGTTGATATATGGCAAATAGAAGATCTTTCTTTGTATCTGAAAGATCTTCGTTCCAGTTTTCTGCTAGCTGTCCCGATATCTGGGCATGGTCATGTTGTTTTATTAAGATGAAGCTATCTTTTGTTTCGCGTACTATCAAATTTCTCCCCACCCAATCCTATAAAGTAGACTTCCGTCAGATGTTTTTTTACTGCACCTTATAGTTAGAACCTGATTAAAATTTTTTTGATCTCCTTACCCCAGCATTTTGGTAGTATTTCTAGTATACCATTTCTAATAACATCAGTATATTTTTACCATTCTATTTGTGCAGTGTAAATTTTCTGGACACTAAAAAGCCCTTGCCCTCTGATTAGAAAAATTCCTCCCAGTTGAACAAGGACTTTGAGATTACTTTATGGCTTCTTAAGGTTAGACATCTGTTGAGTCGTCATAGTCATAGCGAAACCCGTCGATTGCTTGGACTTGTTCAGCACCTTTTTTCATTGAGAGTGCTGATTCTACTCCTTCTTCTTTTAGCTTATTCAGTACATCCTGATAAGCACTTATCACCTGATAATCTGAGGTGTTGTTCATTGCCTCCATCAAAGCTTGCTCTATCACCGTTATATCTTGTTGATCTAATTGATTCATCTTTTCTACCTCCAGTATATTTGATGCTTTTATTCTGAGGCAAAAAAGACTCTTCTATTCTCGGTATGCCTTTTTTTCAAGCTTTCTAGGTTCCGACTTCTTCTGATCAATCTAACTTGTTTAAACGATCCAGTATAACTAGCACCCGGTAAAAGCTCTCATCTCCTTCTGGCTGATGAAGAACTCCTTTGTCCATTAGCTTTTGAATAGTGGGTCTAGCCCAGACAGGTACCCTAGCTGTTATCGAAGGAGGAATGGTGGTTTCTGGTTCACTTGGAGTAGGTTGTGGCTCAACAACAGCTGTTCTAATCATTCTCCTATAGATGTCTACAATCTCCTGACCATAATTCACCCCCGGAACAGCCCATCTGCCATTCAGATCCTCCCAATGAGGGGCAATTCCTCTCGTGACAAGGTAAAATCTTGGGTTTACTAACACTTCTCCTTCGGGTAGAGGTGCTTTGCTGGCATAGGCGTAGAGATGTTGAATATGAGCGGTTACTCCCTCTCTTGGATTTTGAAAAAAAGCTCCTCTTGCCCCTCCGCCAACAGCTCCGATGCCAGCATAATTATATTGACTGGGAAGGACATCTCCACCAAACCGATGATACCCTGTTTCCTTTATCATTTGAGCAAAGGCAATATCTCCTCTAACAGAATACCTAGCGCCGATTTCAAGATATAGCTGAGCTAGATCTCTAGGAAATGCCGGATTGACTGATCGAGCAAATTGGTACATTTGTTCACTCGTAGCGATAGAAGCTCCCATAATTGGAGTTTTCGTATGTGTACTCACATGCATTTCTCCTTTTATTTGAAGTCATCACTATAGTTTATGTGTGTTTGTCTTTAGACGTTCTTCCTTCCAAATATTTGTTTTAGCTGAGCCATCACGATTCGTTCTATTACACTCCATGGCAGGATCTTTTTTAGTAAGCTAAAGCTTTTAACCCCTTTCCCCACAGGATAGCGGAGAGCTGGTTTCTTTTTTTTCGTAATCTTGATAATCAGTTCTATTACTTCATGAGGTGGAGGCGCTTGACGAGCAATTTCACTGACATGTCCAACCATTCGTTCCATTTCATTAGCGTAGGCAGATGACTTTCCTTCAGAAGAAAGCGTGTTGAGCGCTTTCGACCAGATCTCCGTTTGATACGAGCCCGGTTCAACTAAAACCGTATAAATGCCATAAGGAAGCAATTCAAAGCGCAGTGATTCACTAAAGCCTTCAACAGCAAATTTTGAAGAAACGTAAGGGCTTAATACTGGAGAACCAAAAAGACCACTGATACTGCTCATATTGATAATAAGTCCTTTTTTCTGTTCTCTCATGTAAGGAATCACGGCTTTGGTCACAGCCACAAGACCTAACACATTCGTATCCATAATTTGTTGCCAATCAGAAAGGGGGACATCCTCAACAAATCCACCTGAGCCATATCCCGCATTATTTAACAGTAAATCAATTCTTCCCAGTTTCTCCCCAATGGCATGGACAACGGCTTCTGCTTGATCAAAGCAGGTAACATCCAATTGTACCACCTCAATCGAATGATTAACTCCCGCTTCTTTTGCCCTTGCCATCAGCTCCCCCTTCTTTTCCACATTCCTCATTGTGGCTACTACATAATACCCATTTTGGGCCAAGGCTACGCTGGATAATAATCCGAATCCGCTTGAAGTCCCTGTGACAAAAGCAATGGGTTGTTTGATCTGTCCTTTCTCATCCTCAGATGAGCTGATGCTTTTATTCCTCATTTTCCAACTTCCTTCCTACAAAGAGGATACTCTACTGCCTTATCCCAACGATACTCAATGGAATTGACACAGAGCGTTAATTCATGGTGCAGAGTGTTTCCAAAGAGATGGTCTAAATAGTCAAACTTCGCTTGTTTTTGAACGACTGGTGTTTCGACCCATTTTGTCTCATCCCTTGTTACTTTGACGACATTGATCACCCTTCTAGATTCATCTACTGCAAAAGCATAGGGCTCATAATGCAACACTCTCTTCGCTTCATCTAATGTAGGAAAAATGGAATCCGATGCTAGTTTATCTAATTCAGCCAATTCAAGGACGGCTTCAGCATTCCCCAGACCATCATCTGAATGGTTAACTCGCACCGTAAACTGATCTGATGTCCTATGAATGTAAATATTTGCTCTGTGAAACTGGTAATTGGTTAAGAGATTTCCCGACCATTTCATGAACGCACTGTTCGCATCACTCCTTACAAAATAAAGACCCTGTAAAGTAGGCTTACCAGGTGGAGTGTAACGCACATATACCCGATAAGCAATGTGAGAATAGCTTACTCCCGTCCACTTAGGAAAATAATAAGGACGCATCTGCTTTAAGTCTGAAACAACCACTCCAATAATCGCCTGACCTCTATAGGTGACGATTTCAAATATGGGGGGAATATAGTTTCGAACCATTTCAACGGGACACCTATACATAAATAGAAAGCATTGATCTAGTTTTCCGGCGACAGTGATCGGATTCTTTTTCATGGTAAAACCCTCCAAAAAATAGTAAATAGAACAGCACCCGCACCATTCAAGAAGACCATCCATAATAAAAGAGATTGCTTTACTGTTAATGATTGTTCTTTCAGCTTTTGGACGAACACATAGCCCATGATGATATTTGAGATCACGACCATGAGGATATTAAGGATGATAAGGGTCAGACCTGACTCTAGCCCCCATGAATAAAAAAACAGATTCACAAGTGAAGCAAATAATAAGACCACGATCCCATACCGCATGACAGCGAGTGAAACAGCAATAAATGAAATCATATTAACCTTTTTACCATGGAGAAGGAAGGTCCCTCCCCATAAAACAAACCAGCCAATACCTGCCGATAAAATAATCCACAGTGAACCGCTGCTTACACTCCACCTCGGGAATAGAAGACTCAGGCTCGTTCCATAAATAGCTGAACCAGCAAAGGCAAGGATACCCAAAAAGAGCAGACTCAAGGGCTTAGTGAGAATGTTGGCTGACTTTGAGACATGAGGAGCAAGTAATATCACAACGAAGGAACACGAAAGTAAGCCAAGGTTCTTTGTAATAGCACCATAGGGATGATACAATAACGAAGGTTCATAAAAAGGAAGAACCAATGTAAAGAAGAGCAGGAGCCCTAACGACAGACTTGCCATGATTCTCGGTCTAATCCCCATAAGTAGAAGTAATCCTAAGGCAACCTCCCATACTCCCAGAAAAGGGATAAACGAAGCAGGGTCCCACCAAGCTAGACGGGTTCTTGCAACCATCTCTATTTCTTCAACTGATGGAAAAAGAATCTTAGGAACAAGCCCTTCCCATATCCAGACGATTCCAAGGGCTGTTTTACACACCATGTAGATGATCCAAAGTAACAAGACTAGATCAGGTGCACGACCTTCATCTGCCAGACTTTTCTTCAATATGTTGCTATCTACTATCTTCATATCTCTTCTCCTCAAGATGTATTATAATAAACCCAAGAATTAATAAGGGAGTCAAATTACCATGAAGCTTATTGTTGATGCTGATGCTTGTCCAGTAAAAGATATTATTATTGAGGTGGGACATTCCTATCAGTTGCCCATTCTCATGGTATGCAGCTATTCACATTATAGTCGCCCCATAGCAGGAGTAGAAAATATCATGGTCGATAATATAGCCCAAGCTGCTGACATGGTTATTATGAATCGAGTTAAAGCCGGAGATATTGTGGTTACACAAGATTATGGCTTAGCATCTATTGTCTTAGCTAAAGGAGCCATGGCCCTTCACCACACGGGAAAACGCTATACTACCGATAATATAGACTCGCTCTTATTCCAACGTCATGTTTCAGCAAAAGTGCGCCGAGCGGGCGGAAAGACAAAAGGACCGAAACCTTTTACCTCTGAAGATAAAGAGAAATTTAGGAAAGTATTAATAGAGTGTTGTTCTCAAGGTAGACTATAGAATCTTTTTATCGATAACATAACCCATCTACGAATCACTTTTATCTAAGCAAATCCCCTCGTAACGTTGTGACTGCTTGCCCAGATAAGAGAATTCTCTCCGTTCCAACACTTAACTTGAGTAATCCTTCTCTCTTAGATAATTGGATAGCAATAAGATCATTCTTATTGAGCTTCCTTTGCCAATAGGGACCTAAACAGCAATGGGCAGACCCTGTGACAGGATCTTCATCTACCCCTAGTGCTGGATAGAAACAACGGGAAACAAAATCAGCTTGGGAACGGGTAGCTTTACTTGTCACAATAATTCCTCTAGATTTCAACGTTTTTAATAGGTGGAAGTTGGGTTGTAAATTTCTCAATGTTTCCTCATCTTCTACTTCTACTAAATAATCCAGCCTGTTCTTCCCAACGTAGATGAAATCGGTTCCTAACCCTTTAACTAGTTCAATTGGTGCTTCACTTTCTTGTTCTCTTTCTAATGGGAAATTCAATTGAATCCATTGCCCGATCTTTTTGGCGGATAACCAACCGCTTTTGGTTATAAAACGCACCTCTTCTCCGCAAAAAATGGACTCTTCCCATAAAATATGGGCACTTGCTAATGTTGCATGACCACATAAATCAACTTCTGCCTCTGGTGTAAACCACCTTAAGGAATAACCTTCGTTCTCCTCTATCAAGAACGCCGTTTCAGATAAATTCATCTCACTCGCCACATTCTGCATCCACTGATCCGATTTTTCAGAATCTAAGATACAGACTGCGGCAGGATTGCCCTTATAAGGGTGTTCCGTAAAAGCATCTACTATGTATATCTTCATTTCCTCTCTCCTTTCCATTCAAACCATCGTGCATGACCATCTATTTCAGCCATGATTTCATTGTAGAATAACAATACTGATCCCAAAGAAGCTGTAAGCCTGAACTGGTTCCAATCTCAATGAAGGACAGGGGTTTATTTACTTTACTATAAATATAGCAAAAACTTGGATATAAGTATGTACATCTCCGCACTTCATTGGTTTGAACAAGCTTATTCTTCAGGATAGAAATGATCTCTTCTCGATATCTGTGACAAAAATCTCGAAATGGTAGGAACACCCCTTCAGCTTTTTGCGGATTTTCTACTATACTATGGTAATAATTGCTTAAAACTAAGCTTTCCATTCCTCTTTTAACATCCCGTAGACAATGTGATCTACATAATGATCATACAGCCATTCAGCTTGCCTAATGCATCCTTCATTTACAAAATGTAATCTTTCTGGAATCGCTCTAGATTTTTTGTTTTCCACTGCACATCTAATTTCAACTCTATTTAGATTTAATTCATTGAAAGCATAATCTACCATGGCTCTACAAGCCTGTGTCATAATTCCCTTGCCATGAAACTCTGTTCCTAGCCAATACCCAATAGTAACTTTCTTTGAATTCCAATCTATAGCGTGGTATCCGATGACTCCAACCAATTTATGATGATAGAATATGCCAGTATCAAACCCTGCATTAGTGGCAAAGCGTTGTAACGTTAATTTAATAAACTCTTGTGAATCTTGAACACTCTGGCTATGATCTAGCCACGCTAACCACTCTCTCAATGATTCTCTGGATTGATCAACAATATGAAAAAGAGCTTCGGCATCTCTCTCTTCTAGAATTCTTAGATAGATCTCTTCGGTAATTTGATATTTAAACATCGCTTTACTCCTTTTATTTCGCTTTTTTTTAAAAAAATCTATTCATATTACCCTTCTTGTTCCTCAATTTTCATCTTAAGTAGAAATACCACAGCATCCTCTTGAATCATCTGTTCCAGTTCTTTTTCATCTTGAAGGTTAAAAGATCCTAGTGAATTTTCTGCCTGTCGATACACGGCTAATAATTGTGGCTCACCGGCTTCTAATGCTATTGGCTCCTTTCCAATAGCGTATTCCCATGTTGCAGCTGGAGCTTCAGGAGGAAAAAACTTTGGATCTATTTTGTTGACAATAGATTTGCCAGAAGGAGAGTATAAAAAAAGGGACGAATAGTCGCTTTTGGGAGAAAGCATCCCTAAACCAATATGACCTTCTTTGACAGAACCAGAGCCTAATTCAAAAGAAAGGTTGACTAACTGTGTAGGCTCCTGTACTTCTCCATCATGATAGGCTTCAACCCACATAGTCACCCAGCCTGATCTTCTGAGAGAGGCTTTAAATTAAAATCAAAAATAAGCCCTAAGCTTAGTTCTTTAAACATTTGTTCATACGCCCCATCTATATTTGCTGAAACATATGCGAGGTGCGTTTTTTGATCGGTTTGGTTGCTGCAGGCTGAAAAAAACAAAATCGACGAAATGAAAACGATCATCAACAGACTAATTTGTTTGTGTCTATTTATTTGGATACTCATTTTTACTCCTTTATATAGTACGTTTTTCCGCTACTATAAAAGCATAATCCCCATGATCACTACTGTATGTATTTAAAATACTCTTAATCTTCCCATCCATTATGTCTTGTTGTAATCTTCTACAACCCTCTTCTATCTCTTCTTGAGAAGCTAGATTCGCAAAAGTAGAGATACCAGAACGGACCTTTGGATCTAGATACATGGCTGGATCATATTTTCCACTGTATAGGAAAAAATCCTTCAAATCTGGTTGGACTAAAAAAGTTTCGTTCCCAATGATTTCGAAGCCTGCTGTTCGAAGAGCTTCTGTTACCCTTGAAAGTGCTGGCATTTGTTTTGCAGAGGCTTTCATGCTACAGGAAAATACTCCTTAAGCCAATAGCGGTCCATCTGTTCTGGAGAAGAAGTAAAAATAACAAATCTTCCTTCATCGATCACTCTGTAAACCTCTTGAAACGCCTCTACCAAATGATCAAAATGATGGATCGCTAATATACAAGTCGCTCCCTTAAACGTCCGACTTGAAAAAGGTAATTTTTTCACATCTGCTATATTCCAGTTTATCTCCTTCATTTTTTCTTGAGCTTGCCTAATCATTTCGTCGGACACATCAACTCCAACCATATCTAAACCAGCATTTTTTAAAGCAACCGTATAATTTCCTGTACCACAAGCAACATCTAAAACAAGCCCCTCTTCCACTTGCAAATGCCTCTTTAAACAATTTACGATCTCAAGATCTGCTTGCCGAGTCACATCATAATTCTTGCCAATATGGTTATATAAAACTTCCATGCTACTCACCTCTCAACATTTATCTTCCCTATTTATTAAAAATATGAGGTTTGAATTCTATCAAATGTAAGGATGTCAGTTCGCTAAATCCTAATAACGTATACATTGCAATCGCAGGTTTATTATCTCTAAATACATACAGATAGATGTCTTTTCCTTTCTCTCTTCCCATTGACACAAGGTGTTTGGTTATTTTTTTGCCATATCCATTTTTTCTATATAGAGGATGGGTACAAATATTACCTAATTCAACAATCTCATGATCAAACAGATGGAAACCTCCCACAGCCACTATCTTATTCTGATCATTTTTAATAGCTACATATGGGGAAGTATGTAATGATGCTTCATCAAAAAATGGCATTCCCGCTTCTTTCAGTAATTTACTGACTTGAGCAAAATCTTTTTCTTTAATGATTTCAGATTGAAAAGAAAGATCTTCTTCTTCCTTCTCTAAAAAGCTATATTTCATTACTATCTCTTGTTTTGGTGTACCGTAAAGTAATTTTTGTTTTTGGAATTGAACGAGATCATTGTCATTGACGATCGTTGACCCCACTTCGTCAAAAGACAGTTTAAGCTCCTTATATGCATACCTTATTAATTCTTCAAGATCCGGATTTACTTCACTTGCTCTATAATAAGCAAAAGCATGAAATGATAGACCTTTTAGATACGCCAATACAGAAGTCAATTGTCCCTGATCATATTGACCAAAAAAAATGGTATTTGATTTTCTACTTGTCAAATAGCTGTAGAATAGTAAGTCCTTATCTTTACAAACGAGTTGCTTTAACCAAGTTCGTTCTGTTTCATTCATGATTTTATGTTTAAACATTCCTTTTCTCCTACATAGTCGTTAAATGTCTTCTTAAACAAGACCCGTGCTCCACCAATGCCATCATAATCTTTCGTAACAGGTACACCATCGATGACTTCATCTCCTGATTCTATTTCAAAACCCATTCTCTGATGAAATTTGATGGATGTCTTGTTCACTGGTGAGGTAACACATCGAATGGTGCTACAGCCCTTAGCCTTATCGTTTCCATAAATAGTGTATACAGCTTCCTTCCTAAACCACGATCTCTATATTCGGGATCTATTCCAACAAAATGTATATAGGCTTCGTCTGGATACGATTGCGAGATAAAACCTACTAAAAAACCTATGATTTTCTTGTTTTCCTCTATAACAAAACTATTTTCTGAAAAATGAATGAAAAAGAGCTTAGGTAACATATCTGACAAGTTTCTGCCGCCCCACCATTCATTTATCTTGGAATGAATGATGTTGTAATCCGTTGCTTGAGCTGTTCGAAAGTTCATCCTATCTCTCCTTGCGAATGATTTGATTTAGATCCTTCCAGACCAAAACCTCTTCTTTGAACCAATCTCCAGCGATATCAATATCCTTTGAATCAAAGGCTAGAGCACCTAGTTTCTCGTAAACTGTTTTGGATGGATTCTTACTTAATACCCAGACGATCATGGATTGATAACCCAGATTACGGAGCTCCTGTGCTACCTCTGAGATTAGCTTTCTACCAATCCCTTTTTGCTGATAATCTTCTAAGAGGTATATCGCATATAGCTCTCCATCGTAGTCATACTCCGTTGAGCGACTCTTTCCTCCGCTGGCAAAACCAACGATTCTTTTTTCATCCACCGCTACGTATAACACCTTATTTAAATCTATTTCATTTTTCCAATACTGTTCTCTTCTTTCAACTGAAAGATTATCTAACATTTCATCACGCATAATCCCTCTATATGTCGTTCGCCAACTCTCCACGTGCACCCTAGCTATTCCGTTTTCATCTCCAGCTTTAGCTCGCCGTATTTCCATATAGTAACTCCCTTTCTGTTTCGTCAAAAATTAGTAAGAATGATCTTCTAACCTATGATTTTCAGTAGATATCATCTACTTTGTCTGATTAGTCTACTTTACAAGTCATCGGGTAAGCCATGCTGATACATGTCTATGGCATTTGAATGTTTTTCTAGAATAGACATTGTCTTTTGGTTTGGTTCAGAAAAAATGATTGGATAATCCTTTTCTTCCAGAGCTTCATTGACACGAAATGCTAGCCTTTCTTTTTCGATTGAGAACTCAGCCTGTACACCTGGTTTGTTTCCACGAGCATCAAGCCGCACCCACTTATCTAAGGAAGCTAAATACACTGCATTGAAAGCGTGAAGACTATATCCTTGATCAGGGGTATCAAAGAGCATAAGCCTCTGATAACAAAAACCTGTAGGAATCCCTTGTCCCCTTAGCAAAGCACACAAAAGATTAGATTTTGCATAACATATTCCTTCCCGATAATGAAGGACATCTGAAGCCTTTTGAACGACTCTGTTACTTTGTATGTCCCACGAATGAGAAATATGATCTCTAACGAATTCAAAAGCTGCCTTCGCCTTGTCAACGTCGGACTGCTGAGCATTACATAATTCCATTATTTTATTCTGAATCGATGGGTGTGAGTAATTAATCACCTCATTTTCTTCTAAATAATCCTTGACCTCTCTTGACTCGAGTATTAATTCCATAATTAGTCCTCCCTATATATTAATTGTATAAATATACATTATATTAAATTAAAATTCAATTAAGGACTAATGTATTTCTAAATAGTTTTACCTCCTCTAAACCAACTGCTCTTTTCTATACTTCTGATAGCCTTTAATTGTTAGCTGCTTCAGCTCTTCAACAAGATCTTCATCGACTACTTTAAAATTAAAACATGATTTTCCCTGCATTCTCTTTTTTAATTTATCAGATATACCCTCTAACAATTCTGGATACGCATACACAGGCATCAAATAATAGCTGACATAATTTTTTTTGATTTGGGTGGAAGCAAAGAAAATCGGAAGTTTGTTCTTTTCATTAACCTTATAAGTATCCAGATAATAGTGATCAGCTTGATCTATCATCACCTTCATTTCCGTTTCATAGGTTTTTAAGATGTTCTTTAGATTCATAAAGACGATTTCAAACTGATCCCTATTTGACATGTTGTTCATCACCCTTCCTATAGGACTGATCTCGCACGACTATTGTTTCAGGTACAAAACGTATCAACACATTTGTTCGGCTAAAGCTTCTAAACCTTGGGTCCCACTCCTCTTCATTAGTGCCTAGATAACGCGACAATAGGCTACTAGCTATATCTGGATCAAATGATTCCACGGTTGCGTGCCCTCTAAATCCTGCATGAAGAACTTTCCCGCTCTGCTGTTCATACTCAATGATTCCAACTGCACATCGCGAATCTCTTTCAATTCTCCCTGGAAAACTATCCGATGAAGTGTCTCCTATAATCCAAAGATGATCCTGTTCCCAGTGAAACCAAACAGGTGAATCACGCGGCCCTTCATCAGACATCGTTGATAGATGGGCAAACAAAGGTTTCCTTAAGAATTCTTCTAATTCAAAGCTTCGTTTTTTATCTCGAATGATCTTCACAATATTACTCTCCTCTACTAAGTATTAGATTGTTCAAACCAACGCTGGGCAAAATCAACGCAATCCTTCTGGTTAAATAAACGTGATGGGGCGATACCAACTTGACCATAGGAAACCTTATACTTCTGCTCAAACTCCTCTCCGATTTTCTCAAAAACATCCGAATCCATCTCAATATTCTTAAAAACCTCCCAGACTCTCTGACCATCTTTTAAAATCGGTGAACCTTCTTCAATAATCCTTCGTTGCCCCATCCGATTCTCAGCTAAATGAAAGGATGTATTATTTTCATGACTCACTCCTAGTAGCAATACATACCCATTTAGTTCATAGATTCTGGCAAGAGGAGATCCCTCACCAAGTCCAAAATCGAGCGAATGATTTGCTGTCACTATTTGAGCATGCTTTCCCCATGCCGCAAAAGATAGTGTCGGGTGATAGCTTCTTGTTACTCCTGGATAAGCTCGAAATACTTCGACCACTTTCCCCATCATCCTTGTTGGAGAAATTTGCGGATCAAAGGCTGGCATTGTGTTTCTGATCTCTGACCACCACTCCTCTGGTACCGGTGGATTGCCCCAAGTAGAAGGGTCCGAATTCTCTCCTGAATGAGTTGGCATGACAATGGTTCCTTCTGGTGTAATTACATCCATTAAGGCTTGTACAACAGCTACTGGTCCTCCATTCACCCAGCCAATAGAGCTTAGTGAAGAATGAACAATCACTGTCATTCCTGCGACTAATCCTAATTTTCTTAGATCATTTGCTAGGGTTTCTCTTGTCTGTAATGTTTTAGTCCGTTGTATAACG